>NZ_JBIUCI010000012.1:68052-195347 GCF_044593635.1 Streptomyces sp. NPDC051913 | reverse complement strand
GTGGGTGGGGCGCCGGTTTTGGGTGTTTTTTTTTTGGGGGGGGTGTCCGCCGGGGTTTTAGTTGTCTCCGCGGGGGGCGCGCCGGTTGTGGGGGGGCGCCCCGATCCCCCCACGCACACCCCACACCGACCGACCCATCGAGCAAGGACCTCCATGCCCCTGACCGACACGGCGACGGCCCTCCCGCCCCGGCAGACCCTGCCCGCCGAAGAACGCTTCGCCACCGAACTCGCCTTCCTCGCCGCCCACGACGACGGTCCCCGTCCGCCCGGCTGGCTGCTGACGCCCCGTGCCGTGATCACCTTCGTGTGCGGCAGCGGCGGCGAGGCCCTCAAGCTGCCCGAGGCACACCCCGAGCTGCCGGACGAGCTGGTCGTCGCCCCCAAGTTCGTCGGTGAACGCGCCCTGGTGGAGCGGTGCGTGGTCACTCTCGCCGGAGAACGCGGACTGCTGCTCGTCGGCGAGCCCGGCACCGCCAAGTCGATGCTGTCCGAGCTGCTGTCGGCGGCCGTCAGCGGCACCAGCGCCCTCACCGTGCAGGGCACCGCGGGCACCACCGAGGACGCGCTGCGCTACGGCTGGAACTACGCCCTGCTCCTCGCCCAGGGCCCGACCCCGCAGGCGCTGGTGGACTCACCGGTGCTCGCCGCGATGCGCGCCGGACAGGTGGCCCGCGTCGAGGAGATCACCCGCTGTCTGCCCGAGGTGCAGGACGCGCTGGTGTCGATCCTGTCCGACCGGCGGATGAGCGTGCCCGAGCTGTCCGGCACCGAGGACGCGCAGGTGGCCGCCGCTCCCGGGTTCACGGTCATCGCCACCGCCAACCTCCGCGACCGCGGGGTCTCGGAGATGTCCGCCGCCCTCAAGCGCCGCTTCAACTTCGAGACCGTGCACCCGATCGCGGACGTCGAGGCGGAGACCGCCCTCGTCAAGCGGCAGGCCACGGCGGCCGTCGAGCGAGCGGGCGCGGCGTTCGGCGTCGACGACGCGGTCCTCGACGTCCTGGTCACCGTCTTCCGCGACCTGCGGGCCGGACGCTCGGCCGAGGGCTGGGACGTGGAGCGTCCCGGCACGGTGATGTCCACCGCCGAGGCGGTGCAGGTCGCCGCCTCCCTGGGCGTGGCCGCCGCCTACCTTCCGGGCGGGGACTCGCTCGACCTGGTACCCGGCCATCTGCTGGGCGTGGTCCGCAAGGACGACCCGGCCGATCACGCGCGGCTGCTCGGCTACTGGGACGGTCCGGTGCGCCGCCGTGCCGAGGACGGGTCGGCGACCTGGCGTCGGCTCTGGGACCTGCGGGAGAACCTCCGGTGACACGCGTTCAGGAACCGAGGGCGGCCCTCACCGCCCTCGCCGACTCGGTGGCGCCGTACCTGCTGGGTGTACGGCACCACAGCCCGGCGCTCGCCGCCGCGGTGCCCGCCCTGCTGGACGCCTCGGGTGCCGAGGTCGTCTGCATAGAACTCCCCGCCGACTTCCAGCCCTGGCTGACCCATCTCGGCGCGCCCGGCACCGTGGCACCGGTCGCGCTGGCCGGGGCCGGTGAGAGCGGGCGGCTCGGCTTCTACCCCTTCGCCGACTTCTCCCCCGAACTCGCCGCGGTCCGCTGGGCCCGGGAGCGCGGGGTGGAGGTGGTGTGCTGCGACCTGCCGATGTCCGACCCGCGTTGGGGCGACACGCCGACCGGGGACGCCCGCGTCCCGGCCGCCGAGGCGCCGACCGCCTTCGCGGCGGCGCTCACCGCGGCCGGAACCGGCCGGGACGGCGACGACATGTGGGACCGCGCCGTGGAGGTCCTCGCCCCGGGGTGCGCCCCCGAGGCCGTACGCCGGGCCGCCCTGGGCGTCGGCTGGGCGCTGCGCCGGGACGCCGAGTCCACGGGCGGGGTACCCGCGGTGGACCTGGCGCGCGAGGCCCGTATGCGCGAGACGATCGCCCGCGCCGCGCGCGGGGGGCGCCGGGTCGCGGCCGTCGTCGGCGCCTTCCACGCACCGGCGTTGGCCGTCGATGCCGCCGAGGCACCGGCGCCGGGCGCGCCCGCCCCCGACGACGCGCACCCCTCAGTCGTCACGTCCCTCGTGCCCTACGCGTTCGACCTGCTCGACTCCCGTTCCGGATACCCGGCCGGCATCCGCGATCCGCGCTGGCAGCAGGCGGTGTTCACCGCCGGGGGCGATCCCGAGCGCCTGTACGAGGCCGCCGCTCGGGCGATCACCGACGTGTGCCGGGAGTTGCGCGCCGCCGGGCATGTGGCCGGCACGGGCGAGGCCCGGGAGACCCTGCGGGTCGCGGGTGACCTGGCCCGACTGCGGGGGCTCGCCGCGCCCGGCCGCGGCGAGGTGCTGGAGGCGCTGACGACCGTGATGGGCCAGGGCGAACCCCTGGGCCGCGGCCGGGCCCTGGCCCAGGCGTTGGAGACGGTGCTCGTCGGCACCGACCGGGGCCGGGTCGCCCCGGGGACGCCCCGCTCCGGGCTCGGCCCGGCCGTCGAGGCGGAACTCGCCGCCCTGCGACTGCCGGGACCCGACGAGCCCGCCGCGCGCGAACTGCGGCTCGACCCGCTGCGCTCGGCCCTCGACGGCCGCCGCGAGATCCTCCTCCAACGCCTCGCCGTCTGCGGCACCGGCTACGGCGAACCGGTCCAGGTGTCCGGTACGGGCGACGGGGCCGCGCTCACCACCCGCTGGCGGCTGGCGTGGACCCCTGCCGTGCCCGTCCGCCTGGATCTGGCCGGCATCCGGGGTGTCACCGCGGCGCTGGCCGCCGAGGGCACCCTGCGGGAGACCTTCCGCAGGGAGTCGGCGGAAGGCGGCCCCACCAGCGCCCTCGTGCTCGCGGGGCTCCGCGGCGCCGCCCGGTGCGACCTGCCCGCGCTGGTCGCCGAGCGCCTCGCGGACGCCGCCGAGGTGCTCCCCGCCTGCGCCACCCTCCCCGAACTCCTCACCGCCCTCGACCTGTTGGAGGCACTGCGCCGAGGCCATCTGCCCGGCACCACACCCGAGAGCCGGCGGTCGGCGGCCGAACTCGCCGCCGAACTCCTGGAGTCGGCCGTGCGTTCCCTGCCGGGCCTTGCGGGCAGCGACGACCCCGAGGACGCGGGCGCCCTCATCGCCCTCGCCTCACGCGCGGGCGAGCACCGGCTCGGTCTGCGCATGGACGAGGCGTTGAACGATCTCGCGCGCACCGGATCCCCCCTCGTCCAGGGAGCCGCGCTCGCCGCCCGCGTCCTGCTCGACCTGGACGACGCGGACACCCTGGGCTCCCGGGCCGCCGGCTGGATCGACACCGCCACCGGGCCGGACCAGCGGCATGCGCTGAGCCGCCGGCTCGCCGGCCTGCTCGGCGGGGCGGCCCCGCTGCTGCAGTCGGCGCCGACCGCGCTCGACCCCCTGATGGACCGCGTCGACACACTCGCCGATCAGGGATTCCTCGACCGGCTGCCCGCCCTGCGCGGTGGGTTCGACACCCTCAGCCCGGCCGGCCGTGACCGGCTCCTGGACACCGTCACCGACCGTCTGGGCGACCGTCTCGACCTGGCGCTCGGCGCCTCACCGCACTTGCTCGCCCTGTGGACGGCCGCCGACGCGGCGGGCCGCCGGACGGTCGAGTCGCTGCGCCCGCCCCTCGGCACGAGCCTGCCCACGGCGGAGGACGGGACCGCGCCGAAGACCTCCGACGCACCGGCAACGCCGCCTCCCTCCTCGGCCCACCACCTCACGCCGACCGACCGCTGGCGGCTGCTGCTCGGCCGCGAGAGCGAGAAACTCCCGCAGCACGCCCGCCGTTACGCGCACGCGCTCGACGAGCTGTACGGCACCGGACGCGGCGAGGGCTCCACGGACCTCGGCCGCGAAAGCGGACAGGGCGGCGGGCAGGACGCGTCCTTCCCGACCGCCCGCGACTGGTCCGAGGAGCTCGACGCGCTGTTCGGCGCCGACGTCCGCGAGGAGGTCCTGGCCCGCGCCGCCGACCAGGGCCGTACCGACGTCCTGGCCGAGCTCGACCCGCGCGCCGTGCGTCCCTCGGTCGACCTGCTGACGTCCGTCCTGAACCTGGCCGGCGGCATGCCCGAGCAGCAACTGGCCCGGCTGCGGCCGCTGGTGCGCCGGCTGGTCGACGAGCTGGCCAAGGAACTGGCCACCCGTCTGCGCCCGGCCCTGACAGGCCTGGCCACCCCGCGCCCCACGCGCCGTCCGGGAGGCCGGATCGACCTGCCGCGCACGCTGCGGGCGAACCTCGCCCACGCCCGCAGGACGGAGGACGGCCGCACCCTGATCGTCCCGGAGCGGCCCGTGTTCAGCACCCGTTCCCGCCGGGAGGCGGACTGGCGGCTGATCCTGGTGGTCGACGTGTCCGGATCGATGGAGGCGTCCGTCGTCTGGTCGGCACTCACCGCGGCCGTCCTCGGTGGAGTGCCCACGCTGAGCACGCACTTCCTCGCCTTCTCCACGGAAGTGATCGACCTGACGGACCGCGTCGACGACCCGCTGTCGCTGCTGCTGGAGGTGCGGGTCGGGGGCGGCACGCACATCGCGGCGGGCCTTGCACACGCCCGGTCCCTGGTGACCGTCCCCAGCCGGACCCTGGTGGTGGTGGTGAGCGACTTCGAGGAGGGGTATCCGCTCGGCGGACTCCTCGGCGAGGTACGCGCCCTCGCCAACTCCGGGGTGCAGCTGATGGGCTGCGCCGCCCTCGACGACACCGGCACCCCGCGCTACTCGGTCCCGGTGGCCCGGCAGCTCGTCGCGGCCGGTATGCCGGTCGCCGCCCTCAGCCCCCTCGCCCTCGCCCGCTGGGTGGGCGACCGTCTGCGCGGAGAAACCCGATGAACACCGAACTGCCACCCGTGGCACCCGAGGTGGTCGCCGCCGCCGTGGAACAGCTCACGTCCCGGCTGCGCAAGAAGCTGGACGCCACCATCGAGGCGTACACGGCGCTGCCCGTCACCGTCGAAGGCGGCGTACGGCGTGTGCGCTGCGGTGAGGACGCCGAGGTCACGCTCATGACCGGGCCCTCGGGCGCGGTCACGGACGACGATCAGGCCCGGTGCAGCTGTCTGCTCGCGCCGCGGTGCCTGCATCGCGCGGCGGTCCTCGGTGCCGCTCCGGTGGCCGACCCGGACCTGACCGCCGGGACGCCGGACACCCCGCCGCAGGACGGCGAGACGCGGACGCCCGACGAAGGCGAGGACGCGAACCACGCCGTCACGCCACCGGCGGAGGCCGCCGAGGTGTCCGCCGCTGGGCCGACCCCCGCGCAGGTGACGGCCGCCACCGCGCTGTGGGCCGCGGCCGCGGCGATGCTGGCCGCCGGGGTGCCCGGGGCGGGCGCCGTGCCCCAGGCCGAGTTGCTCCGAGCCGCGCACACCGCCCGGCTCGCCGGGCTGCACCGACCGGAGGCCGCCGCCCTACGGGTCGTCCGGGCGGTGCGCGCCGCCCGTGCCCGTCATGACGGCCACCGGCTGACCGACCTGGTGGCGGCACTGCGCGAACTGCTCCTCACCAGCGGCCTGTTGGCCGCCGCCGACCCCGACCCGGCCCTGGTCGGCACCGCGCGGCGCGCCTACCGGCCCGGCGGCGGGCTGCGGGTCCACGGCGTGTGCCGGGAACCGGTGATCTCGGCGACCGGTTACGGCGGGGTCGTCACCCATGTCCTGGCCGACGACGGGCGCTGGTTCTCCGTGGCCGACGTCAAGCCCGGCGGCCCCTCCCGGGCACGGGGTGCGGCCACGGCCACCGTCGCACTCGGCTCCGGCAGCCTCGATCACGCACAGCTCTCCCGGGGCGGACTGCTGATCTCCGGCGCGACACTCTCCCCGGACGGTCGTCTCGGTGCGGGCAAGGGAGTGCGCGCGACTCCGGTGCCGGGTCTGTCCTGGACGTCGGACCCGCTCGGCCAGTTCTTCTCCCGACCGCTGGCCGAGACCGCGGCGGCACGGCTCGCGGGTGGCACGGCGACCGATCCTGAGCGGTCGGGACAGCAGGCGGAGGAACTCATCGGCTGCGACCTGGTCGTCGTAGGAGCCAACGAGGACCACCTGTTCGCACGGGAGTTGCGAGGCGACGGGGCAGCCGCGGAGGAGGGCCCGTTGATCCGGCTGGTGCCGGCCAACAGCCACCCCGGCCTGGCCCATGCGGTCAACTTCCGCAAACTGGCCTCGCGGCCGGGGCTGCGGTTGCGGGTCGTGGGGCGTCTCGACCCCGACCGCGCCGCGACGCTGCGGCCGCTCGCGGTGGGTCCCCTGCCGGACGGTTCGGCGACCCTGCGGCTGCCGCCGGAGTGGAGGGGGCACGCCGATCTGGGCTACGACCGCCTCGAAGGCGCCCACTTCCCACCGGCCGACGAACTGCCGCCGGTGACGGGCCCGTCCGAGCCGCCGCCGGACCCGGTGGCGCAGGCACCGCTGTGGCGGCTGCGGCGGCTGGTCGAGGTCGCCGTGTCCGGTGGACGCCGGGCCGCCGCCGAGCCCGCGCGCGAGGGTGACCGGGCCTCGGGGGCCGCGGCCCTGCGCCGCAGCGGCTTCCGGACGGCCGCGGACCTGGCCGACGCGCTCGCCGCGCAGGCCGACCGGCGCAGCCGCGACGTGTTCGGTCGGAGCCAGCAATCCGATCCGGACGGGTACGCGCGGGCGTGGCTCGCCGCGGCCGTCTACCTGACCGGCACGGAGCGGGCCCTGGTGGAGGCGACGTGGCAGCCTGCCACGGCCGTGGGGTGAGCACACGGCCGTCGTTCCCCCGGCCGCCCCGCCCCGCCCCGTCGTGTCGCCCGCCGCCGACCGGGGTACCCGGCGGGTCGATCGGCACCCCATCAGGAGTGATCACGATGAGCGACCAGACCCCGTCACAGGCCGAGGGTGAGCCGGAGGAGGCCGACACCCGCAACCGGACCGACGGTCCGGCCCCGGAGCGTACGACGCCCTCGCAGGCGGAGGGCGAACGCGACGATGCGCCCGACGCAGACGGCTCGGGCAGTGACGGAGAGTCGACAGGAGCATGAGCATGTGGTGGCGCTGATCGCGTAGCCCGTGTCGGGGACCGTGCGGCGGGTACTCGGGACACCCTCGCCCGGACAGGAAGGGGCAGCGATGACGCAGCACGGCGACGACCCGTCCGGCCGACGCACCGACGTGGCGGAACTGCACCTCGCCCCGGAGGAACCGCAGACCGCCCTCCGAGGCCGTGCGCCCGCGCACGACGCCCTCGCGAACGACACCGACGTCGAGCAGCTTCCGCTCGACCGCAACCAGGCGATCCTGCGGGCCGCGAAACGGACCGGGGCGCTGCTCAAACAGGCGGGATATCCGTTCGCCCTGGCCGGCAGTGTCGCCGTGTACGCGCACGGCGGTGTGCAGAACCTCCAGCACGACGTCGACTTCTGCATCCGCCCCGAGGACGCCGAGGCGGTGGCGCGGGCGCTGCGCGCGGCCGGACTGCCGGTGCGCAGGCCGCCCGAGGACTGGCTGCTCAAGGCCACCTGCCTCGGCCAGCAGGTCGACCTCATCTTCGAACTGGCCCACCAGCCGGTCACCACGGAGTTGCTGGCCCGGGCCGAGGAACTGTCCGTGGAGTCCGTGCACATGCCGGTCCTGGCTCCGACCGACCTCATCCGCAGCCTGATGGCGGCCTTCTCCGAGCACCACTGCGACTTCGGCGCCGTGCTGCCGATCGCCCGCACCCTGCGCGAGAAGATCGACTGGGACGACGTACGCCGCACCTGCGCGGGCGCCCCCATGCCCGACGCCTTCCTCTACTTCCTGGAACGGCTGGACGTCATCCCACCCCAGCAGCGCGAAGAGGTGCCCCGATGAGCGACCCCGCCGGAAACGTCGAGTACCGCGTCGCCCACCTCCGCGAGCGCCTGGCCGCCGGAGAACTCGGTGAACTGGGCGTACGCGTGGAGGTGCGGGGCCGGATGGTGGTGCTCACCGGCACGGTCCCCTCCACCCGGTGCCGCGACGTCCTGCTGCACACCGCCCGCCAGGAACTGGCCGACCTCGCCGTGCACAGCGATGTCGTCGTCGCCGAGAACACCTCGCCCGATCATGCCGAGGAGCTGCCGTGATCCGCGTCGCCGCCGTGGGCGACATCCACATGGGTGCCGACAGCCAGGGGCTGCTGCGGCCCGCGTTCGACACCCTGCCCGACTGTGCCGACCTGTTGCTGCTCGCCGGCGACCTCACCCGCCACGGCACACCGGAGGAGGCCGGTGTGGTGGCTCGGGAGGTACGGGGGCTGGCGGTGCCGGTCGTGGCCGTGCTCGGCAACCACGACCACCACGACGAACAGCCCGAGAAGGTCACCGAGATCCTCCAGGACGCCGACGTGACCGTCCTGGAGGGACGGGCAACGGTCCTGAACTGCGCGGGCACGCGCGTCGGAGTCGCCGGGACCAAGGGGTTCGGCGGCGGGTTCGTGGGCCGCAGCGCGGGCGAGTTCGGGGAGCCCCTGATGAAGCAGTTCGTCCGCTACTCCCGGCGCTGCGCCGACGGGCTGCGGGAATCACTCGACGAGCTCCGCAAGCGGGGCTGCGAGGCCCGGGTCGCGCTCACCCACTTCTCCCCCGTGGCCGACACCCTCGCCGGTGAACCCCTGGAGATCTACCCGTTCCTCGGCAGCTACCTCCTGGCCGAGGCGATCGACACCGGCGGCGCCGACCTCGCCGTCCACGGCCACGCCCACATGGGCACCGAGCACGGGACGACGGCCGGGGGCGTACGCGTCCGCAACGTCGCCCAGCCCGTCATCCGGCGTGCGTTCAACGTGTACCAGCTGCACACCGCGGCCGAGGCAGACCGTTAGCAGCTGGCCGGTCGGCCCCGCACCCGGCCGTCAGATCGCGGTCACGGGTCGGTACACCGGCTCCCACATGGCTTCGCGGACCCGTTGCTCGATCGTGTCGTCGACGGTCGCACGGGCGACTCCGTCCTCGGCCGCCGCGCGGGCCACGGCGACGGCGACAGCGGTGGAGGTGTCTCGCAGTTCGCTGGTCAGCGGCAGGATGGGCGCTCCCGGCGCGGTCGGGTCGACCTGGGCCGCGACGGCGTGGGCCGCGGCGGCGAGCATGCCGTCGGTGACGCGGGTGGCGCGGGCGACGACGGCACCCAGTCCCAGGCCGGGGAAGACCAGCGCGTTGTTCGCCTGGCCGATGCGGTGGGTGACGCCGTCCCGGGTGACCGGTTCGAAGGGGCTGCCGGTGGCGACCAGGGCGCGGCCGTCCGTCCAGTCCAGCAGTTCGGCGGGGACGGCCTCGGCGAGCCGGGTCGGGTTGGACATCGGCAGGATGATCGGGCGGTCGGCGTGCTCCGCCATGGCGCGCACGACGCTCTCGGTGAAGGCGCCGCCCTGGCCCGAGGTGCCGATGAGGACGGTGGGGCGGACCCTGCGGACCACTTCTTCCAGGGGGATGCCGCCCAGGTCGTCGTCACGCCGCCAGTCGCGGACCTCGGCGGCGGGGCGGGCGTAGGGGCGTTGGAAGTCGCGCAGGCCGTCCTGGTCCTCGGTGAGGAGCCCGTGGCGGTCCACGGCCCAGAACCGGCGGGTGGCCTCCTCGCGGGTGAGCCCGTCCCCGGCCAGGGCGTCGCGGAGCTGGTCGGCCACCCCCATGCCGGCCGTGCCCGCGCCGAGGACCACGACCCGGTGCTCGCGCAGCGGCAGTCCGCTGGCCCGGACGCCGGACAGGACGGCGGCGAGGTTGACCGCGCCGGTGCCCTGGATGTCGTCGTTGAAGACGAACCGCTCCTGGCGGTAACGGTCGAGGACGCGGCGGGCGTTGGCCGGCCCGAAGTCCTCGAAGTGCAGCAGCGCGTCCGGGAAGAGGCGGCCGGCGGTGGTGACGTAGGCGTCGACGAACGCGTCGTACGTCGCCGTGTCCACCCGGGGGTGCCGGTTGCCGAGGTAGAGCGGGTCGTCGAGGAGTTGCTCGCGGTTGGTGCCGACGTCGAGGACGACGGCGAGGGTGCGGGCCGGGTCGATGCCGGCGGCGGCCGTGTAGACGGCGAGCTTGCCCACCGAGATGTCGATGCCGCCCACGCCCCCGTCGCCGATGCCGAGGATGGCCTCGCCGTCCGTCGCCACGACCAGGTCGACGTCCGTGGCGGTGAGGCCGGAGGCGCGCAGGGCGGGTTCGATGTCCTCGGGGGCGTCGACCGAGAGGTAGATGCCGCGCGGGCGCCGGTACTCGTTGCTGTAGCGCTCGATGGCGGTGCCGACGGTCGGCGTGTACACGATGGGCAGCATCTCGGAGAGGTGGTCGCTCACCAGCCGGTAGAACAGGACCTCGTTCCGGTCGTGCAGTGCGGTCAGGTACACGTGCTTGGCCAGATCGCTGGGCTGCGCGGTGTACTGCCCGTAGGCGCGGTCGGTCTGCTGGTCCAGGGTCAGCACCCGGGGCGGGATGAGACCGTCGAGGCCGAGGGCGCGTCGTTCGGGTGCGCTGAAGGCCGTACCGCGGTTCAGGCGGGGGTCGGCGAGGACGGCGCGGCCACGGGCCGATGTCTCGAAGCCTCGGGTCTGCGGGTTCCACCGGGTGCTCATCGTGTTCTCCAGGAAAAGGGTGGGGCGGGGTTCGGCTTCCATCGAGTGGAATTCGGCTTCCATCGTCGTCTTGCCGGATTCGATGCGTCCAATGCCTGGATACGCGGAAACTCATGCGTCAGTAGCATGGTTTTCATGGACGTGCAGGTACTGAGGTCGTTCCGGGCCGTGGCCGAGGGCGCGACCGTGACGCACGCCGCGGCACAGGCGCATCTGACCCAGCCGGCCCTCTCGCGGGCCCTGCGACGGCTGGAGCGCGAGGTGGGGGCCGAGCTGTTCCAGCAGGTGGGCCGGGTACTGCGGCTGACGCCGGCGGGTCAGGTCTTCAAGGAGCACGTCGACGCGGCCCTTGACCGGATCGACCTCGGCCTGCGGGCGGTGCGGGAGACAGTGTCCCCCGAGTCCGGCCTGATCCCGCTGGCGTTCCTGCACTCGCTGGGCACCTGGCTGCTGCCGCCGCTGATCACCGGCTACCGGGAGCGGTTCCCCCTCGCCCGGTTCGAACTGCGCCAGGGCGGCGAGGCCGTCCTGCTCCAGGCCCTCCTGGACGGCACGGCCGACCTGCTCCTCACCGCCGAGGACCCCGGCCATGCCCTGGTCGCCTGGCGGCGCCTCCTGGTCGAGCCGCTGTGGCTGGCCGTGCCACCGGGGCATCGGCTGGCCCAGCGCCGGCGGGCCCGGCTGTCCGAGGTCGCCGACGAGCCGTTCATCATGCTGCGCCATGAACAGGGTCTGCGTGCCGTCACCGAAGCCCTGTGCCGGACGGCCGGGTTCACTCCGCGCGCGGGTTTCGAGGGGGACGAGGTGGCGACCCTGCGGGGCCTGGTCGCGGCGGGCCTGGGCGTCTCGCTCCTCCCCCGCCCGCACTCGGCCGCTCCGCCGCCCTCCCGTCGCGCCCCCACCTATCTCCAGGTCACCGACGTGGAGGCCACCCGGGACATCGGTATCGCCTGGCTGTCGTCCCGTAACCTGCCGGCCAACTCCCGCCGGTTCATCGACCATGCCCTGGAGCACGCGGCGGGGGTGGCCCGGCAGGAGCAGGAGCACATACCCGCGCAGGAGACGTGAGCCCTTGCCGACTCGGGTGGCGATGAGTTTTCCGGACCGGGAGAGTCTCACCACTGTTGTCGACACCACCGTCGTCATGGCCACCGGAGGAACCCGTGCCCCAGCTATTGCGCGTCCAGAACTTCAACGTCTCCAGCGACGGCGTCGCCGCCGGCGAGGACCAGACCCTCGAGAACCCGTTCGGTCTCGACGGTGCCCAGCGGCTGTTCTCATGGGCCGGGGCGACGGCGAGCTGGCCCAACCGCACCGATCCCGGCGGCAGCCGCGGCCTGGACGACTACTTCACCCGGGACTTCACGCACAACATCGGTGCCGAGATCATGGGCCGCAACAAGTTCGGGCCCCAGCGCGGCCCCTGGCAGGACCACGAGTGGCAGGGCTGGTGGGGCGACGAACCCCCCTTCCGCACCCCGGTGTTCGTGATGACCCACCACCCGCGCCCCTCGATCACCCTCTCCGACACCACGTTCCACTTCGTGAACGCCGACCCGGCCACCGTCCTGGAGCAGGCGCGGCAGGCGGCCCAGGGCAAGGACGTCCGGCTCGGCGGTGGGGTGACCACCGTCCGCCAGTTCCTGGACGCCGACCTCGTCGACACCCTGCATGTGGCGGTCGCCCCGGTGAAGTTCGGGTCCGGGCTACGGCTGTGGGACTCGCCCGACGGACTCCGGGACCGGTTCCATCTGGAGGTCGTGCCCAGCCCGAGCGGTGTGACCCACCACCTGTTCTGGCGCAAGTGACCGGGGCCGCAGAGGCCCGGACGGACTCCGGGGGAACAGAGAGGGTCATGATCGGATCACCACCGCGGGACGGCGAAGTGGCCGCACTCCTCAGGGTGTTGCACTCCCAGCGCCGCCATGTGCTCGGCATCCTCGACGGCTTGGACGCGCAGGCGCTACGACGTCCTGTGCTCCCGTCGGGATGGCACTGCCTCGGCCTGGTCCAGCACCTCGCGCTGGATGTCGAGCGCTTCTGGTTCCGGGCCGTCGTAGCGGGGGACGCGCAGGTCATCCGGGGCCTGCCGAGCGGCGACGAAGCCTGGACGGTGGCTCCGGACGTGCCGGCCGCGGAGGTGCTGGACGGCTACCGGCGAGAGACGGAACGCGCCGACGCCGTGATCGTGTCCACCTCTGCCGACGCCGCCCCGGCGTGGTGGCCGCACGACCTGTTCGGCGAGCCCCACCTGCACAGCCTGCGGGACGTATTGCTGCACGTCATCGCCGAGACCGCGTGCCACGCCGGGCACCTCGACGCGGCACGCGAGCTCATCGACGGGCGCCGCTGGCTGGTCCTGACCTGAGCTGACACGCCCCCTCGCACCGGCCGGCCCCGGCGAGCCCGCGGGGCCGGTCGGCAACTTCATCCGTCCCGAACTCTTGACGCGCCCCGCATGACTGCGTAGACATGTCCGCGTAGACATGACTGCGCAGTCATTGGAAGGATGCCTGCCGACAGTCGGATGCGATCAGCCGGTCGACGGGAGACACACCATGACGCAAGGGACGAAGCGCGGCGGTACCTCCGCGGCGCCGAGCGGCGTGGACGTGGCCCGGCTCGCCGGGGTCTCGCAGAAGACGGTGTCCCGGGTCTTCAACGACGAGCCGTACGTCTCCGCCGAGGTGCGCCGACGCGTCCTCGACGCCGCCGAACAGCTCGGGTACCGGCGTAACAACGCCGCCCGGGCGCTGGCTTCGGGGCGCACCCGTTCCATCGGCGTGGTCACCCTGGGCACGGCTCTCTACGGCCCCGCCTCGCTCCTCATGGGCGTCGAGCGGGCCGTACGGGACACGGGGTACGCGCTGCGCGTGGTCAACACGATGGAGGGCGATCCGGCGGGCGTCGCCGGCGCGGTCGGCTCACTCCTGGACCAGGGCGTGGACGGCATCGTCATCTCCGAGCCCATCGAGGAGGACGGCGACCAGGGAGAGACCCCCCTCCGCGTCGACGTACCCGTCCTCGTACTGGGCGCGCCCTCGCCGGTGACCGCGCCTCTCGTGCTCACCGCGGGCGGCGGCGCCGGACCGATGGCCCGGGCCGCCACCGAACACCTGCTGGAACTAGGGCACATGACGGTCCATCACCTCGCCGGGCCGCAGCGGTGGTACGCCGCCCGCGACCGCCTGGAGGGCTGGCGGGCGGCGCTGACCGCGCACGGCCGGACCGTGCCACCGGTCTGTGAGGGCGACTGGTCGGCCGCGTCGGGATACGCGGCGGGCCGGGAGCTGGCCCAGGACCCGGAGGTCACCGCCGTGTTCGCCGCCAACGACGACATGGCGATCGGTCTCGTCCGGGCGCTGACCGAGGCCGGGCGGCGGGTGCCGCAGGACGTCGCCGTCGTCGGCTTCGACGACATCCCCGTCGCCGCCTATGTCACCCCTCCCCTGACCACGGTGCGCCAGCCCTTCGACGCCGTGGCCCAGGAAGGGCTCAAGCGTCTGGTGCACGCCATCGAGAACCCGGACGCGACACCGATGCCGGCCGGGGACCCACCGGTCGACCTCGTCGTGCGGGCGTCGAGCGCACCGCCCGCGAAGGGAGGCCGACACACCGGACAGTGACCGCCACCTGACCTCCGGCACCTCGGCCCGGGCGCCACACCGCACCGACGGCACCATGCCCCGGGCCACGCCGGCCGAGCCGCACCTGAACACGACGGGCCGCACCACCAGGTCTTCCCCGACCTTCCGCGGCCCGCCCCACCCGGCCGCGACAGCGACTTCCGCGGTACGCGACGTACGCGCCGGCCTCCCCTGACTCCATACGCACGCCCGGCCCCGTTCCGGCCTTCGCGCCCCGGCCGACCCGTGCGCCCTCTTCCTCCATCTCACCGTGCCCGCACGCCCTCGCCAGGCGTGCCGCCATCTTCGCCTCCGGCGGGAGTTCACCATGCCCAACTTCGCTTCTGCGTCCACCCCTTCGCCGATGAGCCGTCGGCTGTTCCTCAGCACCACGGGCGCCCTGTCGCTCGGCGCCGCCCTGACCGCGTGCGGCGGCGGTGACTCGGGCGGTTCCTCCGCCGCCGCCAAGCCGGTCGCCCAGGCCGACATCGACAAGGCGATGAAGACGCCGACCGAGCTGACGTTCTGGACGTGGGTCCCGAACATCGCCAAGGAGGTCGCGCTGTTCGAGAAGAAGTACCCGGCCGTCAAGATCAAGGTCGTCAACGCCGGTCAGGGCACGCCCCAGTACACGAAGTTGCGCACGGCCCTCAAGGCCGGCAGCGGCGCTCCGGACATGGTCCAGATCGAGTACCAGGCCATCCCCACCTTCACGATCACCAACAGCCTGCTGGATCTGCGCCCGTACGGGGCCTCCGCGCTCAAGTCGACGTTCGTGGACTGGACCTGGGGCCAGGTCAGCGGATCCGACGGAGAGATCTGGGCGATACCGCAGGACACCGGGCCGATGGGCATGCTGTACCGCAAGGACATCTTCGACAAGCACGGCATCGAAGTGCCCACCACCTGGGACGAGTTCGCCGCAGCCGCCCGCAAACTCCACAAGGCCGACCCGGACGTCTACCTCACCAACCTCGCCGCCAACCAGGTCGCCGCCTGGCACGGCCTGCTCTGGCAGGCCGGCGCCAAGCCCTACGCGACCTCCGGCAAGAGCGACATCACCATCAGCGTCGACGACGCCGTCTCCCGCAAGCTCGGCGCCTACTGGGGCGGCCTCGCGAAGGAGGGCGTGATCGGCGTCGAGCCCGACTTCACCGACTCCTGGTACGCCGCCCTCAACAAGGGCAAGTACGCCACCTGGATCACCGCCGCCTGGGGCCCGGTGTTCCTGTCCGGCTCCGCCAAGGCCACGGCCGGCAAGTGGCGGGCGGCCCCGCTGCCGCAGTGGGACACCGCCAAGCCGAGCTCCGGCAACTGGGGCGGGTCCACCACCGCGGTCATCCGCTCCACCAAGAACCCGATCGCGGCGGCCGTGTTCGCGCAGTTCCTCAACAGCGACCCGGCCAGCGCGAGGATGTTCGCGACCGAGCAGTTCTTCTTCCCCGCCACCAAGGCCCTGCTCACGGACGCCGAGTTCGTCGGTGACGCGCCCTCCTTCTACGGCGGCCAGAAGGTCAACCAGGTCTTCGCCGACGTCAGTTCCACCGTCAACTCCTCCTTCCAGTGGCCCCCGTTCCTCGACCAGGCCGCGACCGACTGGACCGAGACCGTCGGCAAGTCGCTCGCCGACCACACCGACACCGTCCGCGCGCTCGGCAGCTGGCAGTCGCGGCTGACGACGTACGCCAAGAACCAGGGCTTCACCGTCAAGGGGAGCTGAGATGACCGCCGTTCGCCGCCGCCGGATGGCGGGGCCACTGTTCGTCGCCCCGTTCCTGACGCTGTTCCTGCTGCTCTTCCTCGCGCCGCTCGGCTACGCCGCCTACCTCAGCCTGTTCCAGAACCGGCTCATCGGCGGCAACGTCTTCGTCGGCCTCGACAACTACACCCAGGCCCTGGGCGATCCGCAACTCCTGCACGGCGTGGGCCGGGTGGCGCTGTTCTTCGTCATCCAGGTCCCGCTGATGCTGCTGCTCGCGCTGCTGTTCGCGCTCGCCCTCGACAGCGGCCTGCTGCGCCTCGCCCGCGTGATCCGGCTCGGCATCTTCGTCCCGTACGCGGTGCCCAGCGTGGTCGCCGCGCTCATGTGGGGCTATCTGTACGGGCCGGACTTCGGCCCGTTCGCCCAGCTGAGCCACGACCTCGGGCTGCCCGCACCGGACTTCCTCAGCGACGGCTGGATGCTCGGCAGCCTCGCCAACATCGTGACCTGGGAGTTCGTCGGCTACAACATGATCATCCTGTACGCCGCCCTGCGCACGATCCCGCAGGAGCTGTACGAGGCGGCCGCGATGGACGGAGCGGGCGCCTGGCGGATCGCCTGGTCCGTCAAGCTCCCCGCGCTCAAGCCCGCCCTGCTGCTCACCCTGCTGTTCTCCGTGATCGGCAGCTTCCAGCTGTTCAACGAACCCAACCTGCTGATGAAGATCGCCCCGGACGTCATCAGCAGCTCCTACACCGCCAACCTCTACGCCTACTCCCTCGCCTTCACCGGCCAGCAGGTCAACTACGCGGCCACGGTCTCCTTCCTCCTCGGTCTCGTCATCGTGTTCGCCTCCTACGCCGTCCTGCTCACCGCGAACCGCAGGAGGACCCCGTGACGACCACGACCCCGCCGGCCACCACGGCCCCCAAGGCCGCCGCAGCCGAGCCCACCCCCCGTAGGACCCGGCACCGCTCCCGTCGCAGCACCCCGCTGACCATCGCCATGCTGGCCGCGCTCGGCTACTTCCTGCTCCCCCTGTGCTGGCTGCTCATCGCCTCGACCAAGAGCACGCAGGACCTGTTCAACAGCTTCGGCCTGTGGTTCTCCCACGCCCCGCAGCTGCTGACCAACATCAAGGAGACGTTCACCCAGGACGACGGCGTCTTCGTGCACTGGCTGCTCAACACGGCCCTGTACGCCGTCGTCAGCGCCCTCGGGGCCGCGCTCCTCGCGGCGGCGGGCGGCTACGGGTTCGCCAAGTTCCGCTTCCGCGGCGACCGGCTCGCCTTCAACCTGGTCCTCGGCGCCGTCATGGTGCCGACCACGGCCCTGGCGATACCGACCTATCTGCTCTTCGCCAAGGCCGGTCTGGTCAACACCCCGTGGGCGATCATCCTGCCGTCCCTGGTCAACCCGTTCGGCCTCTATCTGATGCGTATCTACGCGGCCGACGCCGTGCCCGACAGCCTCCTGGAGGCCGCGCGCATCGACGGCGCGGGCGAGGCCCGCATCTTCTTCCGGATCGCCCTGCGGCTCCTTGGCCCCGGCCTGGTCACGGTGCTGCTGTTCACGCTCGTGGCGACCTGGAACAACTACTTCCTGCCGCTGATCATGCTCAACGACCCCAACCTGTACCCGATCACGGTCGGGCTGGCCTCCTGGGCCGCGCAGGCCCAGAACGGCGGGGCCGGTGCCAGCAGCGACATGCTCGCGCTCGTCGTGACCGGCTCGCTGCTCTCCATCGTGCCGCTCGTCGTGGCCTTCCTGATGCTCCAGCGCTACTGGCAGAGCGGCCTGGCCGCCGGCGGCGTCAAGCAGTAACCCCTCAACCACCCTTCGGAGGTCTCCTTCATGGCGGCTCTGCCTGCCCGCGTCCTGTTCGGCGCCGCGTACTACCACGAGTACCAGCCCCACCCCCACCCCGCCGAACGCCTCAAGACCGACCTGGACCTGATGGCCGACGCCCATGTCACCGTGATCCGGGTCGGCGAGTCGGTGTGGTCGACCTGGGAACCGCAGAACGGCCGCTTCGAACTCGACTGGCTGCAACCGGTGTTGGACGGCGCCCACGAGCGCGGCATCTCCGTCGTCCTCGGCACCCCGACCTACGCGGTGCCGCCGTGGCTGGCCCGCCAGTACCCGGAGATCACCGGCGAGGGACGCACCGGCGAGCGGTTCGGCTGGGGCGGCCGTCAGGAGGCCGACTTCACCCACCCGGCGTTCCGGTTCCACGCCGAGCGGGTCATCCGGAAGATCGTCGCCCGGTACGCCGACCACCCGGCCATCATCGGCTTCCAGGTCGACAACGAGCCCGGCCTGCACCTCTTCCACAACCACGGCGTCTTCCAGCGCTTCGTCGACCACCTGCGCGACAAGTACGGCGACGTCGAGACCCTCAACCGCGAATGGGGCCTGGTCTACTGGTCGCACCGCCTGTCCACCTGGGCCGACCTCTGGACGCCCGACGGCAACCAGCAGCCTCAGTACGACGTCGCCTGGCGGGAGTTCCAGGCCGCGCAGGTCACCGACTTCATCGGCTGGCAGGCCGACATCGTCCGCGAGTACGCCGCACCCGGGCAGTTCGTCACCACCTGCATCTCCTACACCCGCCCCGGAGTGGCGGACGACGAACTCACCGACCGCCTCGACATCGCCTCCGGCAACCCCTACTACGACATGCAGGACGGCCTGCGTCTGCCCGATCCCACGCCTGACTCGCACGAGCAGATCTGGAAGACCACCGGCGTGTGGGCGCTGTACCAGACCGCCGACTGGATGTTCTCCTCCCGCCAGGAACCGTTCCTGGTCACCGAGACCAACGCTGGCTCCATCGGCTTCCCGTGGGACAACCGCCCCGGCTACGACGGGCAGTGGCGTCAGGCGGCCTGGGCGCTGGTCGCCCGCGGCGCCCGCATGATCGAGTACTGGCACTGGCACACGCTGCACTTCGGCGCCGAGACCTACTGGGGCGGCATCCTCCCGCACACCGGACAGCCCGGCCGGACGTACGCCGAACTGGCCCGTCTGGGCGCCGAGTTCGAGACCGCGGGACCGCTCGTCGCCGGTCTTGAGCCGGACGCGGACATCACGATGGTGTACTCGACCCCGAGCAAGTGGCTGATGCAGAAGTACCCGCCGCTGGCCCAGCCGGACGGCAGCCCGGACCCGGCGGCCTACCACCGCTTCTTCGACCCGTTCTACCGCGGCGCGTTCGAGGCCGGGCGCCAGGTGCGCATCGTCCACGCCCGCCAACTCCACGACCCGGAAGGCGAAAGGGAGGGCCTGAGCCCCGCAGACGCCGTACTCCGCCATCCCGTCCTGGTCGTCCCGGCCCTGTACCTCGCCGCCGACTCCACCCTCGACTGGCTCGCCGCCTACGCCCACGCCGGCGGCCACCTCGTCCTCGGCCCCCGCACCGGCTACGCCGACCTCGAGGCCCGCGCCCGCGCCGAACGCGCCCCGGGACGGCTCGCCGAGGCCGCGGGCGTGTCCTACGACGAGTTCAGCAACCTCACCCAGGACATCCCGGTGCGCCCCGCACCCGACAGCCCCCTGCACCTGTCCACCGACGCCGCGGCGACCCGCTGGGCGGACGGCCTCACCGTCGCCGACGCCGACGTCCTCGCCGCCTACGACCACCCGCACTTCGGCCGCTGGCCCGCGGCCACCACCCGGCGCCACGGCGCGGGCCGTATCACCTGTGTCGGCACCGCCCCCGGCCGCGCCTTCGCCCGGGAACTGGCCGCCTGGCTGGCACCGGCGGTCCCCGGAGCATGGCGTGACCTCCCCGACTCCGTCACCGCGACCAGCGCCACGGCCACCGACGGCCGACGTGTCCACATCGTCCACAACTGGAGCTGGCAACCGGTCGCCGTGCAGGCCCCGTCGGACCTCACCGATGTGCTGACCGGCGCCACCGTCCCCGCCGGGACCGCGCTGGACCTCGGCCCGTGGGACGTCCGCGTCCTGGTCGTCTGAACCCACCGCACGGCCCTCAAGGAGGAGAGACATGCACAGAAGAAGACCGGCCCAGGCACTCGGCACCGTGCTGGCCGCGTCGGCACTGCTGGCGATACCGATGGCCAGTGCCCACGCGTACAACCCGACGGGCGGCATCCTCTACCAGCTCGGCAGCGAGCCGTGCCTGAAGGGGCGCGGCAACTGCGCCGTCTACCCGAAGTCGGCGCAACTGCCGGGCGGCCGCCTCGTCGCCTCGTTCGAGAAGTCGACGGTCGTCTCGGCGACCGGCTCCGCCGACCGGCAGACCCTGCCCGTCCACAAGAGCGACGACCACGGCACGTCCTGGCAGCCGCTGTCCGAGGTGAAGGCACCGGCGTACCTGTCCAGCGACCCCAAGTACGCCAAGTACACGAGCAATTGGACGAACCCCTACCTCTACGTCCTCCCCCAGGACGTCGGGAACCTCAAGCAGGGGACGTTGCTGCTCGCGAGTGTCGTCTCCGGCGACGACGCCTACTACAAGGAGCACAAGGCCGCCGACCCGAACTGGACGCCGTCCAACGACGGCGACCGCAGCGACCTGGCGATCGCCCTGTACTCCAGCACGGACAGCGGCGCGAGCTGGAACGTCGTCAACGTCATCGCCACGGGCGGCTGGCAGGGCGGCAGCGCGGGCGCGGTCGGGCAGAACGTCGCGACGGCGAACACGACCAGGCAGGTGGACCCGGTCTGGGAGCCGTATCTGATGGTCCACAAGGGCAAGTTGGTCTGCTACTACTCCGACGAGAACGACTACACCGGCTTCGACCCGGTCACCGGCGTCCCCACCCTGGACCCCGCCAATGACACCGCCCCCGACTCGCACGGGCAGATCCTCGCCCACAAGACCTGGGACGGCCGCAGCGCCCAGTGGAGCAGCCCCGTCGTCGACATCGCCGGGCTCACCCAGGACATGGGCGGCGGCAAGACGGAGATCGGCGGCGGGCGGCCGGGGATGGCGAACGTCGTGCGGACGACGGACGGCAAGTGGCTGCTGACGTACGAGTACTGGGGCGGTGGCGCGAACACCCGGTACCGGCTCGCCGCCGACCCGTTGAAGTTCTTCACCGGGTCCCCCACGGGCGACGCCGTCACCTCGCTGCCGGTCTCTCCCGGCAGCCGCCCGCTCGCCACCGGCGGCAGCCCGGTCCTGGTCCGGCTGCCCGGCGGGCGGCTGGTGTACAACGCGGCCGGCAGCGGCAGCGTCTGGGTCAACGACGGCGGTCGCGGCGACGGCGTCTGGAAGGAGTACCAGACCACGTCTCCGGCGGGCTACAGCCGCGACCTCCAGTACGTGGACGGCACGGGCCGGGTCGCGATCCTCAACAACCAGGGCACGTCGACCATCGCCTTCGCGGAAGTCGACCTCGGCCACTCCGCGGGCGCCTACTTCCAGTTGGTGAACCGCAGGACCGACCAGGTGATCGGCACCGGCGACAAGACCAACGACGCCAACCTCGGGAACGGGGACGTGCCCGACGTCCGGCTGGAGGACGCCGGCTCCGCCGGCAACCCGGACACCCAGTTCTGGCACGTGGTGACCGAGCCGAACGGCGGCGTCAGTCTGCTGAACAAGTCGGGAGGCCGCGCGGCGGCGATCTGGACCGGCAACGCCACGGCCGGACAGCGCATCGGCCAGTGGGTCGACAACAGCTCCACCGGCAGCTGGAACCTCGTCAAGACCGCCGACGGTTTCTACAGACTCCAGTCGGTCAAGAACCCCAGCCTGTATCTGACCGGCGCCTCCGCCGGCGCCCCGCTCACCCTGCAGAGCGCCGCTTCGGACGGTTCACAGGACTGGGAACTGATCGAGTAGCCCCTCCCGCATCGGCTACGATCTACGCCGACATCGCGTGTCGGTCACCGGCTGGGTGAGGCATGGAGGTGTCAGGAGATGCCTTCGGAGGCATTCCTTGTCAGTTCAGTTGAACCACACCATCGTGCACGCCCGGGACAACCGGGAGTCGGCCGAGTTCTTCGCCGGCCTGCTGGGACTTGAGATCACCACCGAGTGGGGCCCGTTCATCGCGATCGCCCTGAGCAACGGCGTCACGCTGGACTTCGCCACGATCCCCGCGGAGAAGATCACCCCCCAGCACTACGCGTTCCTGATCTCCGAGGAGGAGTTCGACGCGGCGTACGCGCGGATCCGCGAGCGCGGCATCGAGCACTACGCCGACCCCATGCGGCAGCAGCCCGGAACCATCAACCACCACGACGGTGGCCGCGGCGTGTACTTCATGGACCCGTCGGGCCACGCCATGGAACTCATCACCGTTCCCTACGGCGGCTGGGGCGAGTAACCGCACGCGTCGAGGGCCGCACCCCGTGCTCGGGGTGCGGCCCTTCGGTGTTCCGGACGTCTCAGGTCCGGGTCAGGCGTCCTCGACCGTCGCCGTCACGGGCGTGCCGATCTCCACCGTGCGGCTGACCGTGCAGAGCCGGTCGTGGGAGGTCTTGACCGCCCGAGGAAGAATCGCACGGGCCCGGTCGGCGCCCTCGCCGTCCGGGAACGTGACCTGGAAGGTGACCGTGAGGTCGGTCAGCCGGTTGCCGAGGTCGTCGCTGACCTTGTTGCCGGCCACCGTCACGGAGAACCCGGCGGGCTCCGCGTGGCGGCTGGTCGCGATGTCCACGTCCACGGCCGTACAGCCGCCGAGTGCCGCCAGCAGCAGCTCGACGGGGGTGAATTCGGTGTCGCCGTCGGCACCGGTACCGAAGCTGACGGTGCCGCCGCGGGTGTTGGTCGCGGTGAAGTGGCCGGTACTGGTTCGCTCGACGGTGACGGTACGCACGGGGTTGTCGGTCATGCCGTCGACATTAAGGGCACGGCCCGGATGTCCCGGCAGCCGCGCACGCGCCCGTGGCCGCTCATCCCCCGATTTCCGCCAGTTCCCGGCCGTCGGCGCCGTACGCGCGGAAGACAGGGAGGTTCAACGACTTCGAGCCCTCGGGGCTGTTCTCGTAGCTCCCTTTGACGGGCGGGCTGATGGCGTAGGAACTCACATAGGCGGGGTCTCCGGACAGCCGCACGACGGGGAGCACGGTGGTGCGGCCGTGGTCCGTCATCGTGATGCGGGCGGCAGGCGTCTTCCCGGTGTAGGCGAGGACGGTCACCACCCCCTTGGGGAAGGGGTACCAGTTGAGGGTCATGGGTACGTCGCCCGGCTGCTGCCGGTCCAGCGGCCCCACGCAGCTCGGCTTCTTGTCGAGCGGGTGCTTCGGGCAGAACTCCCGCTGCCTCAGCAGATACCAGACGCCGAGTCCGACATCGATCCGCTCTCCGGGCCGGACGACCCGTACCGGGGACCGGACGTCAGCCGTCCCGGGTGAGGCGGAGGGCCGCGGGGACTGCTGCCGGTCGGTTCCGGTGACCGCGTGGGAGGAGGCGGGCTCCTGGTCGAGGGCCAGTTCGCCGGCCGCGGGGGTCAGCAGCAGCGCGGCCAGGGCGACGGTCACCAGCCTGCGGCGCCGTCTGATGGTCGCGGCCCGGCGCACGACGCGGTCCCTCGGGAACGGCGTGGGCGCGCAGCCCCGCGCGGCCTCGTCCAGCGCCCGCCACAGCTCGGGCCCCGGCGGCTGTGGCGAGAGGTCGGCCCGCATGTCTGACACTCCCCTACTCCCCGTGGGTCATGGTGGCGGCGTACTCGGACAGGGCCGCGCTGGAGCGCAGCTTCTTCAGCGCCCTGCTGGCCTGGCTCTTCACGGTGCCGACGGAGCAGCCGAGGAGGTCCGCCGTCTGCTGTTCGCTCTGGCACTCCCAGTAGCGGAGCACGACGATGGCCCGCTGGCGGGGCGGCAGCGTGGCCAGGGCGTCGAACAGTTCCGAGCGCGTCTCGTAGTTCTCGCTGCCCGACGGGCCGCGCTGCTCGGGCAGGTGGGGTGTGAGGAGCTGTACGACCCGTCGTTTGCGCTGCCGGGTGGTGTTGTTGTTGATGAGCGCCCGTCGGACGTACTGGTCGGGCGCGTCCAGGGTCTGTATGTGATGCCAGCGCAGATAAATCTTCGCCAGCGTCACCTGGACGAGGTCCTCCGCCTCGTGATGGTCCCCGTTGGTCAGCAGATACGCGGTACGCACCAGCCGAGACCAACGGACGGCCGCGTACGTCTCGAAGTCCCGTAGATCCTCCTGCGGTGGCTCGCCTTCGTAGCGCCCTCCCATACATGGGCTGGTGATCGCGCGCACCCTGAGTTCCCCCGATTCCCTCCGCTGCCGCGCGCAGGTCAGGCGCGCGTGAGCTTCTCCCAGTAACACCCCGCACAGAGACCTCAGGTTGCCTGCGCCACGGATCCGGATGGGTGCTCGCGGCCCGGGGGCGACCGCTAGGCTCGTCGCCCCACCACACCGATGGTCACGTACCCCTCGCCCGGCCCCGGTGGTCGACGCCACGACCGGGTGCGGACGGTGTGCAGTCGCCCCTGGGTGAGGGCGAACCGCGGGAGCCGGACGCCGAATTCGGCCGCGACGGCGTCGAGGGCGTGCCGCTCGCCCTGGCGTCCATCACGCGGTGCGTCCGGTGGGAAGAGGAGATCCGGGTCCAGGCCGCTCGGCACGGGGCCTCGTCTGCTGATCGTGGTCGGTCGAACGGTGAAGGCGTACGACTCCTCGCCGTTCTCGGCGACCGACAGGTGGAAGACGCCGGGGCGCTGTCCGTCGAAGGGTTCGCTCCACACCGTCACCACCCTGGTTCCAGGAGAGGCGGCCGTGGCCTGGGACGCGGCGATGCTCCGGGAGGCCGCGATGCCCGGGGAGACGAACCACCTCTCGTCCAAGGAGGCACCCGGGTGGGCCTGGAGGGCGAAGCTCCAGCCCTCGCCCGCCAGGCCGACGGAGACCTGCGGTTCGTCGGCCCACGGCTCGCCGCCGGGGCCGCCGCGCGGCCGCATCCGCGACTCCCACACCATCGTCGGCTCGTCCAGGGCGCTGGTGCCTTCGGCGCCGATACGGCCCGGAAGCTCAGCCGGTTCCACGCCCTCGACGAGCAGGAAGCGGTACGACGTCAGGACCTGGCCGGGCTGTAGGTCCGCCAGCCACGCGAGGCCGGGCGGGTCCAGGTCGGGGGTGGGCGCGGGGGCGCTGCCGCCGTGGCCGGCTCTCGGTGTGGCCAGTAGCTCCCGGCCCCGTTCCGGTGTGATCAGGGGGCCGAGCAACGGGTCGGCGTACAGGCCGAAGGGGGCGAGATGCTCCGGGCCGAGGGGCCGCCACCGGGGCAGTGCGGCGCGCAGCGTGTGCCAGGCCGCGTCCGTCCGGCCCCAGCGGGCGTGTTCCCGCGCCTGCTCCACCGCGGCGCCGAAGGGTCCCTCGGGCGTGTAGCGGTACGTCCCGGCCCATACCTGGCGCGCGGCCTCCTCGACCGCGGCGCGCTCCGCTTCGGTGGCGTCCCCCAGACGTTGCGCCAGTGTCCTGTCCTCGCGGTTCATCCGTACGCCCTCGGCGGCCAGCACCGGCACGGCCTCCAGCGCGTACCGCGGGTCGGCCACCAGTTCGTTGAAGGACACCAGATAGGTCTCCCCCAGCAGCCGACGGATCTGGTCGCGCAGCCCCGCCGCCCGGGGTCTGCCGTACGCGACCGCCTCCGTCAGCGCCGCCGCGGCCTCCTCGTACCGGCCGGACAGGGCGGCCAGGCGGGCCGACTCGACCGACGCGTCCAGCGCCCGCGTGGTGGCGTTGGCGAACTCCGTCCCGGCCCGCCGCGAGCGGTCCATCTGGAGGTGGTGGAACTCCCGGTACATGTCGTCCATGAACAGCCTGAACGAGGCGTACCGTTCGGGCGGGCTCGCCCGCCACGACGCGTACGTGTACACGGCCCACTCGCCGTCGTCACCCACGTCCCCCGGATCCAGCAGGAGGTACACGGCGTCCGACTCCACGTCGAGTTGCAGGGCCCGTCCCCACATCCCGGCGAGCATCTCGTCCTCCGGCGTGGGGTGTTCCACCTCACCGGGGAAGTACTCGGACAGGCCCGCCGCGTCCTGGTGCCGGCGCACCTGACCGGTCCCGGCGAGCAGCCAGACGAACCCGCCCGCGTTCCGCCAGCCGTCGGTCACCGCCAGGAACTCACGGTAGGAGGGCGGCAGTCGGTGCCCGAGGCGCTCCTCCACCTCGCGGATCCGCTCCTGCGACGCGCCCGGGAACCCCAGCCATCGCGCGCGCACGGGTTCGTCGTCGGACGCGTTCCGCTCGCCTGGCGGGGGCGCCAACTGCTGTGCGTCCGCCCACTCCTGACTCCACCGCGCGAGGAACGGCCGCCAGTCCTCGATCATGTCTGCCATGACGCCGATGCTGCCAGCCGCCACTGACAACGTGAGGCACGGATGTCACGGCTCCGAGGTCTCTGTTTCGAGGGCGGCGCGGGTCTGCGGTCCGTACACGCCCGACTCGTCCTCCACGACCACCCGGGTCACCTGGTAGCCGCGGACGGCGCTCTCGACCTGGCTGTCGTAGGTGCCGTCGGCGTCGCCGCTGTAGAAACCGGCCTGGCGCAGCCGCAGTTGGAGCTCGACGACCTCCGGTCCCTGGTCGCCGGGGCGCAGGACGGGAGCCTGGCCGGCGGAGGAACTCGGTGTGGGAGTGCCCCCCGTGGCGGTGGGAGCCGCGGCGGACGCCGTCCGTGTCGGGGTGGCGGTGTCGGGCGGCGTGGTCGGGCTCGCGGTGGCGGAGGCGTCCGCCGAGCCGTCGGCCGAGGCGGGCGGTCGTGGGGGTGACGTCGTCGGCGAACCGGTCGAGGCCGAGGGGCGGTCGTCGGAGGTCCGCGGATCCGGGAGGCTCGCACGCACGCCGCCGGGCAGGGAACCGTCGCGGTCGGGGCCGTCGTACCAGTAGAGCCCGCCTACGACGCATCCCGTCAGCACGGCGGCCGTGGCACCGCCCCAGCCCGCGGTCAGCAGGGCCCGTCGGCGTCGGCGCTGCCGCACGGTGTCGTCCGGGGCGGGGTGACGCGGCGCCGGGGCCGGGTCGTCCGGTGAGAAGAGCGGCGACGACAACTCCCCTGCGCCGTCGGCCGGTTCCGCCGTCGGGTCGCCCTCGGTGGCGGCCACGGGAAGGTCGGGCGATGCGGTGGGAGTGCCGACCTCGACGAACGGCCGGATGCGGACGGGATCGAAGTCCTCCGCGGCCGCGGCCGCCGCGCTGCGTTCGGCACGGTGGGCGTCGGACGCACGGCGAGCGCAGGGGCACGCCGGGGTGCCGTCCGCGGCGCGAGCCGTTCCGCACTCCGGGCAGACAGGGCCTGCCTGTTCACTCACACGTGCTCCCTCTCCGTACGAGGTCCAGAGTCTAGACAGAAATGGCACACACAACCTGCACAACAGTTCGAGGATCGGAATCCCGGCGTCCGCACCGCCGGGATTCAGCCACCCGGGCGGGACGGGGTAGGTTCCTCGGCGTGAGTCGCTCGGGGGAGGAAACCTGCGTATGAAGTACGAGACCACGCCCTCGCCGGCCGTGGCGGAGCCGCACGACGGGTCGGCCGTCCGGATCGGCGTCCTCGCCCCGCTGACCCGGCCCGGCTGGACCGAGGCGGGCCACCATCTGCTCGCGGGGGTCGAGTCGGCCGTTCGCGAGGTCAACGACGCCGGTGGAATCGTCGGAAGGCCGCTCGAACTCGTGGTCCGGGACACCGCGGCCGACCCCGCGAAGGCCGCGGCGGCCGTGGCGGAACTGGCGGACCGGGGAGTGGCCGCCCTGGTCGGGGAGTATCACAGCGTGGTCGCGCGCGCCGCGGCCGGCCGGGCCGATGCCCTCGGGCTGCCGTACCTGTGCTCGTCGGCCGTGCTCGACGCGCTCACCGAGGGGCCGACGGACTGGGTCGCGCGCCTGTCCCCGCCGCAGTCGCGCGGCTGGCGGGTCTACGCGGACCACCTCCTCGACGCGGGCCACCGTCGCATCGCCGTGGCCACGCAGCCGAGTGTCTACTGGGCGACCGGGACCCGCGTCCTGCGCGACCACTTCGCCGCGCGGGGCGGCACGGTCGCCGAACTCGACCTGAGCGAGCTGTCCCCCGCCGCCGTCCGCGACGCGCTCGTCGACCAGCGCGCGACCGCGCTCCTGCTGCTGGCCGGCCATCCGGAACCGGCCGTGCCGATCGTGCGGTCGGTCCGCCGCGACGAGCGCCTCGCCGGCGTCCTGATCGGTGCCCCGGCCGGACAGCCGGAGTTCGCCGAATGGGCGGCGCTGCTGGGTGCCGAAGGCACCGCGATCCCTTTCCTGCGTTATCTGCCCGAGCGCCTCACGCCCCTCGGGGCCCGGGTCGAGACGCTCCTGCGCGAGCGGCTGGCCGCCGCGCCCTCCTTCGTCGCCTTCGAGGGCTACGACACGATCGTCGTCCTCGCCGAGGTACTGCGCGCCCACGGCACGGACCGGGCACGGATCGCCGCGGCCTGGCCGAGCGTCGAGGTGGAAGGCACCCGTGGCCTGATCCGGTTCTCCCGGACACCCGGCATCGGGGTCTGGCAATGGGCCTGGGCATCGATCCAGGTCGTCGACCGCGACCCGGCACGTCCCGATCGCTTCCGGGTCCTGCGCACCGGCTGACCGGCCGTCGCCTCCGCGTCCGCGCGTCGGCTTGTAGCATGGTGATCCACTTCCGGAGGACAGCATGCGCGCCCGAGACGACGCGAACTCTCTCGACCAGGCCACCAGCGAGTTCCTGACCGCACGCCCACGGCTCTTCGGCATCGCCTACCGCATGCTGGGGAGCGTCGTGGAGGCCGAGGACATCGTCCAGGAGGCATGGCTGCGCTGGCAGAACACCGACCACGCCGAGATCCAGGACCCGGCCGCGTTCCTGGCCACGGTCACCTCCCGGCTGGCCATCAACCTGGCCCGGTCCGCGCCCAAGCGACGGGAGGCGTACGTCGGACCCTGGCTGCCGGAGCCGGTGGAGACGAGCGCGGATCCGCAGGTGGGCGCGGAGCGGGCGGAAGCGGTCGATCTGGCGGTGCTGTTCCTGCTGGAGAAGCTGAACCCGGTGGAACGGGCCGCCTACGTGCTCAGGGAAGCCTTCGACTACCCCTACCAGCGCATCGCGGAGATGCTGGAGACCAGCGACGCCAACGCCCGGCAGCTGGTCAGCCGGGCCCGCAGGCACCTGGCGGCGGAGCGCCGGGAGCCGGTGAGCCCCGCCGCGCACCGCAGGCTGCTGGAGGTGTTCCTGTCCGCCGCGCGGACCGGTGAGCTCTCGGTCCTGGAGGAGGTCCTCACCATGGACGTCGTCAGCTACACCGACGGCGGCGGGATGCGCGGAGCCTCCAGGATCCCGGTCATCGGGCGTGCGCACGTCTCCAGGTTCGTCGTCGCCTTCGCGCCGCGCTTCTGGCCGGGTACCGAGGAACGCTGGGTCGAGGCCAACGGCCGGCCCGCCGTCCTGGTCACGGCCGGTGACACGGTGCTGGCCCTGGTCTCCGCCGAGGTGTCGGAGCGCGGCATCGAGCGCCTCATGTGGGTCCTGAACCCGGCGAAGCTGGCCCCGTTCGTGGCCTCTCTGGACGGCTGAGGCACCCACCGCGTCACCGGTGACCGAAGTTCTGCGCAGCCAGTCAGGCGGAACCGTGTCACAGGCGGGAGGGCTGTCCGGTCTTGTCTGGTGCAGAACGCATTCACGCACAGCACCGGAAGGAATTCCGTCATGAAGGTCGTAGTGATCGGTGGCACCGGGCTCATCGGCTCCAAGCTGATCGGCCGGCTCGAGGAGCACGGGCACGAGGCGGTCGCGGCAGCACCCAGCACCGGAGTCAACACCCTCACGGGCGAGGGGCTGGCCGATGTCCTCAAGGGCGCGTCGGTCGTCGTCGACGTGTCCAACTCCCCCTCCTTCGAGGACGCGGCGGTCCTGGAGTTCTTCCGCACCTCCACCGCCAACCTCCTCAAGGCGGAGTCCGAGGCCGCAGTGGCCCACCACGTGGCCCTGTCCGTCGTCGGCACCGACCGTCTGCAGGCCAGCGGCTACTTCCGTGCCAAGCAGGTCCAGGAGGAGTTGATCAAGGCGTCCGACGTGGCGCACACCATCGTCCACGCCACGCAGTTCTTCGAGTTCGCGAAGGGTCTCGCCGACGGCATGACCGACGGGGACACCGTTCGTCTGCCCGATGCCAAGATCCAGCCCATGGTCTCCGACGACGTGGCCGCGGCCGTCGCCCGCGCCTCGGTCGGCGATCCGGTGAACGGCGTGGTCGAGACCGCCGGGCCCGAGGTGTTCCAGCTGGAGGAGTTCATCCGCATGGGGCTCGCCGCCCAGAACGACCCGCGCACGATCGTGACGGACCCGAAGGCGACGTACTGGGGCGCCGAGCTGCGGGAGAACACCCTCCTGCCGGGTTCGGGCGCCCGTCTCGCCGAGACCCGGTTCGCGGACTGGCTCGCCCAGCAGGCGTGATCCCTCGCGGTCGGCCCCTGCCGGGAGGCGGGGGCCTGCCGCCCACGTGTCAGGAACAGGCCTGCACGGCAGCGTCCCAGACACCCGGATCCTGCCGGTGGTTCGCCTGTCCCCCGGCGAGGACGAGACGCAGCTCCTGGACGTGCGGGGTGTCCGCGGGCAGTCGCAGTCGTTCCAGGAGAGCCAGCGCGGCGGCGGGTTCCAGAGCGCCGTGGACGTCGTGGTACCCGGCCAGCAGTCCCTCGAAGAGCGCCGGGTGCAGGGCGGGAAGGCGTACCGCGGTGTCGTAGGCGTTCTCCTTCACCGGCCACGGCACCGGACCCGAGCACGCGAGCACCCGACGGGCCCGGCGGACCAGGGCGTCCGAGCCTTGCGTCACCACCCGCTCGACGTCGTTGCCGAGTACTTCGGCGAAGGCCGTCTCGGCGGTGGCGCGGTCCTCGAACCAGTCGACCCACAGCGAGTACGTGACCGTCTCCGCGTCCCGTTCGGCCTCCAGCCGCCGACGGTAGCCGTCCCACAGCGCGTCGGCGGGCAGCGGACCGTCCGGGCTCTGGTGGGCGAAGCGGATCTCGCACGTCACCCAGTACTCGTCGAGCAGGTCCAGCAGTCCGAACGCCAGCCGCACCTGGCCGGCCGCGTCCAGATCGTCGTCGGCGAACACCTCCTCGGCCCAGGAGTGCGCGACCTGACCGGCGGTGAGCGGTCGGCCGGGCGCCTCGGCGCGGACCCACCCGTCGCCGGCCTGCCGCACACCCCGCTCGCCCAGCCAGCGCCGCGCGTCCTCCATGGCTTGCGTCGTCATCCGGGAAGTATGACCCGCACGGCGACGCCCCTGATCCGCGGGTGTCAGGCGTTGAAGCGGTACGAGCCCGCCCGCGCCCGGTAGACCCGGTAGGCGGCCCCTCCCGAGGTGTCGTCGCGGAGGTGGGTGACGCCCCGGGGCGCGCTGACGGGGCGGTCCTGGGTGGGGACCCAGATCTCGGCCTCGGTGTTGTGCGGGACGGTCACCGTGAGAGCGATCCTGCCGTCCGCGCGGCGCCGCCACTCCGAGGCCACCGTGCCCCGCACCGTGTCGATCGAGGCGGTGACATGGTCGAGGGTCGCGGGCGAGAGGTCCATGTCCTGGGTGTCCTTCGGGACCCTGCTGTTGACCGCCGCGGCAGGGATGTACGGGCGAACGCGCAGCGTCTCGTAGGCGGTCGAGGTCGGTCTGATGCCGGCCAGGCTCTGGTAGAACCAGGTCGCCACGTTGGAGCGGTAGTGGTGGTTGACCGAGAGCCGGTCCGTCCACTGTTCCCACAGCGAGGTGGCGCCCTTGGCGATCTGGTACACGTAGCCGGATGCGCCGGTCCGGGTGACGGCCTTCAACGCCACGTCCGTGTAGCCGTGTTCGCTGAGGATGACGAACTCGTAGCGCGAGCCGTACATGTCGTTCTGCAGATGCTGGTCGGCGGCCACGATCCGGTCGGCGAGCAGCTTGGCGAGGGCCTTCGTGTTCTCCTCGACCGTCCTGGTCCCGGCGAGGTGGCGGGGGTCGTCGGGGCCGAGGTCGGAGCCGGGGACCAGGTCGAAGGCGATGGCCATGGCGTTCTCGCTGGAGATGCTGCCCTGGGTGAAGTACCCCTTGTCCTCGTCCCAGTGGTTCGCGATGAACGCCCTGCGCAGGGTGCGGGCCAACTGCGCGTAGTGCGCGGCGCGTTGGCTGCGCCCGAGAAAGCGGCCGACCTTGTCCATGTAGTCGCAGAAGTGGACGTAGAAGGCGAGGCTGATGACGGCGTTGCTGCCGGGGGGCTCCGCGCCGGAGTAGGCGCCGAGGGACGCCTCGAACGTGTAGTCGTTCTCGGGGGTGAACAGCGTCTCGTAGTAGGTCAGGAGCGCGTCCTGGTGGTCGTACAGCTCGGCGAACAGGCTGCTGTTGCCGTAGTACGTGTACAGCTCCCACGGGATGACGAAGTACGCCGAGTCCCAGGCCGGTACGGCCTTCCACGCGGCGTTCCAGCCGGGGGTGCGGTCGTAGCCGTAGCCGCCCTTGGCGACGGGGACGATCATGGGGAGTTGGCCGGTGGAGATCTGGTTGTCGGGGAAGTGGCGCAGCCAGTTGGTGAGGAGGGCGTTGACGTCCCAGGTCAGCGACTGCGACTCGGAGCTGGCCATGGCGTCGCCGGTCCAGCCGTTCTTCTCCCTGGACGGGGTGTCGGTGGGCTTCTGCACGAGGTTGTTCCGCTCGGCCCACTCCAGGTTGCGCTGAAGGCGGTTGAGCAGGGCGTTGTCGGTGCCGAAGGTGCCGGTGCGGGCGAAGCCGGAACGGGCCACGCCGACGGTCAGCACGTCCAGGTCACGGTCCGGGTCGGGAGCGCGGCCGAGGGCGGCTTCGAGGTTCATCACCTCCAGGTAGCGGAAGCCGAAGTGGCTGAACTGCTGCTCCCAGGTCTGCCGCGGGCGCCGGCCGAGGGTGTAGTAGTGCGTCTGGAGGTTGGCGTCGTGCTGGAAGTTCTCCTCCTCGACGGAGAGCGGGGAGGCGGTCGTTCCGTCGCCGGTGGAGATCCGGTTGCCGCCGCGGATCCGCAGGGTGAGGCCCTCCCTTTCGGGGCGGACTCCGGTGAGGGACAGGCGCACCAGGCCGGTGAGGATCTGGCCGTAGTCCAGGACCCAGATGCCGGAGCCGGGCGCCGTCTCGGCGATCGACACCGGGCGCAAGGTGTGGCTGACCAGGACCGGTTCGGCTTCGTGGGCGCGTACGGCGGCGGGCTTGAAGCCGTCGGGGACGGTCGTGGCGGGCAGCGGACCGTGGTGCTTCGGCGCCGGGCTCGCGCAACTCCCCGGCGGAATCAGGACGGTGGCCGCCCCCCAGTCGCGCCCGGCGCGGTAGCCGGTCGTGCGCCACTGCCCCAACTCCTCGGCACGGCGGGCGTCGTACTTCTCCCCCGAGTACACCGAGTCGAAGGTGGTGGGTCCGTCGGCGGCCTGCCAGTCCTTGTCCGTGACAAGTGTGGTCACCGAGCCGTCCGTGTACGTCACCACGAGCTTCGCCCGCAGTCGCGGCTGACCGGCGTAGGGCGCCAGCTGCCAGTACCACTCCTGAGGGGTCGTCACCCCGTACCAGCCGCGCCCCAGTTCGGCGGCGACGACGTTCTCCCGGCCCGCCCTCAGCAGCCGGGTGACGTCGAAGGTGTCGTACAGGACCGTGCGGTCGTACGTGCTCTGGTCGGTGAGCAGTCGCGGCACGTTGGTACGGCCCCCGGTGGCGGGCTTGGCGTCGACCGTGAGCGGGTCCCCGTTGACGGTGAGGGTGACGTTTCCGGCGGCGGAGAGGTGAAGCCGGGCCTGGGCGATACGACGCCCGCGCGGCAGGGCGAAGGCGCGGCGCAGGACCGGTGCCGGGTTGGCGATGGGGAGGATGGCGTTCTTGGCGGGGATGTAGGGGTTCTTGGGCGGGAACGTCAGCCCGTCGAGGGTGGCGATGCCGCTCTCGAACGGGTTGGCGCCGGTGGTGAGGTCGGCGGTCAAGTCAGGGGCGCCGGTGCCGGTCACCCTGACGCTGCGGACGACGGCCGAGGTGCCGCCGGCGAAGCCGAAGCTGCCGTGGCGGCGGATCTGGTCGCCGGTGAGGGTGCGGGTGTCGACCTCGACGCCGTTGACCGTGGTGGTGACGGTGAGGCCGCGCACCTCGACGACCACGGTGTGATCGCGGGTGGCCCAGGTGTCCTTCGTCAGCCCGGTCGAGGCGGGCAGGACGACCGTGCCCACGGGGACACCGCGGGTGCCCGCGACGGTGGGGTTGGTCTCGCTCTGGGGGTCGTACCGGTTCACGCCCCAGTCGGGCTCCGAAGTGCCGTCGTCGACCGAGGTGTTGCCGGCGTAGTGGCTGGTCCTCATCACCAGGTGCAGGACGCCGTCGAGCTCGCGGACGGTCCAGTTCAGGCCCTCACCCCAGGTCTTGCCGATGGGCTCGGCGCGCAGGAGGAGCGACAGCCCGCCGGTGGGGTCGGCTCCGCCGCGGAAGACCACGGTCGCGGTGAGGTCCCGCCAGTCGTGGTCCTGTGCCACCCGGCCGCCGATCCAGCGCGCCCCGGCCCAGTCCTCCTCCCCCTTCAGCAGACCGGTCTCCCAGCGGGCGGGCTCGCTCCAGGGGCCGCGCACCCCCTGCTCGTCCCAGGTCCGCACCCGCCAGTGGTACGCCCGCTGCGACCGCAGGTCCGGCCCCTCGTACGGCACTTCGACACTGCCGGACCCCGTGACCCTGCCCGTGTGCCAGACGTCCGCCTTGCCGGGGGCGCTGCCGACCTGGATCTCGTACGCGCTCTGCCGGGGCACCGGCGGCACCCAGCTGAACGCCGGCGCGGTCTCGGTGCCCAGCGGGGCGACCCGTGAGTTGACCTGAAGGTTCGCCGGCGACGCGCCGCGCGCGCCACCGCTCGCCGCGACGGCGTCCGGTGCCGTGGCGAGCGGGAGTGCCACTCCCGCACCTCCCGCGGCCGCCGCCGTCATGATGCCGAGCAGGTGCCGGCGGCTCAGTGCGGCGGTTCTGTTGTCCTCGTCCACGGCCCACCTCGTTTGAAACGTTTCAATACCTTCCAAGTGGAAAGCTTACGAATGGGTGGGCCGGAGGACAATGGGTGTGCCCGGTTCTTCTCATGGCGGCCCGAGGCCCGGCGGGCGCCAATCGATGCCCACCGGGGCGGACACGACCTGGTAGGACTCCGTCAGGTCTGTGGTGGGAACACCCGCTCCCCCGTGACCGTCTCGGTGATGCCGATGGCCTCGATCGGGCAGGACTCAGCGACTTCGAGGACGGTGCCGGAGGCCGGGAGCGTGGCCGACCGCGGGCGGCCCTGGCCGGTCTCGTCGAGTTCGAACTCCTCCGGTGCGCTCGCCGCGCACAGGCCGGTGCGGACGCACCGGCGTCGGTCGACCGTCACGGCCCAGTGGTCGTCGGCCATCACCGGCCCCCCTCGATGACCAGCGGCAACGTCCTCCAGCCGCGGACCGTCGAGGTCTGCGCCAGTTCGGCGTGGTCCCAGTCCACGTCCCAGCCGGGGAACCGCCGGAGCAGTTCCTGGGCCGCGATCGTGCCTTCCAGGCGCGCCAGTGCCGCGCCCAGGCAGTAGTGGGCGCCGACGCCGAAGCTCATGTGCTGGCTGACCCGGTGGATGTCGAAGCGGTCCGGGTCGGTGAAGCGCCGGGGGTCGCGGTTGGCGGCGGCCTGGACGAACAGGAGGGCGCTGCCGGCCGGGACGGTACGGTCGTACAGCTCGACGTCCCGGGTGACATGGCGTGCGGTGAAGGGGCCGGTCGGTTCGAAGCGGAGGATCTCCTCGATGGCGTTGGGAATGAGGGACGAGTCCTCCCGCAGTTCACGGCGGGCCGCGGGGTAGCGGGCCATGAGCGCGCCGAACCAGCCGATCAGACGGCCGGTCGTCTCGTTGCCGGCACCGGCGACCACCGTGCAGTAGGTGAGGACCTCGTCGTCGGTGAGGGTGCGGGTGACGCCGTCCTCGTCCTCGAACTCGGCGGTCATCAGGTCGGTCATGAGGTCGCCGGAAGGGTGCTTCTTGCGCCAGTCGATGTACTCACGGAACGCCTCGGTGCTGAGGATCTCCGTCTCGTCGATCTTGCCGCCGTTCTTGGTGCCGAGGGTGTCGTCGGTGTAGTCCCGGATGGCGGGTTGGTCGGCCTCGGGGATGCCGAGGAGCATGCCGATGACCCGCATCGGCATCTCGGCGCCGACGGCCTCGACGAGGTCGAACCGCTCGGCGCCGGTGACCGGTTCGAGCGCGCGCCGGCAGAAGTCCCGTACGCGGGGCTCCAGGGTGGCGATCCGGCGGGGCGTGAACACCCGGGCCAGCAGGCGCCGGTGGATGTCGTGGACCGGCGGGTCCTCGAAGATCAGGGTGCCCGGCGGGAGTTCGATGTCCGCCTGGACGATCTCCAGGATGTCGCCGCGGGCGGAGGAGAAGGTCTGCCAGTCGGCGAGGCCGCGTTGTACGTCGGCGTAGCGGCTGACGGCGTAGAAGTCGTGCCGGTCGTTGTAGTACAGCGGCGCCTCTTCGCGGAGCCGCCGGTACAGGGGGTAGGGGTCGCGGGCGAGGGCGGGGTCGTAGGGGTCCCAGTAGATGGTGTCGGTGGTGGTCACGGACACACCTCCCTTGGTGTGCGGCCTACTTGAGCAGGGCGCCGGCATCGATCGGGAGCGTCACGCCGGTGATGAAGCGGGCCTCGTCGGAGGCGAGGAAGAGCACGGCGTTGCTGATGTCCAGCGCCTCCACCCAGGGGGTGGGCAGGACGTGCATGCTCTGGGAGACGGCCGCGAAGTCGTCGACGGTCGGGTTCTCCAGGTCGGGGCGGAACATCCGGTAGGTGCCCTCGTGCATCACCATCGGCGTGTTCACCTGGGTGGGGTGCAGGGTGTTCACACGTATGCCATGTGCCCCCAACTCCCCGGCCAGCGTGCGCATCAGCCCTACGACGCCGTGTTTGGCGGCGATGTAGTGGCCGATGTTGGCGTAGCCCTTGAGGCCCCCGACGGAGCTGGTCAGGATCACCGAGCCGCCCCGGCCGCCGGCCAGGATGTGCGGGGTCGCCACCTTGGTGGACAGCCATACGCCGGTCAGGTTGACGTCGATCATGTCGCGCCAGGTCTTCTCGTCCATCACGTCGAGCGTGGCGCCGCCGCTGCCGAGACCGGCGTTGGCGACGACGATGTCGAGGCGGCCGAACTCGCCGACCCCGTCGTCCACGGCCGCCTTGAGGGCGTCATGGTCGCGTACGTCCGCCTGCACGGCGTGGATTCGGCGGCCCAGCTTCTGGACCTGGTTGACGGTCTCCTCCAGGTCCTCGGGCGTGGACATGGGGAACGTGACGCCGTCGAGTTGCTCGCACACGTCGACGGCGATGATGTCGGCGCCCTCCTCTGCCAGCCGTACGGCATGGCTGCGGCCCTGGCCGCGGGCGGCTCCGGTGATGAAAGCGACCTTGCCCTCGACTCGTCCGGGCATGACTGACCTCGATTCCTGGGACGGGTGGTTCCTCGGCGCGCGGCGCGCGGAAGCGAGTTGAACGAGTGTTTAACACTGGCGCTGAACAACTGTTTAACAGCACCTCCAGGTGCCGTCAAGGACAATGAGCGGCATGACCGCTCCTCGCCGCATGGGCACCGAGAACTCGAAGACGCGCCAGGTCCTGCTCGACGTCACCGAGCGGCTGATGCTCAGGGAGGGGTACGCCGCGGTGGGCATCCGCCGGGTGGCACGCGAGGCGGAGGTGGCGCCCGCGCTGGTCCTGTACTACTTCCGCACCCTCGACGACCTCTTCCTGGCCGTGTTGCGCCGACGCGGCGACGAGGAACTGGAGCGGGTGACGCGGCAGTTGGACGGACCCCAGCCGCTGCGCGCCCTGTGGCGGCTCACCAGCCACCCCGGCAATGCGCTGACCACGGAGTTCACGGCGCTGGCCAATCACCGCAAGGCGATCCGCGCCGAACTCGCCGACCGGGCCGTGCGCTACCGGGAGGCACAACTGGAGGCGCTCACCCGCCGCCTCGCGGAGACGGGCACGAGCCTGCCGCCCGAGGCGACTCCGGCCGTGCTGCTCATGCTGACGAACGCGCTCGGCCGGATCCTGATGATGGAGAACACGATGGGCATGACGGCCCACCACGACGAGGCCCGCGCGTTCGTGGAGAGCTTTCTGGAACGGTACGAGGGCGCCGCCGAGGACTGAGAGCCACGGCGCGCGGTACGTCGGGGTGTCGCGAACGGCGCCACAGGGCGAGCGTCGCATTCTCGGACGAGGACGCCCCCTATGAATACTTACCATATGGTAAGTATTCGATATCTGTTTGCTGGGGAAAGTGAGCACGCTGTGGGAGAGGCGAAAGCGCGGGGTCCGTACGCCAAGACGGCGGCCCGCCGCGCCGAGATCGTACGGGCGGCACGCGACAGCTTCGCCGAGAGGGGCTACGCCAAGGCGTCCCTGCGCGACATCGCCGAACGCGTCGGCATCACCCACGCAGGCCTCCTCCACCACTTCCGCGACAAGGACGAACTCCTCGCCGAGGTGCTGGCCCAACGGGACTCGGAGGAATGGTCGGACGGCGTGGCGCAGGTCGACAGTCCGTCCCGACTCCCGCCGTACCTCGGCGAACTCATCCGACACCACCAGAAGGCGCCCGAGCTGATGCGCCTGTGGATCGAACTCGCCGCGGCTGCCTCACGTCCCGATCACCCGGCCCACGGCTACTTCGTCGAACGCTACGCACGGGGCCGCGCCCAGTTCGCGGACGGCTTCGCCGACGAGTCCGCACGCGCGAGCCTCCGCGGCGGCCTGAGCCCGGAGAGCGCGGCGATGCTCTTCCATGCCGTCCTCAACGGGCTGCAGTTGCAGTGGGTGCTCGATCAGGAGCTCGACATCGTGGGGCCGGTCACTGACTTTGTGCGGTTGCTGTTCGAGGAGGCGGATGGTGGTGCCGCGGAGGAGTGAGCGGGGGCCGGGGGGCCGCCGCCCTTATGGCTCCCGCAGCTGATGGCCCGGAAACAGGGTGCGGTCGGCTGAACTGGGGTGACAGCCACGCGATGTGACAGAGAGTCGTGGGTATTCCGCCCTGCTGCCACTGATCGACGAGCGGTCGGCCGCGTTCCGGAGCGCGGTTGCCGCCGCGCCCAGCCTGCGGCGAGCTGGGCGTCGTAGGTGTGCACCAGCACCTCCTCCGCGGCATCCTTGGTCGGCGGAGCCGGCACGGAAGACCGAGGGCGACCCGCAGGTGTTCGAGCAGCTGATCGCCTGGGAGCCCGAGGAGTAGCCGCCTCGTACGGTTCGGGCCCGCCGTCGCATCGCCGCTGCGTCCAAGGATCTTCCATTCCGCCTCCGTCTTCACCGCCGTCACGAAAACGCGGCTGCCGGCAGCTCTGCCTCGGTCTCTTCCCAGGGGATCCAGAGGCCCAGCTCGTCCTCCAGAAATCGTAGGAACGCGACGTCACCCAGCTCGTCTCCGCGCGGGACGAAGCCGAGCGCCACTTCCGCCGGGGCGCCGTTCGTGAGGTGCGGCAGGCCGGGCTCGAAGGAGGTCACCGGTTCCCCTTCCAGGGCGTAGTCGACACGGCTGAAGCCCTTGGCGTTGCGGTGGACGGTGAACGCCCTCCCCCGCCGGGACAGCGCGGCCAGACGACTCCCCGTGTGGCACTGGAACTCCTCCAGCGCGTACGCCCACCCCGGCACCGCACCCGCTCGGACGACGGTGCCGGGCGGATCGGGAAGAAAGCCTCCGCTCGTCAGACGGGTGACCGCCGCTTCGTCTTCCCAGTCCAGGAAGTCGAGGTCGCTGATGTGGGCGTCCTGGTCCCTGACCAGCAACTCGTACGCAGCGGAGCGAGTCAGCGGGACGATGTGCGGTTCCTCGGCTCCTACGCTGCACAGCAGTTCGTGCGGCGAGAGGCCCTCGCTGAGTGTGAGGGTGAAACTGACGTCGTAGACGTCCGCAATCCAGCGCAGGCCGTTCTGCTCATGTCGCCGATCCATCAGCTTCGTACGGCGTCAGGGGCCTGCGGGGCCCGTACCCGGAAGCCGTGCAACACGACGGCGCTCGCGTCGATGTCGCCGGGTTCGGTGCGCCCCTCCAGGACGAACCCGCAAAGTGCCCGCAGGGCCTCTTCGCCGAGCTCCAGGGGATGGAAATGGAAGGGGAGCGGGTACGGCTTCTCGTCCTCGCCCGCCCAGTAGGGGCGCTCGAAGGCCAGTGGGTCGCCGATGTTCTCGATGATTCCGCTGTCCGGGGACAGACTCAGCGAGCGCAGCAGGCGGCCGTCCTCCCAGACCGCGAAGGCCAGCCAGTCGACGACGCTGTGCATCGCGTGCAGGTCCTCGCAGGGCTCGAACTCCCCACCGGGACAAAGGCGTCGCATCATGTCGGACGTCCGCGCCGGATCCGCCGCCCCCACCTGACGCAGCAGGCCGGGCACCTCACCGTCGGCGTACACGAGAAGTCCCGTCTTGGCTCCCACAGACCCTCCCCAGGTCCAGCCCGATCAATGGCGGTCGCACCATAGCCGCCCGCACTGACAGTGAGAGTTCCGCTGAAGCCCCGACAGGTCGAGGTGGAAGCAGGGACCCTGAGCCGTCTCCTCGTGCTCGACCTCCAACGGGCAAGGTCGTAGGTACGTGGACCGAGGCTCAGTTGGTCCCCTTCGCCGATGCGGCGGCAGCCCCCTCCTCCTAGGGTCCGAACAGCCAGGAATGATCAGCCCGACACCCAACGCCCTTGCAAACAGGAGGACTTCCCTTGATCGTCGTCACCGGTGCCACCGGCAACGTCGGCCGTGCTCTGGTCGAGCGGCTTGCCGCCGCAGGGCAGTCCGTGCGGGCGGTGAGCCGTGATCCGGAAGGCGCCGCGCTTCCGCCGGGCGTCGAAGTGACGCGCCTTGAGTCGGTCGGGCTGTTCGAGCGAGCTTCGAAGCTGTTCCTCCATGTGCAGGCCACCGGCGACGGCGCGGGCGCCGTCCTCGACACGGCCCGCGCCGCCGGCGTACGACACGTCGTCATGCTCTCCTCGGGCATCATCCAGGACGGCGCTGACGAGACCCACCCGATCCACATCCGGCACGCGCGGGTCGAGCAACTCGTCCGGGACAGCGGCATGGAGTGGACCTTCCTGCGCCCCAACGCCTTCGCCACCAACGCCTTCCAGTGGGCGCCGCAGATCCGACGCGGCGACGCCGTGCACGGTCCCTTCGCGGGCGCCGCCTCCGCGCCGATCCACGAGGACGACATCGCCGCCGTGGCCGAGCGCGCTCTGCTCGACCCCGGCCACGAGGGTGTCGTCCACCGGCTCACCGGGCCCGAGGCGATGACCAACGCGGAACAGATCGCCACCATCGGGCGGGAGCTCGGGCGGGAGCTGACCTACGTCGAGACTCCCGTGGAGGAGGCGGAAGCCACGCTCTTCCCGCACATGCCGCGGCACATGGTGCGGGCGATGCTGAAGTCCTTCGCGGCAACGGTCGGCACCCGGCCCGAGATCACCTCGACGGTAGAGAAGATCACCGGTCGTCCGGCCCGGGCCTTCGCGGCATGGGCGGAGGAGCACCGGGCCGACTTCGCGGTCTGAGCGGACCTCGTCACTTCTCGGCCGGGTAGACGTCCGTCACCTTGCCCTGAGGGGTCGTCTGCAGGTAGCCGGACCCGTAGTCGTCGGACAGATACACGGACATCGAGGCCGGCTCGTCGAAGATGGTGTTCGCCGACTCCGCGATCACGTAACGCAGTTTCGGATCGGGGACGTTCAGCTTCTTGTCCGCCTCCTTCAGCAGCGCGGGGACCTTGTCCCATGCATAGCCGTCGAGGGTGAACGGCTGGTGGCCACCGGACAAGGAGTTCTTGATGATCCCCTCCACCACACCCCTGTCCGGATAGTACGAGTAGGAGTCGTACTTGGTGTCGCTGCCCTTCACCATCACCTGGGCCGACACATAGTCGTCGTAGACCGTGAAGTCCCCGAACCTGTCCCGCCCCGTCTTCTCCTTCAACGCCTTGATGGCGATGCGGATGTTGGCCGGTGTCAGCATCGAGCCACTGGCGACGCCCCCGTCCGACTCGTCGGCCCCCTCCGACTCCTGACTCGACGGAGCGGAAGTCGTCCGCGACCCCGTCGGCTTGGGAGTGGACGACGTAGACGTGGACGTCGAAGGGCCGGCGCCCAGGTTGCCGCCCGTCTTGTCGTTGTCGTCCAGGGGCAGCAGCCACCACGCCAGGCCCACCGCGCCCACGACGGCGACGGCGGAGACCGCCCTCACGGCCGCCGTGCCGGTGCCGCGTCCGCGGGTCGTCGTCACCGGTGCTGTCGGCGGCTGGGGTGATATCTGCACCGGTGGGCCGGGCAGGACCGGCGGCGGTCCGAAGCCCGTCGAGGTCGACGGGGATGCGTGCGGCGGGGTGAGCGGGTACGACGTCGCCTCGTCCCTGACCGCCACCGGACTCGTCGGCCGGGACTCGATCTCGGCCAGTGCGCGGTCCAGTTCGGCCGCGGACGGTCGTGCCGCCGGGTCCCGTACCAGCACGCGCATCAGGATGTCGCCCAGGGCACCGGCCCGCGCGGGCGGTGGTACGTCCTCGTGGAGGACCGCGGCGAGGGTGGCCAGGGTGGTGCCTCGGCGCAGCGGGTGTCGGGCCTCCACGGCGGTGTACAGCATCATCGCCAGTGACCACAGGTCGGAGGCGGCGCCGCCTTCCTGGCCCGTGATGCGCTCGGGGGCCATGAAGTCGGCCGTGCCGATGATGGAGCCGGTGGCGGTGAGGGTGGTCGATTCGCGGATCGCCGCGATGCCGAAGTCGGTGAGGACCGGGCGACCGTCCGGTCGCAGCAGCACGTTGGCGGGCTTGACGTCCCGGTGTTGGATACCGGCGTCGTGCGCGGCGGTCAGCGCGGCCAGCACCCCGCGGCCGATGCGTGCCGCCTCGGCCGGTGGCATCGGGCCCTGGGCGAGGCGGTCGGCCAGGGAGCCGCCGCTGACCAGTTCCATGACCAGCCAGGGGTACGTGCCCTCGCCGCCGTCGACGATGTGGTGGATGGTCACGACGTTCGGGTGGTCGATCCGGGCCAGCGCCCTTGCCTCGCGCAGCACCCGCTCGCGCAGCAGCCGCGCGCCCTCGGGGTCGTACTCGGCGAGGTCGCGGTCGGGCGGGCGGACCTCCTTGACCGCCACCAGCCTGTGCAGCACCAGGTCCCTGGCGCGCCAGACCGTGCCCATCCCACCGCCACCGAGACGGGCCTCAAGTTCGAAGCGCCCGTCGACGACGCGTCGTTCGGCGCGTCTGTCTGCCTCACTCATGGGCCGGAGCCTAGCGGTCCGCGCCGACACACCGCGCCGCCCCCTGGCTGCGACAACGCTTGACTTCGGTCGTCCCGGCTGGCTCGGTGGTGCACAGCAGTACCCGCCCGGTGCCCCGGCCGGCTCGATGGTGCCGGGCAGCCCCGCCCGTCCCCTCCCTGGGAGCGCAGAATGACCGGACCCGAACCCGGACCCGTGGATCAGGCCCCCGACAGCACGGAGCTGCGACGGACGGACCCGCTCACCCACCTCACGCTGGAGCAGCTGCGGCAGCGGACCAGCATGAAGTGGCGCACGCACCCCGAGGACGTGCTTCCGCTCTGGGTCGCCGAGATGGACGTGCCGCTCGCCCCCGCGGTCGTCGAGGCGCTGCGGTCGGCGATCGAGCTGGGCGACACCGGCTACCCGCACGGGGCCGCGTACGCCGAGGCTCTCGCCGCGTTCGCCGCGGAGCGGTGGGGGTGGGACGGGTTGCGGGTGGAACGGACCGCGATCGTGCCGGACGTGATGCTGGGGATCGTCGAGGTGCTGCGGCTGCTGACCGATCCGGGCGATGCGGTCGTGGTGTGTTCGCCGGTGTACCCGCCCTTCTACGCGTTCGTCTCGCACGACGCCCGTCAGGTCGTCGAGGCGCGCCTCGGTGCCGATCTGCGGATCGACCTGGACGCGCTGGAGGACGCCTTCGTGCGGGCCCGGGGCAAGGGGCGGCGACGCGCGGTGTTCCTGCTGTGCAACCCGCACAATCCCACCGGTGTCGTCCACACCCGCGCGGAGTTGGAGGCCGTCGCCGGCCTCGCCCGTCGGCACGGCGTACGGGTCGTCTCCGACGAGATCCACGCGCCCCTGGTGCTGCCCGGCGCCACGTTCACTCCGTTCCTCGGTGTGGCCGGTGCCGAGAACGCGTTCGTGCTGGCCTCCGCCTCCAAGGCGTGGAACCTGGCGGGCCTGAAGGCGGCCCTGGCCGTCGCGGGCCCCGAGGCCGCCGACGAACTGAGGCTGCTGCCCGAGGAAGTCGGCCACGGGCCGAGTCATCTCGGCGTCATCGCCCACACCGCGGCCTTCCGCGAGGGCGGTGACTGGCTGGACGACCTGCTGCTCGGGCTCGACGCCAACCGGACCCTGCTCGGCCGCCTCGCCGAGCGACACCTTCCCGGCGTGCGATGTCATCGCCCCGAGGGGACGTATCTGGCGTGGCTGGACTGCACTCGGCTCGGGCTGCACGCCGACCGGGGCGGCGACGGGCCCGGCGTGGTCAGCGACCTGGCCGGGCCCGCGAAGTTCTTCCTCGACAGGGCCCGGGTCGCGCTCAGCTCGGGGCACGTCTTCGGCTCCGGCGGCGAGGGGCACGTACGCCTCAACTTCGCGACGCCGCCCGCCGTTCTGCGCGAGGCGGTCCTCAGGATGGGGCGCGCGCTGGACGAGGGCCTCTAGGAGCGACTGCCTCTTCCCCTGCCATCAGGACGATCCCCAGCCCCGTCACCGTCCCGTCGCGGGCGCCCCGTTCAGGACGTCGACCCGGCCCGTGTCCAGTGAGTAGTAGGCGCTGACCACGGCCAGGCCGCCCTGCTTCGCCAGCGGGGCGAGGGAGGTGTTGCTGCGCAGGGCCGCGGCGGTCTGCCGGGCGTGGACGCGGATCATGGTGTCGACGGGGTCGTCGGTCTTCTGCTTGAGCGTCGCCGCGTAGGCGGTGCGGAGGGAGTCGGCGATCGCCTGGAGGTTGCCGGGCAGGGTCGTCCGGTCGTGCAGCGCCTTGTACGCCGCCTTGATCGCGCCGCAGCGCTGGTGGCCCAGGACCACGATCAGCGGGGTGCCCGCCGTGACGGGGCCGTACTCGACGGAGCCGGTGACGACCGGCGCGACCACTTGGCCGCCGGTGCGTATGACGAACAGGTCGCCGATGCCGGTGTCGAACACGAGCTCCGGCGGCACCCGCGAGTCGATGCAGGACAGGACGACGGCGTACGGCTTCTGCTCCTCGGCGACGGCCTCGCGCCGGCGAGGGTCCTGGTCGGGGTGGAGCAGCGCGCCCTTCACCCAGCGCCGGTTGCCCTCCATGAGCCGCGTGAAAGCTCCCGCGGGAGTGGAGGGACCCGTGCTCGCCGAGGCGGAGGGGGTCGCGGTCGCGCCCGCGGCTCCGACCTGGGTGACCTGCGGGGTGCCCGCGGCCGACGAACAGCCGGTCAGCAGGGCGGCGGTGGCCGCCAGGCCTCCGGTGACGACGGTCCTGCGCTGTGGGTGTGCGGTGATGCCCATGAGTGCTGTTCCCCTCCGGCTTTCGGTGCCGTGCTGAAGGCCGCTTCTCTTTGGTGGAGCGGCTGTTGTCACTCTCGCCAGCCGCGGGGAAGCGCGGATGCAGCGGTCGTACAGGGCAGGGGAAGGAATGATCCAAAACGCGGAGCGTGGCGAACGGGAAGAGAAGAGATGATGGTTGGTCACGCCAACCCGGCCAGCTCCTTGGTTCAGGGCAACCTTTCGGCCACCTCGGCAGTCGAAGCGATCATGTCCCAGATTCTCAACGGCCGAGGTGTCAGCGCCCGGTTCGACTCCGACGGGGTCCACATCACGCGCTCCGACCACCAGGTCGACATCCCGCTCTCGGCGATCCAGGACGTCCGTGCAGCGCAGGCGCGGAGCCTCGAGATCCTGCTCACCGACGGCACGGCCCACCGGGTGGAGGGCGGCAACCCGACGGCCACGGCCGCCTTCGTCGCCGCGCTCGTCCCGCTGCTGCCCGCCGAGCGGGTCCCCGGGGCCGGCGCCGTGGTCACCGACACGGAGTCGTCGCACGACTGGGGCCTGTACGCGATCATGGCACTGGGCGCGGCGCTGGCCGTGGCCTACCTCGGGTACGCCGGGTGGGTCGCCTTCGCCCATGGCTCGCGCGTCCTCGGGGTCGTCCTCGGCCTCGTGCCGTTGCTGGGCGGTCTGACCATGCTCGGGGCCGGGCTGGCGGAGACGGTCCGCCGGACCGTGCTGAGTCGACGCGGGATCACCGTCCTCGCCAAGGCGGTGGCCAAGGACGGCAAGAAGACGGTGTACGGCTACACCGACGCCGACGGCGCCACCCATCGCTACACCTGCAAGCGCACGCTCCAGCGCATCCAGCTCGCCTACGACCCCGCCCGACGCGTGAGCGACGCCCACGCGGACTGGCTTCCCTTCGTGGTGGGCCGGGTCTTCGTCAAGGTCGTCGGAGGCGCGTTCTGGGGGGTCATCGGCGCGCTGATGGTCTTCGGCGTGCTGTGGTGACGGAGCGTCGCGTGGGGCGTGCCGCTGGCAGCAGCGCGGAGGGCACGACAGCATGACAAAGGGCCCGCTCCGCGAGTTGCACGGAACGGGCCCCAGTCCTTGAGCGCCGGGCAGGCCTTGCACCTGCATTTCCCCGCAGGAAGCGGGGCGTCTTTCCTTGGACCACCAACGCAGTGCCGGTGTGCCGCAGTTGCGGTGACCGGCTCAAGATCAAGCATACCGTATGTACGGCGGTGGCCCCGACCGTGTCAGCCGCGGCGGGGATCGACGAGGATCTTGGGGCCGAGGCCCGCGTCCGCCGGGCGCTTCCCGGCGAGTACGGCGCCGACGTCGGTCAGCGCGACCGTCGCGGCGACGAGGGGCCGGGGATCGACACTGCCCTCCGCGTACGCCCGGATCGCCGCCTCCAGACCGGGAGACGCGGACAACACGCCCACCGCGGTGACGTCCTTGAGGGCCAGGGTGCGGGTGTCGACGCGGCTGGGTTCGCCGGACAGGCCCACGTACACGAGACGTCCCGCCGGCTCGACCAACCGCAGGGCCAGGCCCGGCAGATGGGCGGCGTTGGAGGCGTCGACGACCGCGTCGTAGGGAAGGTCGGGGACGGTGTCCTCCCGCCAGACGTGCGCGAAGCCGAGTGCGCGGGCGAAGGCGAGGGAGGCGTCGGTCGCGCCCATCAGGTGGACCTCGGCCCCGGCGGCCCGGACGAACATCGCGGTGAGCAGGCCGATCGTGCCCGGGCCGAGGATCAGCACCCGGTCACCCGGACCGCAGGCCGTGGCCCGCGCCGCGCGCAGGGCGTTGCCGCCGGGTTCGACCAGGGCGCCGAGTTCGGCGTCGACGCTGTCGGGCAGGGCGTGCAACGAGGCGGCGGGGACGACCAGTTGCTCGGCGAGGGCGCCGGGGCGGTCGCCTCGTACGCCGACCTCCTGCCGTGTGTCGCACACGTGCTGGTGGCCGCGTCGGCAGCGGCGGCAGTCGCCGCAGCCGAGCATGGTGTCCCCCATGACGCGCCGGCTGAGCCACGCGGGGTCCACACCGTCGCCGACCGACACGACGCGGCCCGCCCACTCGTGGCCGAGCCGCATCGGATAGGCGGCGTGGCCCTGGTGGAGGTAGGTCATCGCGCCGGTGAAGAACTCGACGTCGGTGCCGCACACGCCGACGCGTTCGACGTCGACGACGGCCTCGCCGGGGCCTGGCTTCGGAGCCGGGACCTCGTGGACCGCGTACTCCCCCGGTGCGGTGAGGACGAAGGCACGCATGGGCGGGCGGCTCACCGCGGGGCGAGCACGTGCTGGCGCTGGGTGCCGAGGTGCTGGATGCCGAGTTCCATGACGTCTCCCGGCTGGAGGTACACGGGCGGGTTGAGGCCCATGCCGACGCCGGGCGGGGTGCCGGTGTTGATGAGGTCACCGGGTTCCAGGACGAGGAACTGGCTGAGGTAGTGCACGATGAAGTACGGGTCGAAGATCATCGTCTTGGTGCTGCCGGTCTGGCGGCGTACGCCGTTGACGTCCAGCCACATGTCGAGCGCGAGGACGTCGTCGATCTCGTCGGCGGTGGCGAGCCAGGGCCCCGCGGGGTTGAAGGTCTCGGCCGACTTGCCCTTGGCCCACTGTCCGCCGCGCTCCAGTTGGAAGGCGCGTTCACTGACGTCGTTGACGACGACGTACCCGGCGATGGCGTCGCGGGCGTCGTCCACGGAGTCCAGGTAGGCGGTGCGGCGGCCGATGACGATGCCGAGTTCGACCTCCCAGTCGGTCTTGGCGGACCCGCGCGGGATGCGCACGTCGTCGTTCGGGCCGATCAGGGTGTTGGGCGACTTGGTGAACAGGATGGGCTCGTCGGGCACGGACATGCCGCTCTCGGCCGCGTGGTCGCGGTAGTTCAGACCGATGCACAGGATCTGGTGCGGGCGGGCGATCGGAGCGCCGATCCGTTCCCCGGCGAAGCGGGACACCTGACCGGCGGCCACCCGCCCGGCGACGACGGGGCGGACGCGGTCGATGCCGCCCGAGCCGAAGAACGCCTCGTCGAAGTCGGTGACGGTGTCGGAGAGATCGACGTAGGTGTCGGCGTCGATTCGGGCGACGGGCTTCTCGGCGCCGGGCGCGCCTATGCGCATGAGGTGCATGGTGTTTCAGTCTCCAGGGGTGAGCGGGCGGTGCGGATCGCCGAGAAACCCGAGCGTGGCGCGGATCTCGTCCACCGCGTCGACCAGGGTCCGCAGGGGGGTTCGGTAGGTGAGGGCGCTGACGCTGACGGCTCCGGACGGCGCGGCCGGCGAGGTGGCGTAGAGGGGTACGGCGAGGCAGTTGACGCCGGTCTCGTTCTCCTCGTCGTCCACGGCATAGCCGCGCTGCCGGACGGCTTCCAGGTCGCGGTGCAACTCCTCGGCCGTGCACCGGGTCCGCGGGGTTCGGCGCTCCAGCGGCGTGCGGCCGATCCAGTGCCGTACGGCGTCGAGTGTGTCCAACTCGTGGGCGAGCAGCAGCTTTCCGACGCCGGTCGCGTGGGCCGGGTTGCGGCCGCCCACGGTGGAGGTGAGGCGGACGGCGCCGGTGGGCGGGTCGACCTTGGCGCGGTAGACGACCTCGCGTCCGTCGAGGACCGCGTAGTGGGCGGTCTCGCCGAAACGCGCGGCGAGCCTCCGGAGCAGCGGGCCGACGCGGACGTGGTCCGGGCGGGCCTCGTGATGGGCGAAGGCCATGCGCAGGAACTCGTCGCCGAGCACATAGCGGCCTCGGACGTCCTGGTCCGCGAGTCCGGCCCGGCGCAGGGCGCCCAGCGCCCGGTGCACGGTCGGTTTCGGGCTGCCGATCACCCGGGTCAGCTCTTCGAGGCCCACGCCTTCGGGGTAGTGGGCGAGTTGTCTGAGGACGGCGAGCACACGGTCCGAGCCCACCAGGCGTGGGGAGTCGTCGTCACCGGGGTCTGTCGAGCCGTCGTACGTCTGCGTATGCTCCATGGCGTTCCACAGATTAGACCTAGGTGTCGATTGTTGGAAGGGAGCTCCGGAGTGACGCTCCGCAGCGCGCAGTGGTACGGCGGCCAGGACCGCAACGCCTACATCCACCGGGCGTGGATGCGCCGCGGTGTCCCGGACGACGCCTTCAGCGGGCGTCCGCAGATCGCGATCGCCAACACCGCCTCGGACCTGACCCCTTGCAACGCGCATCTCAACGAGGTCGCCGCCTCGGTCCGCGACGGTGTGTACGAGGCGGGCGGCATCCCGCTGGACCTGCCCGTGGTGTCGCTCGGCGAGACGAACGTACGGCCCACGGCCATGCTGTGGCGGAACATGGCGGCGATGGCCACCGAGGAGATGCTCCGCGCCAACCCCATCGACGGCGTGGTGCTGTTGGGCGGCTGCGACAAGACGATCCCGTCGCTGCTCATGGCCGCCGCGTCGGTGGATCTGCCCGCGGTCGTCGTACCGGGCGGCCCGATGCTGAACGGGACCTTCCGTGGTACGCCGCTGGGCTGCGGCACCGATGTGTGGCGGCTGTCGGAGGAGGTGCGGGCCGGCACGCTCACCCAGGAGCAGTTCACCCGCTCCGAGTCGGCGATGATCCGCAGCCGTGGGCACTGCAACACCATGGGCACCGCCTCGACGATGGCACTGGTGGCGGAGGCGCTCGGCACGGTCGTACCGGGAGTCGCCGGGACGCCCGCGCCCGACAGCCGACTGCTCCAGGCCGCGCACGGTACGGGCCGGCTGGCCGTGGACATGGTCGCCGCCGACCGACGGCCGGGCGCCTTCCTGACCCGGGCGAACTTCCACAACGCGATCGTGGCGCTGGCCGCGATCGGCGGCTCCACCAACGCCGTCGTCCATCTGCTCGCCATCGCCGGGCGGTTGGGCATCGAGTTGAGCCTGGACGACTTCGACCGCGTCGGCTCGCGGGTGCCGGTCCTCGTGGACCTCCAGCCGGCCGGACGGTTCCTCATGGAGGACTTCCACCGCGCCGGAGGGCTGCTCGCGGTGCTGCGCGAGGTCCGCGACCTGCTCGACCCGCAGGCGCTGACCGTCACCGGCGAGCCCCTCGTGAAGTACCTGGACGACGCCCCCATCTGGGACCCCGAGGTCATCCGCACCCGCGCCGAACCCCTCGTCGCCGAGGGTGGCATCGCGGTGCTGCGCGGCAATCTCGCCCCGCGCGGGGCGCTCGTCAAACCCGCGGCGGCCTCCCCGCATCTGCTGCGCCACCGCGGGCGGGCCGTGGTCTTCGACAGCATCGAGGACTTCCACGCCCGTATCGACGACCCGGACCTGGAGGTGGACGCCGACTCGGTCCTCGTCCTGCGCGGCTGCGGGCCCAAGGGGTATCCGGGCATGCCGGAGGTGTCGAACATGCCGCTGCCGAAGAAGCTTCTGGAGCAGGGCGTCCGGGACATGGTGCGGGTCTGCGACGGCCGGATGAGCGGTACGGCGTACGGGACGGTCGTGCTGCACGTGACACCGGAGGCGGCGGCGGGTGGCCCGCTGTCGCTCGTGCGGACCGGGGACTTCATCGTCCTCGACGTCGAGGCCCGCCGGATCGACGTCGACGTACCGGACGACGAACTCGCCCGCAGAACCCCCGACAAGGCCACCGTCGCCGGTTTCGCCAACCCGCGGCGCGGCTGGGAGCGCCTCTATGTCGACCATGTGCTCCAGGCCGACACCGGGGCCGACCTGGACTTCCTGGTGGGGTCCAGCGGCTCCGAGGTGACCCGGGAGTCCCACTAGGGCCTGCCCGGCGGATCAGGTCGCAGACGCGGGGCCTGGGACGCCCAGCCGCGGCGTTGTCGTCGGTTGCCGACGCTCCGCGTCGCCGCCCTCCTCCGCCTTGCAGCTGGACGCCCCAGGCCCCGCTCACCGGCGTCAATGAGGTGCCGCGCTTCCCTGCGACCTGATCCGCCGGACAGGCCCTAGCGCACGGGAGTTCCTAGGCGGCCCGGGCCCGCAACCGGCGCAGCATGCGGGCGTCCTCGAAGCCGACCGAACGGGCCGCCGCGTCGAGGGTGGCGCCGTGGCTGATGAGGTGCTGGGCGCGTTCGAGGCGGAGGGTCTGCTGGTAGCGCAGCGGGGTCAGGCCGGTGGCGCGGGTGAACAGACGGGTGAGGGTGCGTTCGCTGACGCCGGCGGCCGAGGCGAGGGCGGGCAGGGGAAGCGGCCGGTCGAAGCGGGCGTCGATGAGGTCCTGGACGCGGTGCACGGTGTCGTCGAGGTGGGAGCGGTGCCGGAACATGGCGCTGGACTGGGATTCGTGGCCGTTGCGGCGGGCGTAGACGACCATGTCCCGGGCGACCTTGGCGGCGACGGCCGGTCCGTGCCGGCCGGCGACCAGGTGCAGGGCGAGGTCGATCCCGCTGGCGATGCCCGCCGAGGTGATGACCCGGTCGTCGGCGGTGAACAGGACGTCGCGGACGACCATCGCCCCCGGGTGCCGGGCGGCGAGTTCGTCCTGGACGTCGTGGTGCGTGGTGCAGTGGCGGCCCTTGAGCAGGCCTGCCTGGCCGAGTGCCTCGGCTCCGGCGCAGACGCTGGCCACCGTTCCGCCACGGGCGTGGTGGTCGCGCAGGGCCCGCAGCGCGGGGGCGCCGATCGGTGGCGAGTCGGCCAGGGTGACCGCGCGCCAGCCGGGGACGATCACGAGGTCCTCGGTCCCGAGCTCGGGCCAGTCGACTCCGGCGACCAGCGGCAGGCCCTGCGCGGTGGGGACCTGCGATCGCTCGGCGACGTAGGTGAGGGTGTAGGGGTGCCCGAAGTCGGCGGCCGTGGAGAAGACCTGCGCGGGTCCCGCCAGGTCCAGCAGATGGACTCCGGGCACCAGGAAGAAGACGACGTGGCTCACGATCCGGTCATCATGCCGGACGCCGGGCCGCGGCCTCAAGGCCCTCGACGGTGGCGATGGTGGCGAAGCGTCCGGCGAGCGCGTACTCGGTACGGCGGACCACCTCGTCGGCGGGCAGGGTGCGCGGGTCGGCGAGCAGTTCGGCGACGCTCAGGTCGGCGGGGGCGTCGCGGTGCGGGACGGGGTTGGTCGCCGTCGCGTCGACCACGAACGTGACGTCGTAGCCGAGGTCGCTCGCGACGCGCGCGGTGGTCTCCACGCACTGCTCGGTGCGGATGCCGCAGACGGTGAGTTCGCGGATGCCCCGCTCGGTCAGCAGTTGCTGGAGGTTGGTGGTGGTGAACGCGTTGTGCGAGGTCTTGTGGAGGAGCGGCTCGCCGTCGCGCCGCTCCAGCTCCTCCATCAGCCGGACGTGGCCGAGGGCGGGGTCGAAGACATCGGCGCTGCCGGGCTCCGAGTGGAGCACCCACACCACCGGCTCCCCCGCCTCGCGGGCCAGCCGGACCAGCCGGTTCACCTTGTCGGTGATCTTCGGGTCGGAGATGGTCTCCCACAGCGGGCGGGCGCGGAAGGACTCCTGGACATCGATGACGATCAGGGCTCGGGTCATGTCCCCAGCGTGGCCCCTGAGAGCCGGGCGGTGACAGGCCGGATCGGGTCCGGGGACGGACCGATCCGGTCACCGACCTCTCGTTGCCCGTGCGGTGGTCAGCGCACCCGGTCGTAGATCAGTGCCATCTCGCCCGACTCGCCGACGTCCCGGTGGGTGAGCGTCCACTTGGAGGCCGGCAGGCCGTCGTCGAACAGCCGCTCCCCGCCCCCGGCGATCTCGGGGCAGACGATGAGGTGGAGCCGGTCGAGCAGGTCGGCCGCGAGGGCGGCCTTGATGACGCTCGCGCTGCTGTTGATGAGGATGTCGCCCTCGCCGTCGGCCTTGAGGTCGGCGAGGACCTCCGCGGTGGGGGCGTTCACCACGCGGGCGCGGCTCCACGGTGCTTCGGTCAGCGTGGTCGACAGGACCACCTTCTCGGTGTCGACCAGCCACTTCGCGTATCCGCGGTCGCGCGGGTCGGCGTTGTCGTCCTCGGCGACCGTGGGCCAGAAGCCGAGGAACCCCTCGGCGTTGCGCCGGCCGAGCAGCACGGTCGTCGCGTGCTCGTGGATACGGGTGAGGTGGTTCCGCGCGACCTCGGTGATCGCGTACGGGACGATCGCGCCGAGGTCGCCGGGCCCACCGGGGCCGTTGAACCGTCCGTCGAGGGTGAGACTGATGTTCGCGGTGACCTTGCGGCCGGTCGAGTCGCTCATGGCTGCGCTTCCTTATCCGTTGGTCCGTGCGTCGGTCGTGCCCTTGGTGGTGTGCGCCGCGCCGAGGGTGTCGGCGAGGTTGTCGAGCACCCGCTCCCAGCCGGTTCCGATCCCGGCGACGTAGGGGGCTGATGCGACGGTCGTGTCGGTGATGCGGAGGTCGAGCCGCAGCCGTGTCCCGTCGGGGACGTCGGTGAGGTTCAGGTCGTAGTGGCCGGTGAACGAGACCGCGCCCGCGGCGTCCAGCACCGAGAGGTCGAACACGAGGTGCTCGCGGTCCGTGGCAGTGTGGACCCGGCCCTCGGAGCGGTAGCGCCCTTCGGCGTCCCGGTACTCGAGGACGGCCGTCCCGCCGGGCCGCGCCTCCAGGACGCACTCGGTGATCGTCATCGACGGCGGGGCCCACCAGGACCCGAGCAGGTCCGCGTCGGTCCAGTGGAGCCACACCAGGTCCCGGGGTGCGGGGAGCACGCGCTCGAACGAGAACGTACGTCCGTCCGCCCACCGTTCCCGGTCCGCCGCCGCGGTCTCCGCCTCGATGGCGGCGCGGTAGCGCGCGATGACATCCCGCTCGCCCGCGTGTGCTCCGGCGGTCTCGACCAGGGCCCGCAGCCGTTGCTCCAGAGCCGCCAGGGGTGCGGTCTCGACCGCGTAGACCCGGCGTTGCCCCAGCGGGAAGACCGTCACGAGGCCGGCCCGGGCGAGGGTCTGCAGGTGCTTGGTGGTCTGGGGCTGGCGCAGCCCGGTCAGTTCCGCCAGTTCACCGACGGACCGGGGGCGCTCGACGAGGAGTTCGACGATGCGCCACCGCGCTCCGTCTCCCAGGGCTGCTGCGATCCGTTCCATGCCCTGAAGTATTCACTAGACAGAATATTCTCGTCAAGGAATTCAACGAGGGCGATTCGTGTACGCCGCGACCGCCATCACCACGAAGGAGACCGCGACGATTCCGGCGCCGACGAAGAGCGGTGCCCGGTACCCCAGGCCCGCCGAGAGGGCGAGTCCGCCGAGCCAGGCGCCGAGGGCGTTGCCGACGTTGGACGCGGACACGTTGGCGCCGGCCGCGAGGGCCGCGCGGTGGGCGTGGTCGGTGACACGGGTGATCATGCCGGGGACGGCGGCGAACCCGGTCAGCCCCAGCAGGAAGACCAGGACGACGGAGGCGGGGGCGTTGGCGGCCAGCAGGCCGAACGCGGCCAGGGTGACGGTCAGTCCGAGGAGGGCGAGCAGCAGGGCGCGGTCGCGATCGCGGTCGGCCGCTCGCCCGCCGATCACGTTCCCGACGACGAGGCCGACGCCGTACACCATCAGCAGCCAGGCGACGTCCGCCGCCGAGAAGCCGCCGACCTCGGTGAACGTGTAGGCGAGATAGCTGAACGCGCCGAACATCCCGCCGTAGCCGAGCGCGGTGGCCGTCAGGGTCAGCCAGACCTGCCAGGAGCGGAAGGCGCGGAGCTGGGTGCGCAGGTCGGTGGGCGGGACCTGTCCCGCCCACGCGGGCACCAGGGCGACGATCCCCGCCAGCGCCAGCACGCCGATCGCCGTCACCGCCCAGAACGCCGACCGCCAGCCCCAGCGTTCGCCGACCAGCGCGCCGAACGGCACGCCCAGCACGTTCGCCAGGGTCAGTCCGGCGAACATGACCGCCACCGCGCGGGACTTCCGCTCCGGCGCGACAAGGCTACGGGCGACCAGGGAGCCGATGCCGAAGAACGAGCCGTGGCACAGGGCCGCGACGATCCGCCCGAGCATCATCACCCGGTAGTCAGGCGCGACGGCGGACAGCAGGTTGCCGACGACGAACAGTGCCACCAGAGCGACCAGGACCCGCTTGCGGGACAGGCGTGCCGTCGCCGCCGTGAGGACGATCGCGCCGACCGCGACGCTCAGCGCGTACCCGGAGATCAGCCGCCCCGCCACCGCCTCGGACACCGCGAAGTCCGAGGCCACCTGCGGCAGCAGTCCGGCGATCAGGAACTCGGTCAGGCCGATGCCGAAGCCGCCCAGCGCCAGCGCGACGAGACCGGGCGGCAGCCGCCCGGCGGGCTTGCCGTGGAACGTCCGTACCGCGACCTCGAATCGGCTCATGATCCACCCTCGCCCGGGATGGCGGGCCGGTCCATGGACAAAGCCCGTCGCCCCTTGGACGAACGAACCCGCTCACGCCTGGGCGTGGATGACCGTGTCGGAGGGTTCGGCGGCGACGATGAGGACACCCCGTTCCTCGCCCGAGGGCAGGGAGGCACGCCGGATCAGGTCCTCCCACTCCCCCGGCCATTGCGTGGTGTCGTCCCACAGGATGCCTTCGAGGCGTACGCCGTCCAGCTTGGCGGTGCTGAGATCCGCGCCGACGAAGTCGCTGCTGGCCCGCTCGACCTCGGCGACCGCCTTGGCGAGGGCGTCGGCCTGGTCGCAGCCCTGGGTCAGGTCGTCGATCAGGTCCTGCGCGATGGCGTCGACCCCGAACTGGTAGGCCGGCGTGGCCGGTTCGAGGGTGGCGATGGCCGGCGCCAGCTCCTCGTCGAGCAGTTGGCGAATCCGGTGCAGGTCGTGCAGCAGCCGTTCGGCCGGCTCGGCGAGGGCCGACTCGACGGCCACCAGATAGTCCAGTCCGGTGAGTGTGACCGGGGAGCGCTGTGGCTTCGGCATCCGGGACAACTCCCGCAGATGTTCGCGGAGTTGCTCCACCACCGATGCCGCGTCGACGACGGTTCGCGCGGTGTCCTCCAGAAGGTCGCTCAGATTCTGCACGAGGCGTACGGCGACCCGCATGCCCTCGGCCAGATCGGCGGGCCAGTAGCGGTGGGCGAGGCGGAGGGCCTGCTGGCGGTATTTCACCCGCACCGGCGAGGGGCGGTTGGAGAGCGGACCGCGTTCGGCCAGGCGTGCCTCGTGCGCCAGGTCGCGCCGGGCGAGGGCGGCACGGGCCTCCCGGGAGCGGCGCCGGCTGACGGCGGTGCCGACGGCGCGGTGGGTGGCGGCCAGCAGCCGGTCCAACGCGAGGTCCGGGGTGCGCAGTTCGGGTGGGCCGCCCTGTGCGGCGAGGCGGTCGGTGACGGCGGTGCCGAGCCGCCGGTGGGCCCTCATGAGCAGCGCGTCGAGCCGGTCGGGACCGTCGAGGTCGGATGTGCGCGGGTCGCGGTCCATCACGTCGCCCTCCTCTCGTCGCCGAAGCGGCCTTCCAGGCGCAGCCCTTCCCTGAGGGCCGCCCTGGCCCGGGCCAGGTTCTGGCGTACGGCCGCCTGTGTCGTACCCATCGCGCGGGCGCTCTCCTCGGTGGTGAATCCGTCCAAGTGCCAGGCCAAGGCGGCCCGTTGCTTGGCCGGCAGCTGGAGCAGCAGGGACATCACCCGGCGTTCCTCCTCTTCGAGCTCGGCGGCGTGCGCCGGGGTCTGCCAGCGCAGATGGGTCTCGGGCTCGGGCATCTCCGCGCAGGCGTCCTCGGGTTTGACCTGCTGACTCACCCAGGACCGCCAGGCCACCCTGCGCAGCCAGGCGCGCGGATGGGTGATCGACAGATCCGGCGCGCACATCTGGGTGAAGGCGTCCTGTGCGGCGTCCTGTGCCTCCACCCAGGAGGCGCCCTGGAACAGCAGGAAGCGGACCAGCGCCGGGTACTGCTCGTGGTGGAGCGCCTCGGCGAGTTCGATGCCGGGGAGCGGGACCGTACTGGTCTCGACGTGGTCGGCGCGATCGACGGCGGTGTCGATGTCAGTGCTGAGCGCGTCCTCCATGGCCGCTCCCCCCGTTCCGGCCGACACGGGCTGGGAGGGGGTGCTGGGCCGTCCATCCGGTGGCGCTGCGGATCCGGTCGGTCTGCCCGTCCTCGGCGATGCGCGCCCGCTCCACGCCGGCGCTCAGCCGCCGTTGCGCGACCTTCACCATGCCGTTGACAACGCTGACGGCCACGGTCACCACCGCACCGACGATCACAGGATCCATGCCGTACCTGCCCCTTCCGGAGGTATCGCCCGGGCACCACCCGGGCATCGAACGCACCACAACAGTGCTGATTTATCCGGGAGTTGTGACATTCGGCTGGTCACAGGGGTGTGTACGGGGCAGGCTGTACCCATGATCGGGAGGGGGAGGGGCGGAATGTCCCCGAGGGTTCTTCACGACCCGGCGTCCGGTGAGATGGACCTCAGCGCCTCGGCCGCCGAGTTGCACCGGCTGGCGCGTGCCGTGGCCGAGGGCGAGGGCCTGCTGTGGACCACGGCCGGGCCGGACGGCGACGCCCTGGCGGGGGTCGAGATCAGCGACGCGCCGGGCCCCGGCGTCCGCATCGGCCTGGACCCCGCCCGGCGTGTCCTGCTCATCGCCGGCGACGGCGACGCCCGGGCCCTCCTCTCGGCCAACCTGCACGACATGGCCGACGCGGAGGACGGCGGTCACCTCCACGTCGACCACTTCCCCGACCACCCCTATCTGGCCGAGGGATCCCTGCCGCTGGTGGTCAACAGCCCGCACGGGGGCATGCCGAGGGCCTGACACACCGGTCAGCGGCAGGGATCATGCCGAGGTCCTGACACCCGGGTCAGCGGCCGGCGGCCACCGCCTCCGCGCCCGCCTGCGCGAACTTCTCGTCCAGCGCGCCGGACGGGGCGCCCGCGACGCCGATTCCGGCGATGGGCGCGTTCTGGGCGGTGACGGGGACACCACCGGCCAGGAACAGCGTGCCGGGGATGTCCTTCAGGTTCGGCGCCTGCTTCAGGCGCTCGGCCAGCTCCGAGGTGGGGGCGTTCCAGGAGACCGCGGTGTAGGCCTTGCGCTCGGCGGACTCGTAGGACTGGGGGCCGGCGCCGTCGCCGCGCAGGGTCACGAGCGTGTTGCCGTTGCGGTCGACGACGGCGACCGTGACGCGCTGGTTCTCCTTCTCGGCGGCGTCCAGCGCGGCCTGGGCGGCGCGGGTGGCGGCGTCGATCGTCAGGTGGGTGGACGTGGTGGTCGCCTTGGCCGGGGCGGAGACCGCGGCGGCAGCGGCGGGCGCCGCGGCCGGTGCGGAGGCGTTGGCGGAGACCGCCCCGAAGCCCGCGAGGGCGACGGCGCCGAGCACGGCACCGCCGAGGGCGACACGGGCGCGGCGGGAGACCTTCTTGTGCTGGGGCTGCACGGCGTTCATGGGTCGGTCGACTCCTTCGGTGGGCGGGCGGCCCGGTTGCCGTCCCGTTTCCTGCTCTCCACCCTCGGCCCGGAACCGGGCCCGGACGGTCGACGTTCCGGCTCGCTCGGGAGCGCGGACGGATGACAGGGGGGTCATCCGATCGGTTGACCTGCGCGGCCCGCGTCGCCGGTGACAATGGAGGTGTTTGCCCAGTTCAGCGCCCACAGTGAGGAAGGGAGGCGAGCCCCCTGAAGCCGGACCGCACGCAGGACCGCACACCGGACCGCACACCGGACCGCACGCCGGGCCACCCGGACGAACCGAGCGCCGTGGACACCCGGTGGCTCGGCCTCGTGCTGCACGCGGCGTTCTTCCTGCTGCTCGGCGGCGCGCTCGCCCGGTTCCTGCTGCGTCATCCCGGCGAGCCGCGCACCCCGTGGATCATCGCGCTGTGCGTCGTGCTCGTCGTCCTGCATCTGCTCGGCCCGAAGGCGGGCCGCCCCGGTCCGCGGAACTCGGCCTGGCTGGCGCTGGTCGTGGTGGTGTGGATGGTGCTGGTCGTGCTCGCGCCCAGCTTCGCCTGGTGCGCGGTGCCCCTCTTCTACACGGGGCTGCGCACCCTGCCGCCCCGCGCGGCCCTCGTCCTCGTGGCGATGCTGACGGTGTTCGTGGTGGCCGCTCAGGTGCAGCTCGGCGGGCGCTTCGACCCGAACCTGGTGCTCGCGCCGCCCGCGGTCGCCGCGCTCGCCACGGCCGTCTTCCTGCAGATGGAGCGGCAGACCGACCGTCAGCGCGCCCTCATCGACGACCTGCTCCGCACCCGGCGTGAACTCGCCGCCTCGGAACGCCGCGAGGGCACCCTCGCCGAGCGGGAGCGACTCGCCATGGAGATCCACGACACGCTCGCCCAGGGTCTGTCCAGCCAGCGGATGCTGCTCCAGGCGGCGGACCGGGTGTGGGACGGCGAACCGGACAAGGCCCGCGCCCACGTACGCACCGCCGCCTCCGTCGCCGAGCACAACCTCGCCGAGGCGCGCCGCTTCGTCCACGACCTCGCCCCCGCCGACCTGGCCCGCGGCGGCGGCCTCGCCGAGGCGCTGCGCGCGCTGGCCGTCCGGGAGTCCGGCGCGCAGTGGACCGTACGCGTCCATGTGGACGCCGACGACGAACGGCTCGCCAGGCTGCCCGACCGCGTCCAGTCCGCCCTGCTGCGGATCGCCCAGGGCGCTCTCGCCAACGTCCGCGAGCACGCGGGGGCGAGCGGTGCCGCGCTCACCCTCACCCTCCTCGACGACGAGGTGGTCCTGGACGTCTCCGACGACGGCCACGGCTTCGACCCCGCCGCGCTCCCCGACTCCCCCGTCGAACGCGGACACGGGCTCCCCGCGATGCGCGCCCGACTGCGCGCTCTCGGCGGCACACTGACCGTCGAGTCCCGCCCCGACGAGGGCACCGTCGTGTCCGCCGCCGTCCCATTGGGGGCACCCCGATGACGACGCTGTCCGACTGGGACACCCCGATGACCACGCTGTCCGACTGGGGCACCCCCGAGGAACGCCGCTGCCTCCTGGAAGCCGGCCCGATGACCTGCCGCCACAACCCCCAACAACGCTCCGCCGAGCACCGCCACGCCCCCGAAGGCGCCCTCGATGACCACCACTGTCCCCCGGACGCCGACCCTACGGCCTGCCGCCACGCCCCCCGAAGACCACCGCGATGACCGCCGCCCCGGCAGACACCCCGATGCCCCCCGCCGCCCCCTGGACGCCGACACGACGGCCTGCCGCCACAACCCCGACAAGCACCGCCACCACTCCCCCGAAGACCACCACGATCACCACCGCCCCGGCAGACACCCCGACGACCCCGCACGCCGCCCCGGCAGACGCCCCGATTCCCCCCGCTGCCCCCCGCACGCCGACACGATGACCGCAGTTGCCCCAAGGAAGGCGCCCCGATGACCTCCGACCCCGCGTCCGCGATGCCCCCGGGCCCCGCATCCGCCGCCGTCCGCATCCTCGTCTGCGACGACCACGCCGTCGTACGGGCCGGGCTGCTCGCGCTGCTCGACAGTGCCCCGGACATCGAGGTCGTCGGGGAGGCCGGCACCGGTGAGGAGGCGCTCGCGCTGGCCGGGAAGCTCACGCCGGACGTCGTGCTGATGGACCTCCAGCTGGGCGAGGGCATCGACGGCGTCGAGACCACGCGCCGTCTCACCTCCGCGCCCGGCGCCGCCCCGCACGTCCTTGTGCTGACGACGTACGACACCGACGCCGACATCACCCGCGCCATCGAGGCCGGCGCCACCGGCTACCTGCTCAAGGCCGAGCGCCCCGAAGAGCTGTTCGCGGCGATCCACGCCGCCGCCGGGGGCCGCACCACCCTGTCGGCGCCCGTCGCCGGCCGCGTGATGGCCAACCTGCGCAAGCCGCCGCCCACCCTCACCGACCGGGAGCGCGACATCCTGGCCCAACTGGCCCTGGGCATCGGCAACCGGGACATCGCCCGCGCCCTCTACATCAGCGAGGCCACCGTCAAGACGCATCTGCGCCGCGTCTACGACAAACTCGGCGTGGACACCCGCGCGGGAGCGGTGGCGGTCGCCAAGGAGCGCCGGCTGCTGCCGTGAGGGTCCGCGCTCGTGGCTCCGCTACTTCTTCACGCCTTGCGCCAGACCGTCGTGTCCACCTGGACGAAGCTCAACCCCGGCTTGTCCCACAGCGCGGTCGACTTCACCTGGATCACCATCAGCGCGATGTCACCCGAGGGGTGCTGGATGCAGAACTCGCTGCCCGCCGCCGACGCGGCCAGCGAGAAGTTGTGGAACTCCTTGCCCTTGGCGCCGCTGAGCATGAACTTGCAGTCTTCGTAGGTGTTGCCCGGATCGCCGAACATCTGGACGATCGAGCTCTTGTCGCTCTCCAGCGCGCAGCCGATCTCCTTGCAGGTGAAGCGGATGTCGCCCTTGCGGTCGTCGCGGATCTCCGGCCGCTCGCCGCTGTGGAGGTACAGGGAGTTCTTCTCGTCCAGGTTCATGGGCGAGAACCCCGGGATCGCCTGCGGCTGCTGGTCCGCACTCGCCTCGGCGCCCGCCGCATCCCCGGCTCCGTCACCCACTGCCGCGTCGGCCACGTCCGCAGAGCCGTCCGCCGCTGTCGACGAGGACGCCGACGACCGTCGGGATCCGGTGGGTTCCGGTGTCGAGGACGTGCTCGTGCCCCCGTCGCGAGCCTCGGCGTCCCCGCTCTTGGCCCGCCACACCAGTCCCGTCACCAGCAGCGCCGACGCGGTCACGACGGCCGCCGCGATCAGTGCCGTACGTCTGCGCCGAGCCCGCCCCTGGTCCGGCGCCGTCGGCGTGGACGGCCGCACCGGGGCGATCAGCGGCTGCCGCTGTGCCAGGGAACCGGCGGCGGGCGCCGAGGCGGGCCCGGACGCCGACACCAGGGTCGGCTCCGGTGCCGAGAGCTGCGCCCAGGCGGAGTGGGGGGCGGGGGCCGACGCCGCGTCCGCACCAGCGTCTCCCTCCGCAGCCGCGGCCGGCCCGGGAGCGGGAGACGGAGCCTGGGCCACGGTGGCATCGGCGACCGGTGCCTGTAGCGCCGTGGGGTCGGGGACCGGCGCCGGGGCCGGCACCTCCGGGCCCGTGATCTCCCGCCACACCGCCGGTCCGCCGCCCGCGTCGGCGTCGCGGCCCAGCCGCTGCCGGCACCACTCGACGACCTCGGCCGCGGTGATGCGGTCCTTCGGATCGGCGGCGAGGCACCGCGCGATCAGCGGCCGGATCGGTTCGGGCAGACCGGACAGGTCGGGCGCCGCGTGCACGATCCGGTACAGGACGGTGGCGGAGGGGCCGTTGCCGTACAGCGGCGTGCCGAGGGCGGCGAAGGCCGCCGTCTGGCCGAGCGCGAAGATGTCGGTGGCCGCCGTGATCTCGGTGGCGAGCGCCTGTTCGGGGGCCATGAACTGGGGTGTGCCGATGGCGGCGCCCGTGGTGGTGTGCGCGGTCAGATCGGCGGCCAGGGAGATGCCGAAGTCGATGACGCGGGGACCGTCGGCGGCCAGCAGCACGTTCGACGGTTTGAGGTCCCGGTGCACGATGCCGACCCCGTGGATCGCCTGGAGCGCCTCGGCCACACCCGCCATCAGCCACAGCACCGCCGGGACCGGCAGCGGCCCGCGCCGGTGGACGGCCTCCGCGAGGGAGGGCCCGGGGACGTAGAGCGTGGCCAGCCAGGGCGGTGTGCCGTCGGCGTCGGCGTCGAGGAGTTCCGCGGTGTAGGCGCCCCTGACCTGCTGGGCCGCGTTGATCTCCCGGCGGAAGCGACGGCGGAAGTCGGGATTGTCGGCGAGTTCGGGCCGTACGACCTTGATGGCGACCGGCCGGCCGCCCTGGGTGTGCGACAGATAGACCCGCCCCATGCCGCCCGCGCCGAGCCGCGCGGCAAGCCGGTAGCCGGCCACCTGTAGCGGATCGTCCCCCTGTAGTGGCTGGAACGCCTCGGACGCGTCGTTCATCGGCCCCCGTCCCCCCTGCTCCCCTGGTTGTCGTGTCGGCCGGCGTCTGTTTGACGGTTTGACCAACGGCAGAAGCCTAAGGGGTGTCCGGGGCGTTCTGATCAGGACCCTTCTCCCTGTGCCCGTCCCCGCTCCGGCGGCCCGCCCCCGTGTCCTCCCGGACGTCGGCCGGCACCGACGTAACGTGGTGGGCGGTCACGACGGGTGGCCGCGGTCCAAGGCCCCGGGTGGCGTGATGTGTTGGAGTGCGACGGCCGACCTGGTGGCCGGTACGGCGGTCTCGGCGGTCGGCGTCGCCTGTCTGGCGCGGGTGCGCGATCCGCGCGATGTCCCGCTGGCCGGACTTCCGTTGTTGCTCGGGGCGCATCAGGTCGTCGAGGCGCTGGTGTGGAACTCCGGTGGCGGCAGCGGGACGGCGACGGTGGTGTGGGCCGTCATCGCGCTGCCCGTGCTGGCTTTCGGCGTGCCGGTGGCCGTGTGGTGCGCGGCCACGCCGCGGGCCCGGCGCCGGTTGGCGGTGCCGCTGGTGGCCGGGGCCGTGACGGCCGCGGCGCTCGCGCAGGCCCTGGTCTCCGGGCCGGTGACGGCGGAGATCCGCGGGCACACCATGGGCTATTCGATCGGGCTGCCCCACACCCCGCTGCTCATCGCCGGGTATCTGCTGGCGACCGTGGGCTCGCTGCTGCTCTCCGGCGACCGGCGGCTGTTCGTGCTGGGGCTGCTGATGGGCGGGGGTGCGCTGGTCTGCTCGGCGCTGTGGCGGCTGGAGTTCGTCTCGACCTGGTGCGCGCTGGCCGCCCTGTGCTCGGTGGTGCTGCTCGGCTGGGTGCGTTCCCGGTCTCGAGGGGCGGTGGAGGTTTCCCTCTGAGGCCGTCGATCTTTCCCGAGCGGCCTGCGCTCCGCGCCTCCCGTGAGCCAGGATGAGCGGGTCATGAACCCGCACGTCGTGAACCGCCGAGCACCCCTGCCCGTCCTGCGGGCCGCGGTGTTCGCCGTCGTCGGCTCCGTGCTGGGGGTGAGCGCCCACCATCTGCTCGGTGCGGAGTCCGTGCCGTGGGCGCGGGGGGCGACCGTGGCCGCCGGGCTCTTCGGCCTGGGGCTGGTCGGCGTGCGCCGGCCGCGGCATGTGGGCACGGTCGTGGTGTGCAGCGTGGCGGGGCAGTCGGGGCTGCATCTGTGGCTGACGCTCACCGCGCACACACCGCGGGCGCACGTCCACCACCACGGCCACACGATGGTGCGGGAGGAGCCGCTGCACGGCTCCGTGGCCATGACGGCGGCCCACGCCCTGGTCGCCGTACTCGTCGCGGTGCTGCTGCACCGTGCGGACGTGGCCTGTTGGACGCTGGCCCGGGGCGTGGACACGGTGCTGGGCTCGGTGCGAGGCCATGTGGCCGCCGCGCGGGCGCTGTTCACCCGGCCACAGCCGGCCGGGCGGCTCGGTGTACCGGTTCCGTGCACGGCGGAGGACGCGCGGACGGCGCCCACGGGGACCGTTCTCGCGTACGCGGTGGTGCGGCGGGGGCCGCCGCGGGGTCGGGCAGCTCTCGTCACCTGACCCGATCGGGGCGCCTGTTCGGCTCTCGCCGTACGGCGGCCCCGTCCTACCCCCATGCCTGGAGACACCCAATGTCCCGCATCACCCGCCGTCTGACCGTCGCCGTGGCCGCGGCGGCAACCGCCGTACTGTGCACCGCCGTTCCGGCCGCCGCCCATGTGGAGGTCGAGTCGGACGACGCGCAGGCGCTCGCCCGGAACGCCGAACTCACCTTCACCGCCGAGTCGGAGTCCGCCACCGCCGGGATATCCCAGATCCGGGTGGTCCTGCCGGACGGCATCGCCCCGTCCGACGTCACCTACGAAGACGGCCCCGAGGGCTGGAAGTTCAGCGCGACCGACGACGGCTACACCGTGAAGGGCGCGGCCCTGAAGGTGGGCGCCGACGCCGAGTACTCCGTCGTCGTACGGCAGTTGCCGGACGCGAAGGAGCTGGCGTTCAAGACGCTCCAGACATACGGCGACGGCAAGGTGGACCGCTGGATCGAGCTGGACGAGTCCGGCGACGACGACGGACACGGCCACGCGGAGGGCAACCCGGCGCCGGTGCTGGAGCTGAAAGCCGCCGCGCCGGGCGCGACGCCGGTCGGCCCGTCGCCCAGCGTCTCCGAGAGCGCGTCGGCGACACCGACCGCCGAGGAGACCGACGCCTCGCCGACCCCGCAGGCGGCCGACGCCGAGCAGGACGACGACGGCGGTCTGTCGGCCGGGGCGTGGATCGCCGTCGCGGTGGTGCTGGTCGTGGCGGTGGCCGTCGTGTTCGCCGTACGCCGCAGGAACGGCGCCCGGCAGTAAGCAGGGGCGGCGCCCGGCAGAAGGCGAGGGCGCCGGTGTCGCGGGGGCTGGTCAGTCGCGCGGTTCGCCGGGACCATCCGGGAGGACACCGTCGAACCGGCGCGGAGGAGTGCCCCCGATGAAGGCCATCGTCCAGTACGCGTACGGCTCCACCGATTCACTGCAACTGCGGGACGTCGAGCGTCCCGTGCCCCGTGACGACGAGGTGCTCGTGGAGGTGCGGGCCGCGGGCGTCGACCCCAGCGTGTGGCATCTGATGACGGGCCGGCCCTACATCGCCCGGCTCAGTCCCGAGCTGGGGCTTCGGCGCCCCGCCCATGTCGTGCGCGGCTGGGACGCGGCCGGCCGGGTGGCGGCGGTCGGGGAGAAGGTGACCGGGTTCAAGCCGGGGGACGAGGTGTTCGGGCAGTGCGACGGCTCCTTCGCCGAGTACGCGCGCGCCAGGCCCGATCAGCTCGCCGCGATGCCGGCGGGCCTGTCCTTCGTCCAGGCCGCCGCCCTGCCGGTCTCCGGCATCACCGCGCTCCAGGCCCTGGATCTGGCGCTCCCGGCCCCCGGCCGGCGGGTGCTGGTGATCGGCGCCTCGGGCGGTGTGGGCACCTTCGCCGTGCAGCTCGCCGCGCACTACGGTGCCGAGGTCACCGGGGTGTGCGGTCCCGGCGCGGCCGATCTGGTCGGATCGCTGGGCGCCACCGACGTCATCGACTACACCCGGGAGGACATCACCGCCCGCGCCGTCCGCTACGACCTAGTCATCGACGCCGCCGGCAACCGTTCCCTGTCCCGGTTGCGCCGGGTCCTGGCCCCGCGCGGCACGGTCCTCTTCGTCGGCGGCGAGGACGGCGGGCCGGTGCTGGGCGGCCTGGACCGCCAGGTGCGCGGTCTGGTGCTGTCCCTCTTCGTGGGGCAGCGCCTGCGCCCGGTCTTCGCCCGTACCCGGCAACCGGACCTGCTGAGGCTCAAGGCCCTGGCGGAGACGGCGGCGATCGCCCCGGTGATCGACCGGACCTATCCCCTGGACGACGCCGTGGCCGCCGTACGGCATCTGGAGAGCGGTCATCCGCGCGGAAAGCTCGTCGTCACCGTCTGAGCGGCTCGGTCAGCCCGGCGTCGGGGGTTCCAGGCGGGAGAGCCAGGTGGTGAGCAGTTGCTCCAGGGTCTCGGCCTCGGTGGGTGTCAGCAGGTCCAGCAGTCGGCGTTCGTTGTGCATGTGGTCGGTGAAGGCCTGGTCGACCAGGGCGCGACCGGGGTCGGTGAGGGCGACGATCCGGCCGCGCTGGTCGTCGGCGGAGCGGCGGCGGGTGACGAGGCCGGCCCGCTCCAGCCGGTCGATCCGCTTCGTCATCGCGCCGGTGGTGACCATGGTGTGCGCGGCGAGCTCGCCGGGCGCCCGCTCATAGGGCGCACCGGCCCGGCGCAGGGCGCACAGGACGTCGAACTCCCCCTCGCCGAGGCCGTAGCGGCCGTAGACGAGCACGAGCTCCTCGGTGAGCCGGTCGGCGAGCCGGTGCAGCCGGCCGATCACGCCCTGCGGACCGACGTCCAGATCGGGGCGCTCGCGGCGCCAGTCGGCCTGGATACGGGCTACGCGGTCCGGCGGCTGCCGGTCTTCCGTGGACATGCATCCCACTTTAGCTTCCCGGGAAGTTATATTAGCTTCCATGGAAGCTAATACGCGGTGGGTGGCGCTGACCGCGGTGGCGCCGGTGGCCTGGGGCACCAACTACTACGTCACCCATGAGTTCCTGCCGACGGACCGGCCGCTGTACGGGGCCGCCCTGCGGGCGCTGCCGGCCGGCCTGGTCCTGCTGGCCCTCGCCCGGCAGCGACCACGCGGGGTGTGGTGGTGGCGGTCGGCGGTGCTCGGGCTGCTCAACGTGAGCGTGTTCTTCGTCCTCGTCTACGCCGCCTCGCAACTGCTCCCGACGAGCGTGGCCTCGACCGTCATGGCCGTGTCCCCGCTGACGATGATGCTCATCGCCTGGCCCCTGGTCGCCGAGCGGCCCGGCGCCGCCCCTCTCACCGGCGCCGCCGTCGGACTCGCCGGGGTCTGTCTGATGCTGTTCACCGGCGCGGACGGGGTGAGCGTGCCGGGGATGCTCGCGTCCGGCGGGGCGATGCTGGTGTCGGCCTTCGGCCACATCCTGACCAAGCGGTGGAACGCGGGCGGCGCGGTGCTCGCCTCGACCGCCTGGCAGCTGACCGCCGGGGCGCTGCTCCTGCTGCCGGTCGCGGCGGCCGTGGAGGGTCCGCCGCCCGCCCTGTCCGCTTCGGCGCTGCTGGCCTTCACCTACGTCTCCGTCGTCGCCACGGCACTGGCCTTCACCGTGTGGTTCGCCGGCCTACGGCGACTGCCGGCGGGGACGGTCGGTCTGATCGGGCTGCTCAACCCGGTGACCGGGGTGCTGCTCGGCACGGCGCTCGCGGGCGACGCGCTGACCGTCCGGCAGGTGTGCGGGCTGCCGCTGGTGCTGCTCGGCGTCGTGCTCGGCCGCCCGGGACGCGCGCGGCCCGGCCGCTCGGCCGGTGCCGGCCGCCTGCAACGCCCCGTGAAACGGAGCAAGGTGGAGGGGTGAGCGAACGACGCTTCGACGTGTGGACCGCCGGCGACGCCTACGAGCGGTACATGGGCCGGTGGAGCCGGCTGGTCGCCGACGAGTTCGTCGGCCTCCTGGACCGTCCGCCCGGGGACCGGTGGCTGGACATCGGCTGCGGGTCGGGGGCGCTCACCTCCACGGTGGCCGTACGGTGCCGGCCCGGCGCCCTGCTGGGCGTGGAGCGGTCCGCCGGCTTCGCGGCGACGGCGCGCACGTCCGCTCCCCCGCCGACGTGGGTCGCCGTGGCGGACGCCCGGGCGCTGCCGGTACGGGACGCGGTGTTCGACGTGGCCGTCAGCGGTCTGGTGCTGAACTTCCTGCCCGCGCCCGGCGTCGCGCTGGCGGAGGCGGTGCGTGGGGTGCGGCCGGGCGGCGTGGTCGCCGCCTATGTGTGGGACTACGCCGAGGGCATGGGCTTCCTGCGCCACTTCTGGGCCGCCGCCACTGCGGTCGACCCGTCGGCCCGGGCCCACGACGAGAGCCGGCGCTTCCCGCTCTGCCGGCCGCCCGCACTGCGTGCCCTGTGGAGCGAGGCAGGGCTGACCGAGGTCACGGTCGCACCGATCGGGATCCCGACCCTGTTCGCCCACTTCGACGACCTGTGGACCCCGTTCCTGTCCGGCCAGGGCCCGGCCCCCGGCTATGTCGCCGCCCTCTCCCCCGACCGCCGCGAGCAGCTGCGCCGGACGCTGCGCGAACGGGTGCCGACGCGGGCCGACGGGACGATCCCGCTGACGGCTCGCGCCTGGGCGGTACAGGGGCGCAGGCCCACGACCTCAGCGCGCCGGGCGGGCCGGACGCGTCGGTGACGGTGACGCACCCGCCGTCGAGAGGTCGACGCCCTCACAGCGCGGGAAGTGGCTCACCGAGACGCGGCTCGCGCCGCTCCGTCAGCCAGAAGAGATACCCCCGCAGATAGGTCTCCAGGCGTGGACCTGTGCGCGTCCGGCCCACCACTCGCGCACCGCCCGCGGTGTCCAGTGCCGGTCGCCGTCCCAGGCGTAACCCCCCATCGGCTCGTCCCGGGCCATCCGCACCAGCCCCGCAACCTCACGGGGGTTGGCGGGTTGACGGTGGACGAACTCATGGCCCAGGTCGCTGGAGAGCACGTGCTCGGTGGGTCCCAGTAGGGCAGGTCCTGCCAGGGCCCTTCCGACGGGCAGGGCATGTGCCTTTCCGCCCTGCCCGTCCGCTCCGCGCGGGCCGTCAGGGATGCCGCAGCAGTGCGCAGACGAGGTTCTCCTCCAGCTCGCGCATCCGCTCCACCTGGGCGGGGTCGGTCGCCTTGTTGATCTGCGTGGTGGCGGAGAACGTCAGCGAGCGGCGGCCGTCCGGGCTGGCCGCGACGAGCTGGGTGTAGCCGAGGGTGTTGCCGGTGTGGCCGTACACGGCACCGCACCGGGTGTCGTACCGGAAGAGCGCGAGGCCCGCCCGGTTGTGTCCGGGCCCGGCGGGTTCGGAGGCGCCCTCGATCCACCGGCGCTGCGCGTGGATCATGCGTCCGCCGTAGAGCGCGCCGCCGACGTAGCCGCGGATGAAGCGGTTCATGTCGGCCGGCGTGGAGACGATGCCTCCGGAGGCCCACACACCGGACATGCCGAGGACCTCGCTGACGTCCTCCGGCGCGGCCGGCGGGTCCACCGCGTAGCCGTGCATGTACGGCTTGGGCATCCGGTAGCCCTGCGGGAGGCTGGTGCGGTGGAGGCCGAGCGGCCGGTAGACGAGTTCACGCAGGAGGCTTTCGTACCGGGTCCCGGTCGCCGCCTCCGCCATCAGCGCCACGGCGATGTTGTCCGAGTTGGAGTACTGGTAGCGGCTGCCGGGGGCGAAGCGGAGCGGCTTGTCGGCCACGTAGTCGAGCAGGCGGCGGGAGTCGAAGTGGTGCCGTGGGTCGGCGCGGATCTCGTCCCGGAACGCGGTGCTCTCCGAGTAGTCCGGCAGCCCGCTGGTGTGCTGGAGCAGCTGGCGCAGGGTCACCGCGCCCCAGGCGGCGGGCAGCCGGGGCAGCCGGTTCGCCAGGGTGTCGTCCAGGTCGAGGGCGCCGCGGTCGGCCAGTGCCAGGGCGACGGCCCCGCTGTAGGCCTTCGCCGTACTGGCGATGCGCATGTGGTCGTCGGGGCGGGGCGGGCGGCCGGTGCGCAGGTCGGCGGCGCCGGCGGTGAGAACGCGGGTCTTCCTGCCGTAGTCGAGGACGGCGATGACGGCGGGTGGGCCGCCGGGGCTGTGGACGAACCGGTCGAGCTGCTCCTGGAGTCGGTGGTCGTCACCGCCTCGCGGGGCGGCGGACGCGGGGCCGGCGGCGGTGACGGGGGTCAGTACGGCCACGCAGAGCGCGGCGACGGAGGCGGCGCGCAGGGCGGAGGTCAGAGGCATCAAGGGCTCCCGGGAGTGGGCTGGGCTGCGGTCCAGCCTGTCCGGCCCCACCTGTGGCCTGCCCCTTGTGCTGCTGCATCCGGCCCAGTGGGTCTCCGCCCCGCTCTCTCACAGCCGTACGACGATCAACGCCGTGTCGTCCGTCGCTCCTTCCGGCGGCAGCAGTTCCAGCAGCACCGCGTCCGCCATCGGTTCGGGTTCGGCCTTGCGGTGCCGGGTGAGGGAGTCCGCCAGCCGGGCGAGGCCGATGTCGATGTCCTCGCGGCGGCGCTCCACCAGTCCGTCGGTGTAGAGGACCAGCGTGTCGCCCGTGCTGAAGCCGGCGGTCGCCTCGGGGCGCGGGACGGGGGCGGGGCTGGCGTCCAGCGGCGGATCGGTGGCCCCGTCGAGGAACTCCACCCGGCCGTCGGCGTGGACGAGGGCCGGCGGGGGATGGCCGGCGCTGCTGTAGGTGATCGTGCGGGCGTCGAAGTCGACGAAGGTGGTGACCACGGTCGCGGACTCGGCACCCGGGACGACGTTGGCGTACCGGCCGAGGACGTCGAGGGCCTGCGCGGGCCCGTCGGCGACCCGGGAGGCGGCGCTCAGCGCGCTGCGCAGCTGGCCCATCACGCAGGACGCGGCCAGTCCGTGCCCCACCACGTCGCCGACCGCCACACAGATGCGGTCGCCGCCGATCCGGTCCACGAGGTCGTACCAGTCGCCGCAGACGTTCAACGCGCCGACGGCGGGCCGGTAGCGTACGGCCGCCCGGTGGTCGCGCACCTGGCGCGGCGCCGGGAGCATCGCCTCCTGGAGGGCCAGGGCGACCTCGCGCTCGCGCGCGTGGGCCTTTCTCAGCCGTTCGTTGACCTCCTGCAACTCCCTGGCACGGATGTACAGTTCCGCCTCCAGCGCCCGGGCCCGGGTGCCGACGGGGCCGCCGCGGTCACGGATGAACTCGGTGACCTCCTCGACCCGGTGCACGAGCAGCACGACCTCGCCGTCCGGGCCGAACACGGGGGCGTTGATCGGACTCCAGTAGCGCTCCTCCCACTGTCCCGGCTCGTCCAGGGAGTGCACGTCGTAGCGCTGCACGGCCATGGTGTCGCGCTCACCGGTGGTCAGGACGCGCTGGAGGGAGGCCGCGAGGTTGCGCATGCCGGAGGCGGCCGGGTCGCCGGGGTTGTCGGGGAAGACGTCGAAGAGGTAGCGGCCGACGAGTTGTTCCCGGCTGCGTCCGGACATGCGGACGAACTCCTCGTTGGCGTCCACGTACACCAGCCCGGGGGTCAGCACCGCCACCATGCCGGGCAGCGCCTGGAACACCGCCGCGTAGTCGATCCCAGCGTCCGCCATGGCTCTGCCGCCTCACTGCCGATATCGCCTCACTTCCCACGATATGAGCCACGGCCGCCGTTTCCCCGCCGACCGCTCGCTCCGCCCCGCCTTCGCCCGGAAATTCGGTTGCCCGCGGCCCCTCGTCCGGCGCTAGATTCCGCCCATGGCAGACATCCAGGGCTCGTACGACGATCTGTTCACGGCCGTGCCCAATGCGCTGGCCGCTTTCCTCGACGAGGGGGACACCGGCGGCTCGGCCGCGGTCTTCGTGGACGGCGAGGCCGTGCTGGACGTGTGGGGCGGATACGCGGACGCCGCCCGGACCAGGCCCTGGGAGCGCGACACGGTCGTGAACGTCTTCTCGGTGACCAAGACGATGACGGCCCTCGCCGCCCTGGTCCTGGTGGACCGGGACGAGCTCGACCTGGACGCGCCCGTGGCCCGGTACTGGCCGGAGTTCGCCGCCGCGGGCAAGGACAAGGTGCTCGTACGGCATCTGCTGTCGCACACCGCGGGCCTGCCCGACTACGACGGCCCCCTCGCCGAGATCTACGACTGGCCCGCCGTCACCGCCCGGCTCGCGGCGCTGGCCCCGCAGTGGGAGCCGGGAACCGCGGCCGGCTACCACTCCCTCACCCAGGGCTTCCTGGTGGGCGAGGTGGTCCGCCGGATCACGGGCCGCACCCTGGGCACGTTCTTCGCCGAGGAGGTGGCCGGGCCCCTCGGCGCCGACTTCCGGATCGGTCTGGGCCCGCGGGACGACCACCGCGTGGCGCTCGCCGTCCCGCCGCCGTCGCACGACGAGGACTACACGGCGAGCGCCCCGAACGCGGACCCGAAGCCCGCCACCGCGACCGCGCTGCGGGTCCGGGACGCCAACAGCCTGGCCTGGCGCCGGGCCGAGATCCCGGCGGCGAACGGCTACGGCAACGCCCGGTCCGTCGCCCTCGTGCAGTCGGCGATGGCGTGCGGGGGCACGGTCGGCGGGGTGCGGCTGCTGTCCCCTGCGGGGTGCGCACGGGCGTGGGAGGAGCAGTTCGACGGCGCGGACCGCACCCTCGGCATGCCGATGCGCTGGGGCCTGGGCTACGGCCTGTTCGGCACGACGTACGGCTGGGGCGGGTGGGGCGGCTCCCTCGTCATGGTCGATCCCGAGGCCCGGCTGGCGGTGGCGTACGTGACCCACCAGATGCGGGAGCCCGCGGACGACCAGCGGGGCCTGGAGATCGTGTCGGCGGCCTACGAGGGGCTCCAGGGGCTGCGCGCCTGACACCGCGTGCCACTCTCGTCCCTGGTCGCCGTCCGGGTGCGCCGCACGCCTTCCGTGGCGCATTCTTGCTGTGTCGCCCGAGCGGCGGCACAGCGACGAGGCAGGGCCGATGACTGGGAGCGGCGAGGACACGCACCGGACGCCGGGACCGCTGGCCGCACTGCTGATCGACGCCTCGACGGAGGCGATCGGCGCGGCCGGGGGACACGCCGGCGGTATCTACCTGCGCTCGCACACCCCGGGGATGCTGCGGCTGGCCGTGGTCGCCGGACTGCCGGGGCCGCTGTTCCGGCCCTGGTGGCGGCTGCACGCCGACCGGCCGTTCCCCGTCGCCGACGCCTACCGGCTCGGGGTGCACGTGGTGCTGCCGAACGCCACGGAGACGATGCGCCGCTATCCGCAGTTCGCGGCGGGGCTGCCGTTCCAGTTCGGTTCGCTGTACGTGCCGGTCGTGGGCGCGTCGTCGACGTACGGCGTGCTGACCGTGCTGCGGCCCGCGGCGGCCGACGCGACCGAGGTGCTGACCGCGCGGGAGCGGCTGACGCGGGTCGCCGAGGAACTGGCCGCCCACCTGGATGGCCACCCGGGACCGGTCGCCTGGGACGGCGAGCCCCTGTGCGTGCGGCCGCCGGCCGTGCACCCGTCCGTGGGGCGGCTCGGCCGGTTCGCCTGGGACCCGGCGACCGGCGTGGTCACCGCCGACGCGCCGCTGCACGCCCTGCTGGGGGTGGCGCCGACGGAGTTCGCCGGCACCGTCCGGGCACTCGCGGACGCGGTCTCCCCCGTGGACGCGGAGCGGGTGCTGGCCGCGCTCCAGGAGACCGCCGCGAACCGGCCGCCTCCGTCGCTGCCACTGTATGTGCGGGCCCCGGACGGCGGACTGCGGCTGATGGAGTTCTGGACCCCGGACGCCTCGGCCGCCGGGTCCGGCGCACGGCACGTACGCGGGTTCGTCCTCGACCCCGGCCCCTCGGCGGCGGGCGACGCCGCCGCCGACCTGCTGCCGGAGGGTGTGTTCTGCCTGGACCGGCTCGGGCTCGTCGCCTACGCCAATCCGCGCGCCGCCCAGCTGCTGCACCAGCCGCGCGACCTGCTCCTCGGGCGCCCGCTGTGGGACAGCGTGCCGTGGCTGAGCCAGCCCGACTTCGAGGACCATCTGCGCGGTGCCCTGCTCTCCCCCGCCCCGGTGCATCTGCATGTGCGGCGGCCTCCCGACCCCGCGCAGGAATCCTTCGAGGGCGACTGGCTGGCGCTGTCGGTCTATCCCGGCCCGGACGTGCTGACCTGCACCGTCCAGCCGAGCAGCCGGATGTCCGACGCGACCGCGGCAGAGGCGGCGGCCGCCGGCGGGGGTGAGGGCGGTACGTCCGGCGCGTCCTCGCTGGCCCCGCTGTACCGGCCGATCGTCCTCGCCATCGCCCTGACCGAGGCCGTCACCGCCCGCCAGGTCTCCGCCGTGGTCATGCGGGAGCTCCTCCCGGCGTTCGGCGGCCGGCGGCTCGCCCTCTACCTCCTCCAGGACCGGCATCTCTTCCTGGCCTGGGAGTCCGGCTTCCCGCCGGGGTTCCTCGCCCCGTTCGACGGCGTGGGCCTCGACGCGCAGCTGCCCGGCGTCGAGACGCTCACCACCGGCCGGCCGCTCTTCTTCGACTCCATGGAGCAGCTCTCGGCGGCCTACCCCGGCATCGCGCTGGACGCCACGGAGGGCGCGCGCGCCTTCCTGCCGCTGATCGCCTCGGGGCGCCCGGTCGGCTCCTGCATCCTCGGCTTCGACCGGCCGCACAGCTTCAGCGGCGAGGAGCGCTCGGTGCTGACCGCGCTCGCCGGGCTGATCGCGCACGCCATGGAGAAGGCCCAGCGCTACGAGAGCGAGGCCGCGCTCGCCCGCGGGCTCCAGCAGGCGCTGCTGCCCCGGCGGCTGACGGACCATCCGCTGGTGGAGACCGCCGGGCGCTATCTGCCGGGCACCCAGGGCATGGAGGTGGGCGGCGACTGGTACGACGTCGTCGAGTCCGGGGACGGCCTGGCCCTGGTGATCGGGGATGTCCAGGGACACGGTGTGCAGGCCGCCGCGACCATGGGGCAACTGCGCAGCGCGGTCCGGGCGTTCGCGCTCGGCGACCGGCCGCCGGACGAGGTCATGAGCGGGACGAACCATCTGCTCATCGACCTCGATCCCGGTCAGTTCGCCAGTTGCTGCTACATCCGGCTCGACCCGGCCACCGGGCTCGCCCGCGCGGCCAGGGCCGGCCATCCCCCACCCCTGCTGCGCAACCCCGACGGCTCCACCCGCGTCCTCGACCTGCCCGGCGGTGTCGTCCTCGGCGTCGACGCCGGGGCCCGCTACCCGGTCACCGAGTTGCAGGTGGAGCCCGGCGCCGTCCTCGCGCTCTACACCGACGGTCTCGTCGAGCGGCCCGGTGTCGACATCGACGACGGCATCAGCGCCCTGCGGCTGGCCCTGACCCGGGCCGGGAACCCCTCGACCCGCCTCGCGGACCTGGCCGACCGTCTCACCACGGCGGCCCGGCACACCGCGGAGCGGCCGGACGACATCGCCCTGCTGCTGGCGACGCGGCGACCGGAGCGACGGCGGCGGCAGCGATGAGCCGCCGTCACCGGCCTGCCACACACGGGGCGCCGGGAAGTGCGAGGGCCATGCCGAGGTGTCGTGCAGGACGTGTCACGGTGCGTGACGCCTCTCGCCTCCTGGGGCCGTGCAGTGTAGACATGGCACATGGCCCGACTCTCGCAGCGTGACGCAGGCCGGTCGCGGCGCGGGCGGGCGGAGGCGCGGTCGGCGCTGGGCGGACGCAGTGTCGCCTGGCAGGTGTTCGTGCTCCAGGTCGTGATCGTGCTGCTGCTGGTCGTGGCCGCGGTGGTGGCCCTGGTGCTCCAGGTACGGCACGACAGCACGACCGAGGCCCGCAACCGCTCGGTCGCCGTCGCCGAGGCCTTCGCCAACGCGCCGGGCACCCGCGAGGCCCTGGACGACCCCGATCCGACCGCGGTGCTCCAGCCCCGGGCCGAGGCCGCGCGCAAGGCGACCGGCGTGGACTTCATCGTCGTGCTCAACACCGACGGCATCCGCTACACGCACCCCAAACCGGACCGCATCGGGAAGAAGTTCGTCGGCAATCTCGAGCCCGCGCTGGCCGGGCAGGTGGTGATCGAGCAGATCAACGGGACCATCGGGCAGCTGGTGCAGGCGATCGTGCCGATCAAGGACCCGGACGGGAAGGTCGTCGGCGCGGTGTCGGCCGGCATCACCACGGCACACGTGGGCGGGACGGCGGACCAGCAGCTGCCGCTGCTGATCGCGATGGCGGCCGGCGGTCTCGCGGTGGCCACGGCGGGCACGGCACTGGTCAGCAAACGGTTGCAGCGCCAGACGCACGGCCTGGGGCCGCACGAGATGACCCGCATGTACGAACACCACGACGCGGTGCTGCACGCCGTGCGCGAGGGTGTGCTCATCGCGGACGGGGAGGGCAGGCTCCTGCTCGCCAACGACGAGGCGCAGCGGCTGCTGCATCTGCCGGCGGACGCCGAGGGGCGGCTCGTCCTCGACCTGGGTCTGCCGCCGGACACGGCCGATCTGCTGGCCTCCGGGCGGGTCGCGACGGACGAGGTGCACCTGGTCGGCGACCGGCTGCTGGCGGTCAACCAGCGCGCCACCGAGCTGGAGGGCGGCCCGGCGGGCACGGTGGCGACCCTGCGCGACTCCACTGAGCTGCGGGCCCTGTCGGGCCGGGCGGAGACGGCGCGGGAGCGGCTGAACATGCTCTACGACGCCGGGGTGGGCATCGGCACCAGCCTGGACGTGACGCGGACCGCCGAGGAGCTGGCGGAGCTGGTCGTGCCGCGGTTCGCGGACTTCGCCACCGTGGACCTGTTCGACGCGGTACTCGGCGGCGGGCAACCGGAGGCGGGGACCGAACTGCGGCGCACGGCGTTCAGCGGGATCCGCAAGGACGCGCCGCTGTATCCGGTGGGCGAGCGGATGCGGCTGGTGGCGTCGGCCCCGCAGGCCCGCGCCCTGCGTTCCGGTCAGGCGGTCCTGGAGGCCCGGCTGGCCGAGTCGCCGGGGTGGCGGGCCCAGGATCTGGAACGTACCGCGCAGGTCCTGGAGTTCGGCATCCACTCGCTGATCACCGTGCCGCTGCGGGCCGGGGCCCTGGTCCTCGGCGTGGTCAACTTCTGGCGTTCGCAGAAGCCGGAGCCCTTCGACACCGACGAACTCGCCCTGGCGGAGGAGCTGGTGACCCGGGCGGCGGTCTCCATCGACAACGCCCGCCGCTACACCCGCGAGCACACTATGGCGGTCACACTCCAGCGCAGCCTGCTGCCGCGCAACCTGCCCGAGCAGAACGCCCTGGACATCGCCTACCGCTATCTGCCCGCGCAGGCGGGCGTCGGCGGCGACTGGTTCGACGTACTGCCCCTGTCCGGCGCCCGGGTGGCCCTGGTGGTCGGCGACGTCGTCGGTCACGGTCTGTACGCGGCGGCGACGATGGGGCGGCTGCGCACCGCGGTCCACAACTTCTCCGCCCTCGACCTGCCGCCCGACGAACTGCTGGCGCTGCTGGACGAGTTGGTCGGTCGCATCGACCAGGACGAGACCCAGGAGGGCGCCAGCGCCCCCGTCACCGGCGCGACCTGTCTGTACGCCGTCTACGACCCCGTGTCCGGGCGCTGCACGGTCGCCCGCGCCGGACATCCGCCGCCCGCGCTGATCCGCCCCGACGGCAGTGTGGAGTTCCCGGACGTGCCCGCCGGTCCGCCGCTGGGTCTTGGCGGCCTGCCGTTCGAGACCGCCGACCTCGAACTCGCCGAGGGCAGCAGGCTGGTGCTCTACACGGACGGACTGGTCGAGGACCGGGAGCGGGACATCGACGTGGGTCTGGAGCTGCTGGCCGCCGCCCTGGAGCGGGCCGGCGATTCGCCCGAGGAGACCTGCCAGGTCGTGCTCGACTCCAAGCTCACGGCCCGCCCCAGCGACGACATCGCCCTGATCGTGGCCCGCACCCGCGCGCTCGACCCCGGCCGGGTGGCCGAGTGGCAGGTGCCGTCCGAGGCGGCGGAGGTCGGGCGGGTACGGGCCGAGGTCACCCGGCGGTTGACCCAATGGGGCCTGGAGGAGCTGGAGTTCACCACCGAGCTGATCCTGAGCGAGCTCGTGACGAACGCGATCCGCTACGGCGGTGAGCCCATCCGCGTCCGGGTGCTGTACGACCGCACCCTGATCTGCGAGGTCTTCGACAGCAGCAGCACGTCGCCGCATCTGCGCTACGCGGCGATGACGGACGAGGGCGGTCGTGGACTGTTCCTGGTCGCCCAGCTCGCCGAGCGCTGGGGTACGCGGTACACGCCCGAGGGCAAGGTCATCTGGGCGGAGCAGCCGCTGCCGTAACCGGCCGCGTTGTTCATAGGTACGAACCTTTGACGCGATGGGTGTTCCTTGCGCCCCAACTCTGATAGTAAACCTTCCTATCAGTTCACGTACGGCCAACTCGCCACCCCCCACCTCCACTTGGAGCCGCCGTGAAACACCTGTCCCGTCGCGCCCTGCTCGGTCTGATCGGCGCGTCCGCGGTCACCGTCCCCCTGCGCACCTCCGAGGCGACCGCGGCCTGCGCCACCGCGGTCGGACTCGACGACCCGGCGAAGAAGGAGATCGCCATGCAGCTGGTGTCGAGCGCGGAGAACTCCTCGCTCGACTGGAAGGCGCAGTACAAGTACATCGAGGACATCGGCGACGGCCGCGGCTACACCGCGGGCATCATCGGCTTCTGCTCCGGCACCGGCGACATGCTCGACCTCGTCGAGCTGTACACCGACCGCAAGCCCGGCAACGTCCTCGCCCGTTACCTCCCGGCGCTGCGCCAGGTCGACGGCAGCGACTCGCACGCCGGCCTGGACCCGAACTTCCCCGGGGACTGGCGCCGGGCCGCGCAGGACGCGGAGTTCAGGCGGGCCCAGGACGACGAGCGCGACCGCGTGTACTTCAACCCGGCCGTGCGGCAGGGCAAGACCGACGGGCTGCGCGTGCTCGGGCAGTTCGCGTACTACGACGCCATCGTCATGCACGGCGACGGCGGCGACCCGACCAGCTTCCGCAACATCCGGGGGCGGGCGCTGAACCGGGCCCGGCCGCCGGCCCAGGGCGGCGACGAGGTCACCTACCTCAACGCCTTCCTGGACGCCCGGGTGTGGGCCATGAAGCAGGAGGAGGCCCACAGCGACACCAGCCGCGTCGACACGGCCCAGCGGGTGTTCCTGCGCAAGGGCAACCTGAACCTCGACCCGCCGCTGGACTGGAAGGTGTACGGCGACAGTTACCACATCGGCTGACCGGCGGCAGGAGGCTGTCTACGGGCGTTGTCCGACGCGATCGACAACGCCCGTCGCCTCCCTGGCGCGCAGCTCGTGAAAGCGGTCGTGCAGCTTCATCCGGCCGTCCACCATCTCCCCGGTGCCGCCGTCCACGTTCAGCCCGAGGTAGGCGTAGGTCTTCGTGTCGAAGAGGAACGCGAAGTCGAACTCCGGGTAGGAGACCGCGATCCCCTGACGGCCGAGCGCGTCGACGACCCCGCGGTCGATCCGGATGCCGGGAATCCGCGCGACCGCCTCGAAGGAGGCGGCCTCAAGTCCGGGCGGCATGACGCGCGGCACCACGAAGAACTGGATGGCGTTCACGAACGCCGTCCGGTCGTCCCCCTCCTGGCCCATCCGCAACCGTTCGAGAAGGTCGTCCGGGTCCGTCGGCCACTTCGCCAGGGCGGCGTACTCGGTCGGCGGCCACATCACCTCGTGCTCGCCCAGCGGGGGGTCGTTGTGGATCCTGCCGTACTCCTGGCGCCTGGAGGGCTTGGAGCCGTCCACGGAGGTCCAGCTCTCGTCCGTCCAGGTCTTCGTCCGCCCGTCCTTCACGTAGGTCCGGCTGATGTACGTCCTGGTGTACAGGTACTGGTCGTCGCGCGGGACCGGCGTCCCCGCGCCGTCGGCCCGTGTCCGCGCCGCGGCCCGGTGCAACAGTTCCGCCGCGCTCAGCGTGGCCATCCGCGGGCTGTCGGCGTCCCGTTCGCGCCTGGTGGCGACTACCACCCCGCCGGCGACCGCCGCGGCGGCCGTTCCGGCGACGGCGACGCGCAGCATCAGCCGCCGCGGCAGTGCGCCAGGGCGGCCCTCCTGGACGACGGCGCGCCGCAGCCGGGCGCGGGCGGCGAAGCGGGCCTCGTCGGTGAGCGGGGCCACGTCGGCCTCCAGTTCACGTACGGCGGTGAGGTCATCCACGTCCGGTCTCCTCTGTCTCCTCGTGCAGGGCTGTGGGATCCGACCCGCCCAGTGCCGCGCGCAGCCTGGTCCGCGCACGGTGCAGCCGGGAGCGCACGGTGCCCACGGGGATGCCGAGCGCCTCCGCCGCCTCCGCGTAGTCGAGGTCGCCCCAGGCGATCACCAGCAGTACGTCGCGGTGCCGGGCGGGCAGCTTCGCCAGCGCGCCCGCCAGTTCGGCGCGCGCCCGCTCGGCGCTCACTCGCGCCGCCACCCGGTCCGCGAGCGCCTCACCGTCGTCACCGCTCCCTGTCGCGGCGACCCGTGAGAGCGCTCTGAGCCGCCGCGCCTCGGCACGCCGGTGCTGACCGACGAGGTTGGAGACGATCCCGTACAACCACGGGCGGGCGTGCGGGCGCGTCAGGTCGTAGCGGCGGCGCTGCTGGAACGCGACGACGAAGGTCTCGGCCATGAGGTCGTCGGCGGCCTCGGTGCCGAGCCGCCGGGCGACGTACCGGTGGATGTCGTCGGCGTACCGGTGGAAGAGGAGCTCGAAGGCGTCGGGCTCCACCCAGGACCGCTCGACGACCGAGGCGTCGGACGGGACGTCGTCGTGGCGGGCGACGGCGGGGCGGTCTCCGACGCACGGATCGCCGGTGGATTTCATGCGGTTCCCTCGAAGTCACGGGCATGGTCGACCACTGTTGGCCGATCCCCGCGATCGGGTTCCCGATGGCTCGTGAGAAGGTGCTCGCGCGGCCCGCGCCCGCTCATAAAGTAGCCTTATGAGCCCATAGATCGGACCCGCGTACCGGGTTAGGCTTGCCTTAGCTTAGGCTTCCCGTCGAGATCGCTTGTCGCCTCTCGAAGGGAACCTGATCATGCCCCGCCCCCTGCGGGTAGCCATCGTCGGCGCCGGCCCGGCCGGCATCTACGCCGCCGACGCTCTGCTCAAGTCCGACGTGGCCACCGAGCCCGGTGTGTCCATCGACATCTTCGAGCGGATGCCCGCCCCGTTCGGGCTGATCCGGTACGGCGTCGCTCCCGACCACCCCCGCATCAAGGGCATCGTCAAGGCCCTCCACCAGGTCCTCGACAAGCCGCAGGTGCGCCTCTTCGGCAACGTGGACTACGGCACCGACGTCCACCTGGACGACCTGCGCGCCTTCTACGACGGTGTGATCTTCTCGACCGGCGCGATGGCCGACCGCGAGCTGCGCATACCGGGCGTCGAGCTCGACGGCTCCTACGGCGCCGCCGACTTCGCGTCCTGGTACGACGGCCACCCCGACGTGCCGCGCACCTGGCCGCTGGAGGCGGAGAAGGTCGCCGTCCTGGGCGTGGGCAACGTGGCCCTGGACATCTCCCGCATCCTCGCCAAGACGGCGGACGAGCTGCTGCCGACCGAGATCCCGCCGAACGTCTACGAGGGCCTGAAGGCCAACAAGGCCGTCGAGATCCACGTCTTCGGCCGCCGCGGCCCGGCGCAGGCGAAGTTCAGCCCGATGGAGCTGCGCGAGCTGGACCACTCCCCCAACATCGAGGTCATCGTCAACCCTGAGGACATCGACTACGACGAGGGCTCGATCGCCGAGCGCCGGGGCAACAAGCAGGTCGACATGGTCGCCAAGACCCTGGAGAACTGGGCGATCCGCGACATCGGCGAGCGCCCGCACAAGCTGTTCCTGCACTTCTTCGAGTCGCCGACCGAGATCCTCGGCGAGGACGGCAAGGTCGTCGGCCTGCGCACCGAGCGCACCGAGCTGGACGGCACCGGAAACGTCAAGGGCACCGGCCAGTTCACCGACTGGGACGTCGACGCGGTCTACCGCGCGGTCGGTTACCTCTCCGACAAGCTGCCCAAGCTGCCCTGGGACATCGACTCGGGCACCGTCCCGGACGCCGGCGGCCGGGTCCTCCAGGAGGGCGGCGAGCACCTGACGTCCACGTACGTCACCGGCTGGATCCGGCGCGGCCCGGTGGGTCTCATCGGCCACACCAAGGGCGACGCCAACGAGACGGTCGCCAACCTGCTGGACGACTACGCGAACGACCGTCTCCAGACGCCGGCTTCGCCCGCTCCCGAGGCCGTGGAGGAGTTCCTCGCCGAGCGCGAGATCCGCTTCACCACCTGGGAGGGCTGGTACAAGCTGGACGCCGCCGAGCAGGCGCTGGGTGCGCCGGAGGGCCGTGAGCGCGTGAAGATCGTCGAGCGCGAGGACATGCTCAAGGCGAGCGGCGCGTAGGCGAGTTGCCGTAGGCAGCGCGAAGGGGCCGGGGGTCGCACTCCCCGGCCCCTTCGCGCGTTCAGTGGTGCTCCACGGTGACGACGATCTTCCCGACCTGTGCGCCCGCCTCCAGGTAGCGGTGCGCCTCGGCGATGTCCGCCAGGGCGAAGGTCCGGTCGACGACCGGGGCGAAGACTCCCGTGCGCAGTCCGGACGCGACGAACGCCTCGGCGCGGCGCAGGCGTTCGGGGTCGCGGGTCGTCTCGTGGAGCGTGTAGGTGCGCATGTTGAGCGCGGGCATGCCCAGCTCGAAGCCCGGATACGGGGTCGGTTGCCCGCTCAGCGCCCCGTACAGCAGCAGTGTGCCGCCGGGGGCGACCGCCCGGGCCAGGTCGACCACTCCGGGTCCCGCGACGGCGTCGAAGACGAACTCGGCGCCCCGCCCGGCCGTGCGGCCGAGGATCCGCTCGGCGACGTCCTCCTCCTGCGTCACGATCACGTCGGCGGCGCCCGCCTTCCGCAGCGCCTCGACCTTGGCGCGGGTGCGCGTGGTGGCGACGGGGACGGCGCCGACGCTGCGGGCGACCTGGATCGCGGCGAGGCCGACGCTGCTGGAGGCGGCGGTCAGGACGACCGTGTCCCCGGCACGCATCCCGGCGACCTCGACGAGCGCGCCGTAGGCCGTCACGTACGGCATCCACACGGCCGCGCCCGCCACGGCGTCGAGCCCTTCGGGGCGATGGAGCACAGCCCGGGCGGGCACGACGGCGCGCTCGGCGTAGACGCCGTACTCGTTCATCGAGAACGCGGGCACCACGCTGACCGGTTGCCCGGCCGCGAACCCCGTCACCCCGGCGCCGACGGCCTCCACGACACCCGCGGCCTCGGTACCGAGCCGGGCGGGGAACTCCTTGACGGCTTCGATGTACTGACCGCCGCGGAACAGGACCTCGGCCCGGTTGAGGCCGATCGCGTCCACACGGACGAGCAGTTCGCCCGGCCCCGGTTCACCCACCGGCACGTCCTCCAGCCGCAGCACCTCGGGTCCGCCGACCTCATGGAATCGCACGGTCCTGGCCATCTCGTCTCCCCACTTCCGATCCGGCGTCCGGATTTCGATGACTGTCGAACTTCGACAGTCATCGTAGTACGCCGGGACCTAGAGCCGCTCGCGTTCCCCCGTCGTACGCCCGAGGCAAGCGATCGATCCCGGATCCGGTACCGGGATCTCACGGAAGCCGAGGCGGTCGTAGAAGGCGCGGGCGGGGACGTTGGCCGTCGCCATCACCAGGTGGACGGCCGGGACCCCGCGCTCGGCGAGGGCACGCAGCAAGGTCCGCATCAACTCCCGGCCGTAGCCGCGCCCCTGCCACTCGGGGAGCAGGTCGATGTGCAAGTGGGCGGGATACGGGGCGAGTTCGGGGACGATCATCCGCTCGGGGTCGTGCAGGAGTCGGATCATCAGCTCGTCCGGACCGCCGGGGGCGGCACTGCCCTCCGGGTAGCGGTCGGCGACGAGCGGGAGCCACTTGGTGCGGAACTCGGAGACGAAGCGGGGGGTGTCGGCGACGCCGAGGATGTATCCGACGGCCCGCCCTCGGCCGTCGTCGAGCACGAAGGCGAGGTCGGGCTCCAACACGGCGTACGGCTGCGCGAAGATCACCGGGAGGATGCCGGGGTCCGCGTAGACCGGCCTGGCGTCCAGGCCGTTGTGCGCGGTGCGGATGCAGATGTCGTCGAGGGCGGCCCGGTCGTCGGGGTGGTAGCGGCGGATCGCGGGTGGCGAAGTCATCGCAGCATCCTGACCGGTTGGGAGCGCTCCCACAAGCCTGCCGCCCCAACGCGCGCGGCCTGAGCGAAAGATCGCCTGTTAGCGTCCTGCGGTGTTCTCTCTCCAAGAGCCCGCCTTCTTCACCCGTCTGCGCGGCGCGCGGCGGATACTCGTCGCCGGCGCGGGCGGCGGTTTCGACGTCTACGCCGGCCTCCCCCTGGCCCTCGCCCTCCAGGCCGCCGGGAAGGAAGTGCACCTGGCCAACCTGTCGTTCGCGGACCTCTACGGCCTGGATCTGGATGTGTGGCTGGACCAGGACGTCGCCGCCGTCCGCCCCGACACCGCCGCCCGCGGCGACTACTTCCCCGAACGCACCCTCGCCCGCTGGCTGGACCGGCAGGGCCTGCCCTCGACGGTGTACGCCTTCCCGCTCACCGGGGTGCGTCCGCTGCGGGCCGCCTATCGCACGCTCCTCGACCACCTGGGTCCGGTGGACGCGATCGTGCTGGTGGACGGTGGGACCGACATCCTTCTGCGCGGCGACGAGCACGGACTCGGCACCCCCGAGGAGGACATGGCGAGCCTGGCGGCGGTGGCCGGGCTGGACGACGTACCCGAACGGCTCGTGGCCTGCCTGGGGTTCGGGGTGGACGCCCATCACGGGGTGAACCACTCCCTGGTCCTGGAGAACGTGGCCGCGCTGGATCGCGAGGGCGGTTACCTGGGCGCGTTCTCGCTGCCCCGCGAGAGCCGGGAGGGCGCCCTGTACCTGGACGCGGTGGCCCACGCCCAGGAGTGCACCCCGGACCATCCGAGCATCGTCAACGGCTCCGTCGCCGCGGCCGTGCGCGGCGATTTCGGGGACGTGCGCTTCACCGAACGCACCCGCGACAGCGAGCTGTTCATCAACCCGCTGATGGCCCTGTACTTCTGCGTGGACGCCGTCGCCCTCGCCGGCCGCAACCTCTACCTCGACCGGCTCGAGAACACCGCGCTGATGCGTCAGATCCACTCCGTCATCGCGGAGTTCCGCGACGCGCTGCCCCGGCAGCGGCCTCCGCGCGCCTACCCGCACTGACGTGGTCGCATTTCGGGAACCGGGGGGTGATCGCACAAGAAGGTTGTATACGCTCCAGGTTCTTCTTCACTGAACCTTCACAGGGGGGCTTTGTCATGCGTATCCGCCTTGCCACCACCACGGCCGCCGCGGCCGCGGCCGCCGGCACGCTCATAGCGCTCACCGCCGTGCCCGCGCAGGCCGCCGAGTACACGTCCGCGCTGAAGATCCGCGGGGTCCAGTACGACGCGCCCGGGAGCGACTCCACGCGGCCGGGAACTACTTCGAGTTCACCGCGAACCACTACCTCCAGCCCGGCGACTACGTGAAGCTGCGCGGCGGCAACGGCAGCGACTCGGACGCGAAGAACGTCGCCTACCGCGACAACTGCAACTTCATGTGGAACAACGACAAGGACACGATCTACCTGTTCAAGCCCGCCGGCAGCCGGGCCGACGTCCACTCGTACACCAAGAGCGGGTCGGACCCGGACCGCGACGGTTACGTCAAGTTCCACAGCTGAGCGCGCGGCGCGGCCCCGTCAGCGGGGGGCGAGGTCGCGCCTGGCCACCACTCCCAGCGCCACGACGAGGAGGGTGAGCGCGCCCGCCTGGGCGAGCGCGCCGGCGACGTAGACGGCGGGCAGCGGGAGGCCGAGCCACAGGATCAGCGACGCCGTCCGGACCGCGAGGACCAGCAGGCCCAGCGATGCGAGGGCCAGAGCACCGCTTCCGGCACCGGTTTCCGCGCGCCGGGTGCGCAGCAGCAGCCAGCCGAGGGCCGCGAGGACGAAGCAGGTCGCGGGCGCCCACGCGAGGTCGGCCATGGTGGGCAGGAGCGCGACGGAGCCGCCGGTGACCACACAGCAGGCGAGGAACGCGAGGCCGGGAGTGCCGACGGGCAGTACGGCGGGCGGAGCGTCGCGGTGGTACGCGGCGCACAGGGCGAGGGCCGGCAGCCAGGCGAACAGCGCGTTGGCGGTGACGAAGTAGGGCGCGGACAGCGGCCATTCGGTCACCAGCGGCTCGATCAGCGGCCACAGCGAGGGCAGCGCGGCCAGCAGCACGGCGGCGCGGGCCAGGCGCCGGCGGTCATGGACGAGGGCGAAGAACCCGACCGTCCACAGCAGCGGCAGCACCCATCCGGCGATCGCGACGACGGTCGGCAGCGGGCCGCTGCCGGTGAAGCCGGTCAGGAAGACGTCCCATTCACGGGGGCCTCGGGTGGCCGACCAGGTGACCCGCAGGACCTCGTCGGAGACGATCGCCGCCGCCTGGAGCAGAACGGCGTACAGCGCGAAGTTCCGGGCGGCCGAACCGAGCAGGGCGTAGCGCCGGGGGGCGCCTGCGGTGGCCAGCCGGCTGCGCACGGCGAGGGCGGCGATGCTCGCCACCTCGCCGAGGGTGGGCCTGCTCTGGTCCTGGGTCTCCTGGTCGACGTCCCAGAGGTAGACCTCGACCATCTCCTCCTCCCGGTCCCGGCGGTAGTAGGCGGGGAGCAGGCGCAGCACGGTGCGGTAGCGCGCTTCGAGCAGGGTCGTCATGCGAGTCCTCCGGCGAGTCCGGGTCCGGTGACGGGTGGGGTGCCGCCGGCCTTGCGGCCCTCGGCGATGCGCTGCTTGGCGGCGTTGGCACCCGCGGCCATCCGCTCCGCCTCGGCGGCGAGGGCCCGCATGCCCTCGTCGGTGAGGCGGTAGTAGCGCCGGAGCCGGCCCTGCTGCACCTCTTCGCGGTCCAGCACGATCAGTCCGTCCGCGGTGAGCCGGTCCAGCACGCCGTACAGCGTGCCGACCCGCAGTTGCACCGCGCCGTCGGACAGCTCCTCGACCTCGCGCAGGATGCCGTAGCCGTGTCGCGGCTCGTCGGCCAGGGCGGTCAGGACGAAGAACGCCGCCTGTGTCATGTTCCTCGATGCCATGGAACTGAATATATCGGCTTCCGATATATTCAGCGAGCCGAACACGCGCTTCCGTCCGGGCGGTCAGGAATGGAGAAGCGCCGGCCCGGCGTCCGGATCTAGCCTGAGAGCCATGCCGCCTCGGCTCCGCCGAGCGCCCCGGTCCGACGGAGGAGAGACGACACACATGGCCAGGAAGACGGATCCGCAGGCCGCCGCGCCGCACCTCGCCGACAGCCACGATCTGATCCGCGTGCACGGGGCGCGCGAGAACAACCTCAAGGACGTCAGCATCGAGATCCCGAAGCGCCGGCTGACGGTGTTCACCGGGGTGTCCGGATCCGGCAAGAGCTCGCTCGTCTTCGACACCATCGCCGCCGAGTCGCAGCGTCTGATCAACGAGACCTACAGCGCCTTCGTGCAGGGGTTCATGCCCACGCTCGCGCGGCCCGAGGTGGACGTCCTCGACGGTCTGACGACCGCGATCAGCGTCGACCAGAGCCGGATGGGCGCCGACCCCCGCTCCACCGTCGGCACCGCCACCGACGCCAACGCCATGCTGCGCATCCTGTTCAGCCGGCTCGGCACTCCGCACATCGGCCCGCCGAGCGCGTACTCCTTCAACGTCGCCTCGGTCTCGGCGCAGGGCGGCCTCACCGTCGACCGGGGCAGCGAGAAGACCAGGACCGAGAAGGTCACCTTCAACCGCACCGGCGGCATGTGCGTCCGCTGCGAGGGCCGCGGCACGGTCACCGACATCGACCTCGCCCAGCTCTTCGACGACGCCAAGTCGCTGAACGAGGACCCGTTCACCATCCCCACCTACACCGGGGACGGCTGGGTGGTGCGGGTCATCAGGGAGTCCGGCTTCTTCGACGCGGACAAGCCGATCCGCAAGTACACGAAGAAGGAGCGGCACGACTTCCTGTACCGCGAGCCCGTCAAGGTGAAGATCAACGGCGTCAACCTCACCTACGAGGGACTGATCCCCAAGCTCCAGAAGTCGATGCTGTCCAAGGACCCCGAGGCGATGCAGCCGCACATCCGGGCCTTCGTGGAGCGCGCGGTCACCTTCGCCCGCTGTCCCGACTGCGACGGCACCCGGCTCACCGAGGGCGCCCGCTCCTCGAAGATCGAGGGGATCAGCATCGCCGACGCCTGCGCGATGGAGATCAGGGACCTGGCCGACTGGGCGCGCGGACTCAAGGAGCCGTCGGTGGCCCCGCTGCTCACCGCGCTCCAGCACACCCTTGACTCGTTCGTCGAGATCGGCCTCGGCTATCTCGCCCTGGACCGGCCCGCCGGCACCCTGTCGGGCGGCGAGGCGCAGCGCGTGAAGATGATCCGCCACCTCGGCTCCTCGCTCACCGACGTCACCTACGTCTTCGACGAGCCGACCGCGGGCCTGCACCCGCATGACATCCAGCGGATGAACGACCTGCTGCTGCGCCTGCGCGACAAGGGCAACACCGTGCTCGTCGTGGAGCACAAGCCGGAGATGATCGCGATCGCCGACCATGTCGTGGACCTCGGCCCCGGCGCCGGTGTCGCCGGCGGCGCCGTCTGTTACGAGGGCACCCTGGAGGGCCTGCGGGCCTCCGGCACCATCACCGGCCGGCATCTCGACGACCGGGCCACCGTCAAGGAGAGCGTGCGCGGGCCCTCGGGCGCGCTGGAGATCCGGGGCGCGACGGCCAACAACCTCAAGGGCGTCGACGTCGACGTCCCGCTCGGGGTGCTCACCGTCATCACCGGTGTCGCCGGCTCCGGCAAGAGCTCGCTGGTGCACGGCTCGGTGCCGCTCGACGCGGGCGTGGTGTCGGTGGACCAGAGCCCGATCAAGGGCTCGCGGCGCAGCAACCCGGCCACCTACACCGGGCTGCTCGAACCGATCCGCAAGGCCTTCGCCAAGGCCAACGGCGTCAAGCCGGCCCTGTTCAGCGCCAACTCCGAGGGTGCCTGCCCCACCTGCAACGGCGCGGGCGTCGTCTACACCGACCTCGGGATGATGGCCGGTGTCTCCACCACCTGCGAGGACTGCGACGGCAAGCGGTTCGACGCGTCGGTCCTGGAGTACCGGCTCGGCGGCCGGGACATCAGCGAGGTGCTCGGGATGTCGGTCACGGACGCGGAGGAGTTCTTCGGCGCCGGCGAGGCGCACACCCCGGCCGCGCACAGGATCCTGGAGCGGCTCGTCGACGTCGGCCTCGGCTATCTGACCATCGGCCAGCCGCTGACCACGCTGTCCGGCGGTGAGCGCCAGCGCCTGAAGCTCGCCACGCACATGGGCGACAAGGGCGGCGTTTACGTCCTCGACGAGCCGACGACCGGTCTGCACCTCGCCGACGTGGAGCAACTCCTCGGTCTGCTGGACCGGTTGGTGGACGCCGGCAAGTCCGTCATCGTCGTCGAGCACCACCAGGCGGTCATGGCCCACGCCGACTGGATCATCGACCTCGGTCCCGGCGCCGGTCACGACGGCGGGCGCGTGGTCTTCGAGGGCACCCCGGCCGACCTGGTCGCGGCCCGCTCCACGCTCACCGGCGAGCACCTCGCGGACTACGTCGGCGCCTGACCCGGAGCACCGCCGGGCCCTCGGGGCGACCGCCGTACCATGGCGGCACCGCAGTCGCCCCGAGGGAGTCCCCATGGCCCGCCCCCGCACCGCCCCACGGACGGTGGAGCACCCCGCCGTGGCGGAGGTGTCGCTCCAGCAGGTGCTGGAGGCGCTGGTGGACCCGGTTCGGCGGGCCGTGGTCTCCCAACTCGCGGGCGCCGGTACGGAGCTGAGCTGCGGCACGTTCGACGTGGCGGTGTCCAGGTCGACGCTGACGCACCACTTCAACGTGTTGCGGGAGGCCGGTCTGATCCGGCAGTACTACGTCGGCACCACCAAGATGAACGCGCTGCGGGCACAGGAGATGCAGGAGCGCTTTCCCGGGCTGCTGTCGGCCCTGGTGGACGCCTCGGCCCGGGAGACCCGGCACACCGCCACCCGGTGAGGACGGGCTCAGGAGTCCAGGTCGTCGGCGAAGTGCCGGAACCCGTGCCGGTCCTGATGGAGTTGCCACAGGGTGTCCGCCAGCACCTCCGGGTCCTTGCGGCGGTGCCCGGGGACGATCGCGCCGGGAATGACCAGCTGGGCGACATGGATGCCCTCGCCCGCGAGGCTGTCGTGCAGCAGATGGCCGTACGCGCTCTGCGCGGCGAACGCGATCGACGTACCGGCGCGGTCGGGGTGGGGGACGACGGCGGTGCCGCCGTTGACGAACAGGATGGTGCCGCGGCCGAGTTCACGCATGCCGGGCAGGACCTGCTGGACGGCGGTGACGGGGCCGTAGACGGAGAACTCGACCGGCCCGGTGAGATCGGCGTGGGTGGTCTCCAGGACCGGTCGCATGAAGTCCGCCTGCGGGACCGGGCTGTACTGGAGGACCTCGATCGGGCCCAGTGCCGCCCGCGCCTCGTCGAGGGCGGCCGCCAGGGTCTTCGGGTCGCGTACGTCGGCGGTGAAGGCGCGGGCGGTGACGCCCTGGCCGGTCAGGCCGGCCGCGAGGGCGCCGGTGCGCTCGGGGGTGCGGGCGACGAGGGCGACGTCGAAACCCTCGCGGCCGAAGCGATGGGCCACGGCGGCGCCCAGTCCGGGGCCGGCCCCGATGATGGCGATGGTGGTCATGGGACCCATCCTTCCCCCGCGGGGGCCGAAGCGCGCCGTACACCCCTCCCCCGAACAGGACCCGCCCCGATGCGGATGGTGGGCGAGCCCTGTTCGTGCAGGTCATTGTGGTGGACCCGGCCGACGCGCGACACGGGTGAAGGACGCCCACCCGACGTACGTTCCGCACACCCCGGGTGATCCGTGCCGCCGGGCGCGTGTCTCGCCTGTCGACCCCGCCCGATCCCCCTCCGCCCGCGACGACGATACTGGGAGACGCACGCGCCCCCGCCCCCAGATGGACTCATGCCGATCTCCTCCACCGCCCCGTCGCCCACCTCGACCCCCTCCACCGTGTGGCAGGCCCGTGGCCGCCATGTCGACTCCGCCGCGGCGGACGTCCTGCGCGCCTCCCATCTGCGCCGGCTCAAGGAGGAAGGCGTCGTCGACGACTTCCAGGAGCTGCCCGAGGAACGGGTCTTCGAGGCCCGCTGGCGGGTCGAGGGCGAGGTGACCGTGCGGGCCCGGCTGTCCCTCACCGACGAGGAGTGGGTGCTGGTCGCGGAGGCGGAACGGGCGTGGAACCCGGCCTGGCCCTCCCCCGTCGGCAAGTTCTGGCCGCTCGGTCCGGAGGCGGAGTGGGACCACGACACGGTCGTCGGTCTGCGCCTGCGGCACGTGAACCGGCTCCCCGAGGACGACCAGGAGATGCGGCGCCTGCTCAAGAGCTGTGCGCGCGAGTCCTGGGCGGTCCATGTCGTCGTCCATGAGGCCATGACCCCGGACGAGCGGGGCCTGCGCCCGCTGGCCGGGCTGCTGCCGCCGGGCCTGGAGCACCGCGTCGTGGAGCATCGCGCCGCGCCCCATCAGCTGCGGGCCGTCAACTGGGCGCTGAAGGCCCTCGACGTGCAGGTGCCGCGCGGCGGTGCCGTCGTGCTGCCCCCGCTGCCCGACGGTCACGAGGCCGATGAGTTCGCCGTCCGCAGCGTCTTCCTCGACGGGACGCCGCCCACGGAGCTGATCGACGTCCTGACCCGGTTCGCCGCGCTGCCGAGGCAGTTGCCCGGCGACGCCGAGAGCGCGGTGAGCGCCCTGCGCGAGCGGTGGGGGCTGCTGACCGTCGAGGAGGAGCTCGCCCGGCAACGTGAGCTCGTCGCGATGTACGCGGACGCGCTCGACGCCATGACCAAGTCCCGGGATCTGTACCGGGAGGCCGCCGAGCGGGCCAACGAGGCGCTGGCCGCCTACCGCGCGGCGGGCGTCCCCGAGCCGCCCGCCGCCACCGCCGAGCAGCAGTCCGCCTCCCCGCTTCAGCAGCTGACCCGCACCTTCGAACGCCTCAAGCGCAAGCCCTCGAAGGACGGCGACGGCGTCAGCTGAACAGCGGGACGCGCTCCGCGTCGGCCCCCAGCGACCGGCGTTCGGCCTCCGTGAGGGGCACCCGCCCGGTGGCCGCGCGGGCGTAGTGCTCGTCGCTCCACGCCAGGGGGACGGGGCGGCCGAGGAGCCCGTCGAGGGTGGCGCGTACCGCGGCCAGGCCCGCGGGTGACGGTCCCGGAGTGTCGGGGAGCTCCACGACGAGGTCGAGGTGGTGGATCGCGGCCTCGACGGCCAGGGTCGTCATGAGGTCCCCGGCGGTCAGAACATGGCCCTGGGTGGCGACGAGGCGGTCGGGTGACGTCGTGGCGGCGGCCGTGACCGTCGCCGCCGCGGTCTCCAGGTACAGCTCGCGCAGTTGGCCGAAGTCCAGGAACATGCTGGCGCCCACCCGGATCCAGCGCCGTCCGTTGGCCGCGCCGACGGGGTCGGGCCGCCAGTCCCGCCAGTAGGTGACGGCGTCGCGATCGGCCGGGCCGGCGGCCGGCGTGTGCAGGGCGACCAGGGCGCGCTGGCAGTCGGCGACGCAGTGCAGGATCAGATCCCGCACCGCCCATCCCGTGCACCCGGTGGACCGCCACGATTCCTCGTCCCCCAGGGGACGCACGACGTCCGCGAAGGCCGTGTAGGCGGCGCGCAGCACGTCGGCCGGTGGCGTGGTGTCGGCTGGTGCGATGGTCATGGCGCCAGCGTAGGCGCCATGACCATGACGGTGAGCGGGCGTACGGATCGTCAGTTCGCCGTGCGCTGCGCCTCCGTCAGCAGGCGTTCGGTCCTCTTCGGGACAGCGGGCGGGGTGGCCAGCCGTACGACCAGGGCGGTCAGCGCGGCGAGGGCGGCGCACACGGCGGCGAGTCCGGCGGCCCAGGCCGGGACGAGGGTGAGGTCGAGCGTCCGGGAGAGCCTGCCCGCGTCGAAGCGGGCCGCGTACAGCTGGGCCGCGGCCAGGGCCGCCGGCAGCAGGACCGCGCCGGTGAGCACCGGGGCCGAGGGGCGCATCGTCACGAGCAGTCCGAGGAGCAGGCACAGCCCGGCGAGGGCGAGGACGAGACCGTAGGGGCGCAGGGAGGCGCCGTCCCGGTGGAGCGGGAAGTACGCGACGGCACAGAGGAACAGGGCCACGGCGGCCAGCCGTGCGGGCCACAGGGGCGGGGCGCCGCGAAGGCGCGGCCGTGCGGTGCGCGGCACCGGCGGCTCGTCGGCCGCCCCGGTGTCGGCCGTCTCCGGCGGTCCGTAGGGTTCCGTCACGTCGGCGGGGTGCGGTGGGTGGGCTCCGCCGCGTTCCTCGCCCAGGCGGCCGATCAGTTCGACGAGTTCCTCGACGGGCCGGCCGGTGGCGGCGGCCCGGACCGCTTCCCGGCCGCAGTGGGGTTCCAGCGGGGCCTGTTGGAGGAGGGCCATCAGCCGGGTCACCTCCTCGACGGGGCGGGACTCGGCCGCGGCGCGGATCGTCTCGTCGGCTCCGGAGGTGTCCCGGGGCGGCCGGGTCAGCAGGACCACGAGCCGGGTGACGTCGTCCACGGAGCGGTGCACGCCGACCGCGCGCAGGGCGTCGGCCGTGGCCCGCGCGTACTGCGGGGACTGCTCCAGCAGGGTGATGAGCTGGGCCACCTCCTCCAGCGGGCGGTCGGCCACGGCGGCGCGTACGAGGCCGTCGACCGGATCGCCGTACGCCGCAACGCTCCCGTCCCCTCGCTCCCCGGCCGGTGTGAAGGGGCTGATCGGCTGGGTGGGGGATATGGCGGGGTCGTTCGGCTGGGGTGTGGACGGGCGACTGGTCATGCGCGGCTCTCCAAAGGAGTGGGATGCGGCCGCCGCTACTGCGCCCCCGAGGCGCGAAACGCAACATTACGGTGACCATTAGTAGGGGTCCGCGGCTGCCTGTGCCACTCGGATGCGCCACGGGTATGACGGCCGCCCGACGCCCACGCCTCCGTACTCCCACTGGTGTTCGATGACAACGGTTCGGATCCGGTCGGCCATACCCGCGGCCGGAGCGGGAATCCGTGAAGACGTGTACACAACCCGATGCCGTGCACCCGATATGAGGAGGGCTCGTGGACACGACCTCCACCGTGGTCGTCGCCGCGGCGGTGCTCGCGGCGGTTCTGCTGGCCGTGGCCGTGGCGGTCTTCGCGCGACTGCTGCGCGCCCGGCGGGACTTGAGGCGCGCGGGGTTGCCGACCGGTCCGCGCTGGGTGTTCTGGGGCGCCCTCGCCTACTTCCTGCTGCCGACCGATCTGCTGGTCGACCCGGTCTATCTGGACGACATCGGCGTGCTGTTGCTCGCTCTGCGCAGCATGCGCGCGTATGCGGAGCGTGACCGTTTCGGCGATACCACCTGATCACACGCCCCGAGCACCTCACCCGCCTCCCCCGTCCCCGAACCCCCAACGGCCTCTGGTGACACAGAGTAAGGAAACCAATCACTCGTTCGATTCGTATAAGTCTCAGGAGGCCGACGGCAGTCGGCTCCCCGAGCGACGGTGCAAGTGACCATCGCTGGTTCGGCGCAGGACCCACGAGGGAGAGACGATGCAACCGTTCGCGCTCAACTACGCCCGTCCGGCAGCACAGTCGGAGGCCACCGCTCCGTATGTGTACGACTCCGGGCGGCAGTTGAACGTGCTTTCGGACGGGCGGATAGCCGCCCACGACCTGGCGTTGCTGAGAGAGTTGGGCACGACGACCTCCACAGCCGGTTCGAAGACGCACTTCGACGACTGAACACGGACCGGCGCACATGACTGTGTTGATCCTGACCTGTGAAGAGGACGTGACGGCCGACATGGTGGTCGTCCAACTCCACGCGACCGGGGTGCCGGTGGTCCGGCTGGACCCCGCCGACCTGACCGGGAACGTGGCGCTGTCCGGGGAGTACGTGCACGGCTCCTTCCGGGGCCATCTGTCCTCGGGGGGCCGGCTGGTGAGCATCGGCGGGCTGCGGTCCGTGTGGGTGCGCAGGCCGGGCACGGCGGCGACCCGGGCGGCCGAGCCGTCCGACTGGCTGACGGAGGAGTCCTCACAGGCCCTCTACGGCATGCTGCGCAGCTCGGGGGCGCGGTGGATGAACCATCCCGACGCGGCCCGCCGGGCCCGGCACAAGCCCTGGCAGCTACGGCTGGCCCAGCGCTCCGGGCTGCCCGTTCCCGCCACGCTGATCACGACGTTCCCGCAGGCCGCCCGCGAGTTCGCCGAGCGGTACCCGGATCTGGTGGTCAAGCCGGTGTCGGGGGCGCATCCGCAGGACCCGCCGAGGGCGGTGCCGACCAGCAGGGTGGCGCCGGACGCGGACTTCGGCGCCGTGGCGTTCGGTCCGACGCTGCTCCAGCGCCGGATAGCCAAGCGGGCGGACATCCGGCTCACGGTGGTGGGCGAGCGGATGCTGGCCGCGCGCAAGCCGACGGCGGCGGACGAGAGCGAGGTGGACGTCCGCTTCGCCTCCCCGGACCGTCCGTGGCGCGCCACGGATGTCCCGCCGCGGGTCGCCGACGCGGTGCGCGCCTATCTGAAGGGCGCCGAACTGGCCTATGGCGCCTTCGATTTCGCCGAGGACGCCGACGGGACGTGGTGGTTCCTGGAGTGCAACCAGTCGGGTCAGTTCGGCTTCGTGGAGGTGGAGACGGGTCAGCCGATCGCGCGCACCATCGCCGAGTGGCTGGCCCGTCCGGCGCCCGACGAGGGGGCGCGGGTCAACGGCGTGAACACCGCGCTGACCTGATCGTCACAGCTGGCCGGGGCCGGGCATGAGCGCGTTGCGCTGCCATCCCGGGGGCGGGGGCGGTGAGGGCAGTTCGCCGAGGTGGGCGCGGCTCATGGACTGGAGGGGCTGCATGACGAACTCCAGTTCCCTGCTGACTCGCTCGGCCTCCCTGCGAACCTGAGTGGGTATGTCGCCGCGCTCCGCGATGAGTCGGTCATAGATGGGGGAATCCTGGAACACCCGTCAACGTGCCTTTCGTGTCACGGCCCATAGGTATGGGCACGGCTGTCGAGTCTAGGCGCCCGTGCACACTGCGGGGTGAATTCCACCGTTCGGCTTGACTCAGGCGCCCGTCGTGGAGCCGGGCCGGATGATCATGAGGACCGTGACGGTGGCCCACAGGAGATTGAAGACGCCGGTGAACATGGCGAGTTGGACCGTGCCGGCCCGCTCGACGGAGCGGCCCGCGTCGAGTTCCTCCAGGAGTTCCTCCTGCCGGGGCAGGACGAAGGCGACGAGGACTCCGGCCGCCGCGGCGGTCAGCGCCATGGACGTGATCAGCCAGCCGCTGCCCAGCACGCCCATCGCGGCGGCGGTGGCGAAGCCGAGGAGGGGCACGGCGAGGCCGAGAGCGGCGTAGACGCGGCAGATGCGGTGCAGCAGGGCGACGGTGCCCGCGCCCACCGGGTTCCCGTTCGCCCGGCGCACCGCGGGCGGGAACATGCTGGCCGCGACGGTGACGGGGCCGACGGCGACGATGGCGGCGAGGACATGCAGGGACAGCAGGAGCTTGGTCATCGAGGTGAGGTCCAGGGTCGGTCGAGCAGGGTCGACGGCCCACGTTAGGGATCTTCGTGTGCGGTGCACAGGGGCTGGAACGACAGGTACCAACGGATTCCCGCCAGAGCGCCCCACCAGTGTTTTCCGCCTTGACCCGGGGTGACAGGGCTGGCAGGAACCTGCCTATCGTGGCTCTCATGCACAGTGTGGCGATCCTGGCTCTCGATCTGGTGGTGCCGTTCGACATGGCGGCGCCGATGCAGGTCTTCGACTGGACGCGGCTGCCCGACGGCCGAAGCCCCTACCGGGTCCGGCTCTGCGCCCGGACTTCGGAGGTACGGGCCGACGGGGGCTTCTCGCTCCGCGTGGAGCGCGGCCTGGAGGCGCTGGCGGACGCGGACACGATCATCGTGCCCGGCTGCTCCCCCGAGGCGGGGCCGACCCCCGCTCCCGTCCTCGACGCCCTGCGGCAGGCGGCCGAGGCCGGCACCCGGATCGCCTCGGTGTGCGCGGGCGCGTTCGTCCTCGCGGAGGCCGGGCTGCTGGACGGGCTGCGCGCCACCACCCACTGGGTGGCCGCGGGCGAACTGGCCCGCCGCTTCCCCCGGGTGCGGGTGGAGCCGGACGTGCTCTACGTCGACAACGGGCGGATCCTCACCTCGGCGGGTGCGGCCGCGGGCCTCGACCTGTGTCTGCACATGATCCGGCGCGACTTCGGGTCGGCCGTGGCCGCCGACGCCGCGCGGATGTCCGTCATGCCCCTCGAACGGGAGGGCGGGCAGGCCCAGTTCATCGTGCACGACCATCCGCCCGTGCCGTGCGGCTCGACCCTCGAACCGGTCCTGGAGTGGATCGAGGACCACCTGGCCCAGGAGATCACCCTGGGCGCGATGGCGACCCGGTCCGGGATGAGCGAACGCACCTTCAGCCGCCGGTTCCGCGAGCAGACCGGCACCACACCGCTGCAGTGGCTGCTGCGGGCGCGGGTGCGGCGCGCCCAGTACCTGCTGGAGAACAGCGACCATCCGATCGAACGCATCGCCCGGCAGGCCGGATTCGGTTCGCCGGCCGCGTTCCGCGAACGGTTCAGGCGCGTGGCCGGAACCAGCCCGCAGGCCTACCGCGCGGCGTTCCACGGGGCGCCGCAGATCCCGGCGCCCCGCTGAACCCGGGCTACAACAAGGCGTCCGCCTTGTCGAGGGCGTCGTGGACGGCGGTGGCGCCCATCAGGACGCACAGGGTGTAGCTCACGTCCTCCAGCTCCCTCGCGACCATGACGTCCCCTCGCTCCGCGTGGGCGATCCGGAGTGACGCGTACCGCGTGAGCAGCTTCCTGACGACCTTAGGGTCCGGCACGAGCACGAAAGGCCCCTCTCTCCACGATCCGTTGGGCGGGAACCGGCGGCGAAGCGGTCATATCTCCCGCCCCCCGGCCCGCAATTGACGGAATCCTGGCTGTCCCTGCCCGAGTACCGCTCGATTCCGGCCTGCGGGAGACCCACAGGAGTGACGTTCCGGCGAGCCTGGAACCGACCCGCTTCCCCACGGGCCGTCGGCAGTTGAACAGGGCGCAGACCCTCGCACGAACGGTGTACGCCATGAACTGCCTCACCCGCCTGCTCTGCGCGCTCTACGTCGCCACGAGCGCCGGACTCTCCTGGACCGCGGTCCTGCAGTACCGGCACGGCCCCACCTGGGCCGTGTACCTCTGCGCCGCCGCGAGCCTCGTCCCGGTCATCGCCGTCGTCCGCGAGGCCGAATGGCACGAGCTCACGAAGGCCGGCCACGCCGGTTCGGTGACCGGGCTCGACCTCGCCGAGGCCGCCGACGACGTCGTACAGGCCGAACTCGACGCCGCGTGCTGCGAACGCTGGTGGACGAGCTGCGGCACCGACCACGACACGCGCTGCCCGCACCGCGTCCCGCGCAGCAGCGCGGCCTGAGACCGGGACGGCACCACCGCACAGCCGCGGAAGCGCGGTCCGAGGCGGCGCACCGCCACCGCCCGCAGACCGTTTCCCTCCGCCGCCCGTCGGTCGAGGCCCCGCTCCGCGTCAGCGGGACCTCGACCCGGCCTCGACCGACGGGCCTCAGGCCACCTGCCCGCTGTGCAGCGCCGTGTACGCGCCGCCCCTGCGCAGCAGTTCCTCGTGTGTACCGATCTCCTGGATACGGCCCTCGCCCATCACGACGATCCGGTCCGCGCCCCGCACCGTGGACAGCCGGTGGGCCACCACGAAAGTGGTGCGCCCGTGCAGGAGCCGGGCCAGGGCCTCCTGGACGAGCGCCTCCGAGCGGGTGTCCAGCGCCGAGGTGGCCTCGTCGAGGACGAGGACCCGGGGGTCCCGGATCAGGGCGCGGGCGATGGCGAGCCGCTGTCGCTGACCGCCGGACAGCCGGGCCCCGCGCTCGCCGACGACCGTGTCCAGGCCCTGCGGCAGCCGGTCCACGAACTCCAGCGCGTTGGCGTCGCGCAGCGCGGCGCGCACGGTCTCCTCGTCGGCCTCGTCCTCCATGCCGTAGGCGACGTTCTCCCGGATCGTGCCGTCGAACAGGATCGACTCCTGCGGCACCACCGACACGAACCGCCGGTAGGTGCGCAGGTCCAGGTCGTTCATGTCGGTGCCGTCGAGCAGCAGCCGGCCCGAGGTCGGGCGGATGAAGCCGATGACGAGGTTGAGGACGGTGGACTTGCCCGCCCCTGAGGCACCCACGAGGGCGACGGTCTCGCCGGGCCGCACCGAGAGGGTGAAGTCGTGCACGGCGGGCCGCTCGCCCTCCCCGTAGGTGTGGCCGACCCGCTCGAAGGCGACGGCCCCGCGGACCTCGCCGACCTCGGACTTGCCCGCGTTGTCCTCCAGTTCGGGCGCCTGGAGGACCTCGCCCACCGACCGCACCGACTCCAGCCCCTTGGTGATGACCGGCGCGAGACCGGCCAACGTGGTCGTGGAGTTGGTGAGGGTGGTGAGGAACGCGCTGAGCATCACCACGTCGCCGGCGGTGACACCCCAGACGTCGTAGTACGACACCAGCGCCGCGCCCGCGAGGACGAGCACGCCGACGACGTTGAGCACCACCCAGGCCAGCGAGCCGAAGCGGCCGTTGACGAGGTCGAGGCGGTTGCCCGAGGTGAGCAGCCGGTGCAGGGTGCCGTCCATGCGGCGCAGCGCCTTGCGCTCCAGGCCGTGGGCGCGGGTCACGGGGATCAGCCGGGTCATCTCGGTCACCCGCGACGACAGGGTCTCGACCTCGTGCCGGAAGTGCTCGTTGTGGGTGCGCAGCCGGGCCCTGAGGCGGGCCACGACGAGGGCCGCGGCGGGAACGACGACGAGGAACACCGGCAGGAACTCCGGGGTGCGGATGCCGATGATGACCAGGCCGCCGATGAGCACCGTGCCCGCCCCGAGGCCGGTCTCCGCGGTCTGCTGGACCATCTGCTCGACGGTCTCCACGTCCCGTACGACCTTGGCCTGGAGCACTCCCGCGCTCACCCGGGAGTGGTAGCCGATGGAGAGCTGCTGCATGCGGGTGCACAGGGCGGAGCGCAGCGAGGTGCCCATGCGGCGCACGCTGCCGTACAGGAGACGGACGTAGAGGACGTGCAGGGGGTAGTTGACCAGCAGGATGAAGAGGATGATCCCGGTGCTGATCCAGAGGTCGGTGATCGGGCCGTGCTGGACGACGGTGTCGATGATGGACGCGGTGATCAGCGGGAGCAGCCAGATGGGGCTGTGCTTGACCGTGAAGACGGCGACCGCCGCGGCGAGGCGGCGACGGTCGGCGCGGAACAGATAGGCGAGGGTGCGGATCGGGTGCTCGCCCCGGTAGCGGTGGTCGAGCGGTCTCTCCAACGGCGAGGCCATTGGCGGTGGTCCTTCCCAGGGTTCGGGTGGTCGGGCGAGCACTCCATCAGGGCCCGCCCGGCTGGGCAAGCGCTTTCTGCCCGGGCTTCCCGGGGCTACACCTGGTCGAGCGTGTCGATCTCCTCGGCGCTCAGGACGAGTTCGGCCGCGGCGAGGGAGTCAAGGATGGTCTCCGGCCGGCTGGACCCCGGGATCGGTACGACGACCGGCGACTTGGCGAGCATCCAGGCCAGGCACACCCGCTGCGGGCTCACTCCGTGCGCCTCGGAGATCCGGGCGAACGGCGCGTAGGCGGAGCCGAGTTCACCGGCCCGGGAGATGCCGCCGAGAGGGCTCCAGGGCAGGAAGGCGACACCGAGTTCGTCGCACAGCTCCAGCTCCGGCTCGCTGGAGCGGAAGGCCGGGGAGAACTGGTTCTGCACGGACACCAGGCGCCCCCCGAGGATCTCGTTCGCCTGCCGGATCTGCTCCGGGTTCGCGTTGGAGATCCCCGCCATCCGGATCTTGCCCTCGTCCAGCAACTCCCGTACGGCACCGACGGAGTCGGCGTACGGCACGCGGGGGTCGGGACGGTGGAACTGGTAGAGCCCGATGGCCTCGACGCCGAGCCGGCGCAGCGACGCCTCACAGGCCTGCTTCAGATGGCGCGGGCTGCCGTCGAGGGTCCAACTGCCGTCGCCGGGGCGCAGATGGCCGCCCTTGGTGGCGACGAGGACGTCCGCGCCCCGGTCGTGGGAGGCGAGGGCCTTGGCGATCAGGGTCTCGTTGTGGCCGACCTCGTCGGCGCCCAGGTGGTAGGCGTCCGCGGTGTCGATGAGCGTCACGCCCGCGTCGAGGGCGGCGTGCAGGGTGGCGAGGGAGCGGTCCTCGTCCGGGCGCCCCTCGATGGACATGGGCATTCCGCCCAGGCCGATGGCGCTGACCTCGACGTCACCGATGCGTCGCGTGTGCATGGGATCGTGACCTCTTTCCTGCCGAAGTGGCTCCGGCTGCCTGCCGGACACTCGTCTCAGCCTGAACGGGGCCTGGCCGACAGGTCCAATAGAAGAAAGCGAACGGATTCAGCACCGCGGGGACTGAATTGCCGGGTGTGTCGACCGGACCTCAGGTCGATGTGGCACGCTCGCCCTCGACCAGCAAGAACGGCGAGAGGCGGCGGCATGCGCATCGGACTGCTCGGTACCGGCCCGTGGGCCGAGGGGGCGCACGCGCCCGCCCTGAGCGAGCACACGGAACTGGACTTCGCCGGGGTGTGGGGTCGCCGCCCGGAGGCCGCGAAGGAGTTGGCGGGCCGGTTCGGCACCCGGGCCTACGACGACGTCGACGCGCTGTTCGCCGACGTGGACGCCGTCGCGATCGCGCTGCCGCCCCAGGTGCAGGCCGCTCTGGCGGTGCGGGCCGCGCGGGCGGGCTGCCATCTGCTGCTGGACAAGCCGCTCGCGCCGACCGTCGAGCAGGGCCGGGCCGTGGTGGAGGCGGCACGGGACGCGGGGGTCGCCTCGGTCGTCTTCTTCACGACGCGTTTCCAGAGCGTGACCGAGGCGTGGATCATCGAACAGGCCGCGGTGGACGGCTGGTTCACCGCGCGGGCGGAGTGGCTGGGCGCGGTGTTCACCACGGACAGCCCGTTCGGGGCGTCGCCGTGGCGGCGGGAGAAGGGCGCGCTGTGGGACGTGGGTCCGCACGCCCTGTCGGTGCTGCTGCCGGTCCTCGGCGACGTTCAGCGGGTGGCGGCGGCCGCGCACGGCCCGGCGGACACCGTGCATCTCGTCCTGGAGCACACCGGCGGCGCGTCGAGCACCCTCACCCTGAGCCTGACGGCTCCCCCCGCCGCCGCGGGCGCGGCCGTCGAGCTGCGCGGCGAGGCCGGGGCGGTGCTCCTGCCGCGTAGCCCGGAAGGCGCTGTCCCCGCCCTCGTCCGCGCCGCGGACGCCCTCCTGGACGCGGCCCGCACCGGCCGACCGCACCCGTGCGACGCGGCGTTCGGACTGCGCGTCACCGAGATCCTCGCCACGGCCGAGACACTCCTGAGCGCCGACCGCGACTGAGGCTCGGGCTGCTGATGCTCAGGCCGCGACGGTCTCCGCGAGGCGGGTCACGGCGGCCACGTCCGGCAGGGTCGCCAGGGTGTCGACGACCTTGCCGCTCGCGAACTCCCGTTGCGCGGCGGTCACTTTCGGGTCGATGGCGCACTCGGCCTGGACGTACACGAAGTTCAGGTCCGTGGCGAAGAGCATCGAGAAGGAGTCGAGGCCGGTGATCCCGGCGGGGCCGTCGGCGTCCCGGTAGGCCCGGGTGAGCCGGCGGGCGGCGTCGGCGGAGAAGGCGTTGCCACCCGCCCACCTGTACAGGACGCGGGCGAGTTCGCGGTCCGCCGCGACGGGCCCCGCGTTGTCCCAGTCGATGAGGGTCGGTCCGGCCGGGCCGACGAGGACGTTCTGGGGCTGGAGGTCCAGGTGGGACGTCACCACACCTTCCGGCCCCGACGGGCCGACGTGCCGCGCCAGTTCCGGCATCCGCGTGTCCAGGAACCGGCCCAGCGCGTCCGACCACGGCACCCCGGCCCGGCGCGCATCCTTGGACAGCCTGGTCCAGTCGGCCTCCTGGGGGCACTCCTCGTACCAGGCGTCCGGAGTCTCGGTCGTCCCCTCGCCGGCCCGGTGCAGGATCGCCAGCGTCCGCCCGCACCAGCTCAGGATCTCCGGATCGGCGGGATCCGCCTCGCCGCCGCCGACCCAGTCGTACACCTTGACGTAGGACCCGTCGAGTCGCGTGACATGGGCGCCCGCGCGGTTGGCCATCAGCCGGGGCGCGCAGATCCCCAACTCCTCGGCGGCGTCCCGCAGCGCGGCCTCCCGCCGCACCTGTTCCTCGTCGCAGCCGAAGAGCAGTTCCTTCACCGCCCACGCGGAGCCGCCACCCGACAGCTTCCAGATCTGTCCCAGCGCGCCGCGGGCGACGGGGGACATCGTCCACGGCCCGGCGCCGAGTGCGTAGTGGTAGGCGACGGCGTCGGCTGTTCGCTGCACAGGGGATCCTCTCCACGACCGGCGTCGACGGTAAAAGATCCCAGGCACGACGGCTAGGGCCTGTCCGGCGGATCATGCCGCAGACGCGGGGCTTGGGACGCCCACCTGCGGCGTTGTCGTCGGTTGCCGACGCTCCGCGTCGCCGCCCTCCTCCGCCTTGCAGCTGGACGCCCCAAGCCCCGCTCACCGGCGTCAATGAGGCGCCGCGCTTCCCTGCGACCCGATCCGCCGGACAGGCCCTAGGCGTCGAACGGTTTGTCGCTCCACCGGAACCAGGCCCGGTCGCCCTCGATGTGCAGCAGGAACTCGGGGACCGGGCCGTCCGGCGAGACCAGCGACACACGTCGCCGGATCTCGTCGTGGACCCGCTCCCACTCCGCCCAGTGACCGTCCTCGTCCCGTTCGGCCAGGACGAGTTCCCGCGCGAACAGTTCTCGTACGGCGTCGTAGCCGGGCCCCGCCGTGAAGCGGCCCGAGAGCCAGGGGAAGTCGGCGTCGTCGATGAGGATCTCCCCCACCGGCTCGCCGCCGCCTACGTGCCAGACCTGGCCCTCGAACCCCACTACGCCTCCGTCACCCGGTGCCGATGGTCCCGCTCACCTTGTCAGATGGAAGTTGATCCGCTCCCGGGTCACCGGGTAACCGGCCTTCGCGAAGTGCGCGGCCATGGGGAAGTTGCCCTGGTCGGTGGCCGCGACGATGTACTCGGCGCCGTGCTCGACCAGGTGGTGGGTGCACTCGGTCAACAGGTCGTAGGCGTAGCCGTGTCCGCGCTGTTCCGGTACGACGCCGATGAAGGCGACGATCGGGGCCTGGTGGTTGCGGGCGGGGATGTGGATGCCGGCCAGTTCGCCGTCCGGTGTGCGGGCGACCTGCCACCACTCGCGCGGGGAGGGGCACCAGCGGAAGAAGTCGAGTTCCTCCTGGGCGGCCCGGTCGAGGCCTCCTTCCTCGGCGGCCTTCGCGCCGTGCGCGTCGAGGGTGACGGAGTGGATGCGGCGCAGGGCGTCGAAGAAGACCGCGTCGTCGGGCTCGGGGCCGTAGACGAGGCGGCCGGGGCGCTCGGGCAGGCCGCATTCGGGCGTCCAGCGGTACTGGAAGCGCTCGACGAGGAGCTCGTACCCGGCAGCTCGCGCGGCGTCGAAGCGGGCCTCGACCTCCGGGCGCAGGGCCGGGTCCTCGCGCCAGCCGGGCGGCAGGCTGAAGTCGAGGTCGACGCGCCAGGGCGCCGTGCGCAGCAGTTCCGCCGCCGCCTCCGTCTCGCCCTCGGCCATGTCGAGACGGTCGACACAGAGGGGCTCGGTGTCGTCGGGGCCGCCCCACCAGGCGGCGCGGGCGACGATCCGGCCGTCGCGCAGGGCGACGCGCTGCCAGTCGGGGCGGTGCCGGGTCAGCGGGTGCGCGGCGCGCACACCGAGCGGGTCGGGCAGGGCGTCGAAGTCGTGAGCGGTGCTCTCGTCGAGCGGGCGGATGACCAGACCGGTCATGGATTCCTCCGGGATGCAAGCTGCGTGGAGCGCTCCCGGGAAGTCAGGCACGCACGCCCGGGGCAACGGGAAGGGAGCGCTGGATAGGGGTGAACTGCACGGCACTCGCCTCCTTCCGTCGGTCCTGGGGCGTGACAGGGACACGATAGGAGACCCGTCGGCCGAAGGTCCAGCGAATTGATGGGGTGAGCACTGCCCTCGGCGTGCGCCCCACCCCTGGGCGGTGGACCGTGGAGGCGTGGCCAAGGAGTGGGAGCCGGAGCGGCGGACGTGGCTGGGCGGGGCGCCGCCGCCCGGGTGGGTGCGGGTGCTGCCCGCCGCGCTGCTGGGCGGGGTGTGCGCGGCGACCCTGGTGAGCCCGGAGCCGTTGGACATCGGCTTCCTGCTGGGCGCCATCCCGCCGCTGGCCGTGCTCTCGTACGGCCCCGGGGCGACTGCCGTGCTCGGCGCCCTCGTGGTGACCGTGCTGGTCGTCCCGGCGTTCCGGCTCGACGACCCCGGCAGCGCCGACCTGCTCACCGTCGCCTTCGTCTCGGCGCTGAGCGTGGTCGTGTCGTACGTGCGCAGCCGCCGGGACGCCCAGCTGGTCACCGAGCGGGCGGTCGCCGAGGCCGCGCAGCGGGCCGTCGTTCCGCCGTTGCCCGAGCGGGTCGGGCCGGTGCGGTGCGTGGGGCTGTACCGGGCGGCGCAGCGCGGGACGCTGGTCGGCGGCGACTTCTTCGACGTACGGCAGGGGCCGCACGGTGTGCGGGCGGTGATGGGGGACGTGCAGGGGCACGGCCTGGCGGCCGTCGCCACGGTCGCCTCGCTGCTGGGCGCGTTCCGGGAGGCGGTGCTGGACGAGCCGGACCCGGAGTCGGTGGCGGCGCGGCTCGACCGCCGGCTGGTGGTGGACTCGGCGGACGTGCCGCACGCCGAGCTGTTCGCGACCGCCGTGCTGCTGGACTTCGCCGCCGACGCCCGTACTGTGCGGATCGTGGTGTGCGGGCATCCGGCGCCGGTGCTGCTGCGCGCGGGGCGGCCCGTGGAGCTGGAGGTGGCGGCCGGTGCGCCGCTGGGGCTGGGGCTCGTCGAGGCCGGGGTTCCGACCGGGCTCACGGTGCCGTTGCGGGGCGGTGACCGGCTGTTCCTGGCGTCCGACGGGGTCAGCGAGGCCCGAGGAGCGGGCGGGGCGTTCTATCCGCTCACCGAGCGGCTCACCGGCTTCACGGACCTCGAACCGGCGGTCCTGGTGGAGCGGGTGTGGCGTGACCTGCTCGGCCACTGCGGAACCGCCGTCGACGACGTGACGATGCTCGTCCTCAGTCCTGCATGACTCTCGGACGCTCGGCCACCGCCTCCTGGTCCCCCTCGGCGTCGATGTGCGGCAGGATCCGGTCCAGCCACCGCGGTGTCCACCAGGCGTGCCGGCCGAGCAGGGTCATCACGGCGGGCACCATCAGCAGCCGCACCACGGTCGCGTCGATCAACACGCTCACCGCGAGGCCCAGTCCGAGCATCTTGACCACGATGTTGTCGCTGACGATGAACGCGGCGAACACACTCACCATGATCAGTGCGGCGCAGGTGATGACCCGCGCGGTGATCTCCAGCGCGTGGGCGACCGACGCCTTGGCGTCCCCGGTGCGCAGCCAGGCCTCGTGGACGCGGGACAGCAGGAAGATCTCGTAGTCCATGCTCAGCCCGAAGATGATCGCGAACATCATCATCGGCACATAGCTCTCGATGGGCACCTTGCCCGAGACACCGAGCGCGGGCCCGCCCCAGCCCCACTGGAAGACGGCGACGACGACCCCGTACGAGGCGGCGATCGACAGCACGTTGAGGACGGCCGCCTTCACGGCGACGAACAGGCCCCGGAAGACGGCGAGGATGATGAGGAAGGCCAGGGCGACCACCACGCCGATGATCAGCGGCAGCCGGCTGGCCACGATGTCGCGGAAGTCGACCTGCGCGGCCGTGGTCCCGGTGACATAGCCCTGGGCGTCGGTGCCGGAGACCGCGGCGGGCAGGGTGTCGTCCACCAGGCGGTTCGTCAGGTCCGTGGTGTCGGCGCTCTGCGGGGACTGTTTCGAGTAGACGGTGCCGATCAGGACGTCGCCGTCCTTGGTGGTGGTCAGCGGAGTGACGAAGGCCGCGCCGGACACCCCGTCAAGGGTCTTCGGGACCTGTGTGGCGAGCGTGGAGCGCTGCGAGGACGACGCGGCGGTCTGATCGATGACGACGGTGAGCGGGCCGTTGGAGCCGGGTCCGAACGCGTCCGTCATCAGGTCGTAGGCGCGCCGGTCGGTGAAGGAGGTGGGGTCGGCGCCGTCGCCGATGTGGCCGAGCTGGATGGAGAAGACCGGGATGGCGAGGACGACCACCGTCACCACGCCCGCGGCGAGATAGCGCAGGGGGTGGTGTTCGACGCGCTGGGCGTAGCGGTGCCAGGTGCCCTGCGGGGTCTCCCCCGGGGCGGCGTCGGTCTCGGCGACGGGGCGGCGCACCCGGTAGCGGTCGATGCGGGTCCCGATGAGGCCGAACAGGGCGGGCACCAGGGTGAGCGCGCCGAGCACGGCGGTCACGACCGTCACGGCCGCGGCCAGGCCGAGTTTGCTGATGAAGGTCACGCCGGACGCGGACAGACCGCCGAGCGCGACGATGACCGTGCAGCCGGAGACGAGGACGGCCCGGCCGCTGGTGGCGTTGGCGCGCCCCGCGGAGACCACCGGGTCGGCGCCGTCCATGAGGTTCTGCCGGTGCCGGGTGGTCTGGAACAGGGCGTAGTCGATGCCGACGCCCAGACCGATCATCGTGGCCAGGGTGGGCGAGACGGTGGCGAAGGTGAACGCGGCGGCGAGCAGTCCCAGACAGGCCAGCCCGCCGAGGACGCTGAGCAGGGCGGTCACCAGGGGCAGGCCCGCGGCGATCACACTGCCGAAGCCGATCAGCAGGACGACGATCGCGACCGCGAAGCCGATCAGTTCGCTCACCCGGTCGTCGGCGGCGGGTCGCGCCAGTTCGCCGAGCGGTCCGCCGTACTCGACATCGGCGCCGGCCGCCCGCAGCGGCTGCACCGAGCTGTCCACGCCGTGCAGGTAGTCGTCGCCGAGCGTCGAGGGCTGGACGTCGAAGCGGACGGTGACGTACGCCGTCTTCGCGTCCTTGGACAGCGGTCCGACCGGCGAGGTGGAGGCGGTCAGGGGGTTCTGGACGGCCAGGACGTGCGGCAGCTTCTGGAGGTCGCCGACCGTCGTGGACATCTGGGAGTCCAGCGAGGTCAGGGCCTTCTGCCCGTCGTGCACGACGATCTGGCTGCTGTAGCCGCCGGCCGCCGGATCATGCTTCTTCAGGACGTCCAGACCCTGCTGGGACTGCACGTCCGGCAGGGAGAAGTTGTCCTCGTACTCGCCCCCGACGGACCGGTTGAGGATCTGGAGGGCGACGATGGCGACCAGCCAGGCCACGAGGACGACGACGAAATGGCGGGAGCACCACTGCCCCAGCCGCCGCAGTCCCCCGGTGGCGGCGGGCCCCCCGTCCCCTGGCGTGCTGCGGGTGGGTGACATGGCATCGACCTTTGCTCGCTACCCCCATTAGACGCCCACCCGATCCGGTCGGCACCCCGGGCCCGGTCTCTCCGGATGCACACGGCGCCCGCCGGGTTAATGGTGATATCGGACCCGATGACGACCCGAGGAGCACCCATCATGCCGACGTCACAGCCCGGCGCGTCCGGGCCCGCCGAGGACCGCGCCACCCCCGACGAGCTGCTCCACACCCGGACCGGCACCGAGGTGTCGCCCGAGGACGTGGTCCTCGCCGCCGGCCGGGACCTGACCCCGCGCAACCTGGAATGGGCCAGGCGCAAGCTGGAGGCGGAGGGGCCCGCCGCGCTGGAGAAGCTGCTGCCGTAGACGTAAGGCGTTCTGGGCCCGGCACGCGTCGGGCCCTTCACTCCCCCGTGCCCGCCTCCTCGTCGACGCAGAGCACCGGCACCTGCTGGACGAGGTTGACGGCGAAGCCGCCCCGGTTCCAGGGCTGTTCCAGGGGCTGGGTGTGGCCGTCGGCGTCGGTGGCCCGCACGCTCAGCGTGTGCGCGCCGGGTGTCGCCGTCCAGGTGGTGTGCCATCGGCGCCACGCCCAGCGATGTCCGCCGTCGGGCGCCAGTTCGGCCTCGCGCCAGGTCCGCCCGGCGTCGGTGCTGACCTCGACCCGGGTCACGGGCGCCCGTCCCGACCAGGCGCGCCCCTCCAGCGGGACCGGGCCGGGCCTGACCACCCGGGTCCGGGACATGAAGTCCGGGAAGCCCGGTGGGACCAGCAGGGCGCGCGGCACGATCCGGGTCACGGGCTCGCCCGCGTCGCCGGGGTCCTGGCGCAGCCGGTAGGCGACGGACTGCTGGAAACCCGTGAACTCCGTGGCGACGACGGTCACCTCGCGCAGCCACTTCACCTGCGCCATGCCGTACCAGCCGGGCACGACCAGCCGCAGCGGGCGGCCGTGCTGCGGCGGCAGCGGGACGCCGTTCATCGCGTACGCCACCAGCACCTCCGGCTCGGTGCCGGTGGCGGCCCCGATCGGCAGGGCGCGCCGGTAGTCCTGCTCGACGCCCCGCTCCACGCCATGGTCCGCGCCGGTGAACACCACGTCCACGGCGCCGGGTTCGACTCCCGCCCGCTCCAGCAGCAGCCGCAGCGGTACGCCGGTCCAGTCGGCGGTGCCGACCGCCTCGACGAGCCAGGGCTGGCTCACCGGGCGGGGCGACAGCAGGGCCCGGCCGTTGCCCGCGCACTCCAGCGTCACCCGGGTGGTGACCTGGGGGAACGCCCGCAGATCGGCCGGGGTGAGGCGGAGCGGGCTACGGACCAGGCCGCCGACGGTGAGCGTCCAATCGGTGTCGTCGGGGACGTACGGGATGTCGTAGTGCGTCAGTACGTAGTGCAGGCCCGGCGGGGTGACGTCGTAACGCAGGGCTTCCAGGGGCAGACCGTGGTTGCGGGTGGCGAGGGCCAGCTCGTCGCGGCCGATGCCCTCGTCGAGGGCGGCCAGCCGGGCGGGGGCGCTCGCGTCGCCGATTCGATGACCCATGACGGCATTGTCACGCCGAGGGCCGACTTCGGCACCCGCTCGGCACCTGCTCGACCGCGGCGGTCCAACTGATCATCGGCGTCGGTGAGTTGCCCGGTCTTCCGCAGCGCACCCTCGGGCTGTCAGACTCCGGAGGGTGCCTGACTTCGACTTCGACCTGCTCGTCATCGGATCCGGTCCGGGTGGCCAGAAGGCCGCCATCGCCGCGGCCAAGCTGGGCCGCCGGGCGGCCATCATCGACCGCCCCGACATGGTCGGCGGGGTCTCCATCCACACCGGCACCATCCCCTCCAAGACCCTGCGCGAGGCGGTGCTGTACCTCACCGGTCTGACCCAGCGCGATCTGTACGGGCAGAGCTACCGGCTGAAGGAGGACATCACCGTCTCCGATCTGACCGCGCGCACCCAGCACGTGGTCAGCCGTGAGGTGGACGTCATCCGCAGCCAGCTGTCCCGCAACCACATCCCCCTCTACGCCGGAACCGGCCATTTCGTCGACCCCCACACCGTCGCCCTGCGCGAGGTGACCGGTCATGAACGGCTGCTGAGCGCCGAGCACGTCGTCATCGCCACCGGCACCCGGCCGGCCCGCCCGGACAGTGTCGAGTTCGACGGGCGCACCATCATGGACTCCGACAACGTCCTCGCCCTGGAGCATGTTCCGCGCTCGATGGTCATCGTCGGCGCCGGGGTCATCGGCATGGAGTACGCGTCCATGTTCGCCGCGCTCGGCAGCAAGGTCACCGTGGTGGAGAGGCGGGCCGGGATGCTCGACCTGTGCGACGTCGAGGTGATCGAGTCGCTCAAGTACCACCTGCGGGACCTGGCCGTGACCTTCCGGTTCGGGGAGACGGTGGCCGCGGTGGAGCGGCATCCGCGGGGCACGCTGACCGTCCTGGAGAGCGGCAAGAAGATCCCCGCCGACGCCGTGATGTACTCGGCGGGCCGCCAGGGCCTCACCGACGACCTCGACCTCGACAAGGCGGGCCTGTCGGCGGACCGGCGCGGGCGGATCACGGTCGACGAGTTCTACCGCACCGAGGTGCCGCACATCTACGCCGTGGGAGATGTCATCGGCTTCCCGGCGCTGGCCGCCACCTCGATGGAACAGGGGCGCTCGGCCGCGTACCACGCGTTCGGGGAGCCGGTCGGGCGGATGCACCACCTCCAGCCCATCGGTATCTACACCATCCCCGAGATCAGCTTCGTGGGCCGGACCGAGGACCAACTCACCGAGGAGAGCGTCCCGTTCGAGGTCGGTATCTCCCGTTATCGGGAGCTGGCCCGCGGACAGATCATCGGCGACTCGCACGGCATGCTGAAGCTGCTGGTGTCCCCCGAGGACCGCACCCTGCTCGGTGTGCACTGCTTCGGGACCGGCGCCACCGAGCTCATCCACATCGGCCAGTCCGTGATGGGCTGCGGTGGCACGGTCGACTATCTCGTCGACGCGGTGTTCAACTACCCGACGCTCGCGGAGTCCTACAAGGTCGCCGCCCTCGACGCCACCAACAAGCTCCGCCAGATCGACCGCATCGGCGACTGAGCCACCCCCCCGACTCCGCCCGGGCAACGCCCCTGACCTGCGGCGGAGTTGGAAACGGGAGATTGCCCTCCGCCCAATCTTGAAAGGCCGACGGGTAGGGCTATCATCACTCGCACACACGGTGTGACCGTCTGCCGACGCAATGCTGAACGGTGTCTGCCGCCCCCCTTTGTGCCGCCCCTTGCCCGAGGCCATCCCTCGTCGTGGGAGGCGGGTTCCACCCCCCACCCCCCAACGCCGTCGGGGCCTGGTCGTCCCTGCGTCGTGCACGACGGAAAGCAGCAAGTCATGAGCAACAACAGGGGCAGAGGGCTGCAGGCCAACGCCCTCGGAACCTTCGACACGGTGGTGATGGCCGTCGCGGGCAGCGCCCCGGCGTACTCGATCGCCGCCACCACCGCCGTCCTCGTCGGCGCGGTGGGCCTGGCCAGCCCGGCCGCCCTGCTGTACTGCGCGATCCCCATGCTGGGCATCGCCCTCGCGTTCAGCTATCTCGGCCGCATCGACGTGAACGCGGGCGCCAGCTACTCCTGGGTGGGCCGCACGCTCCACCCGTTCCTCGGCTTCCTCAGCGGCTGGGCCCTGGTGGTGTCGGCGACCATCTTCATGGTGGCCGGTTCGCTGCCCGCCGGGTCGATGACACTGGCCCTGTTCGACGAGGAACTCGCCGAGAACACGGCGCTGTCGACGCTGGTCGGCGCGGCCTGGTTCGTGGCGATGCTGCTGGTGGTGCTCGGCGGCGCCCGGCTCACCGTCCGCGCCCAGTTGCTCATGTCCGGCATCGAACTCGCCATACTCGCCCTGTTCGCGGTGCTCGCCCTCCTCCACGCGGACAACGCCCGCGCCTTCGACTGGTCCTGGCTCGGCTTCGGCCAGTTCGACGGCGTCTCGGGCTTCGCGTCGGGGGCGCTCATCGCGGCGTTCTACTACTGGGGTTGGGACGTCACCAGCAACCTCTCCGAGGAGACCCGCAACAGCCGTCGTACGACCGGACTCGCGGGCCTGATCGGGGTGGGCATCGTCTTCCTGCTCTTCGAGGCGTTCACCATCGCGGTGAACGTGGTGCTGTCCTCGCGGCAGATCGAGGAGAACGACGCCAACGTGCTGGCGGTGCTGGGTGAGGAGATCTGGCCGGGCTGGGGCGGCAAGCTGCTCGTCGTCGCGGTCATGCTGTCCACGATCGCGACGCTGGAGACCACGCTGATCCAGGTCACGCGTTCGCTGTTCGCGATGGGCCGCGACCGTACGATGCCGTCGGCGCTCGGCAAGGTGCACCGCCGGTGGAACACTCCGTGGGTGGCCATCAGCGTGGTCGGAGTGGTGGCGCTGGTGATGCTGATCGCCTCCAACCTGCTGGGCACCGTGGGCGACATCCTCTCCGACGCGATCTCGGCGATCGGCCTCCAGATCGCCGTGTACTACGGACTCGCGGGCCTCGCGGTGGTCGTCGCCTACCGCAAGATGCTGCTGAAGTCGGCGGCCAACTTCCTGCTCGGGGGCCTGTGGCCACTGCTCGGCGCCGTGTTCATGTTCTGGATCTTCGTCGAGTCGCTGAGCGAGCTGAGCGCCGCCGCGATCACCATCGGCATCGGCGGTCTGGCCGTCGGAGTCCTGCCGATGCTCTGGTACTGGCGACAGGGCAGCGACTACTACCGCCCCGCCAAACTGGACGCCACGCACACCGTGGAGGCGGACTACGTCCCCGACGGCGTCGTGGTCGCGCAGTCCCGTGTCCACCAGGGTCTCCCGACCGACTTCTGAGGGAGCCCGCCATGGCGCGAGACCGCTTCTCCCTCGACTTCGATCCCGACTGCGGTGACACGGCCCTCACCGACGCCCGCCACGACATCGTCATCGGCCGCTGGCAGGGGCTGCGGGAACTGCTGCGCGCGACCGGCCCCGAGTGGCTCAGCCGCGGCCACCGCGTCCGGCTGCTCGCACAGGCCTGCGCGGGCAGTTCTACGGCCGAGTCATGGCTGGCCGCCGAGCCGCACAGCGCAGACGCGCTGGTGCTGCGGGCGGCGACGGAGACCGCGAGGGCCTTCAACGTGGCGATCGCCGCGGGCCGCGGCGTGCCGATCGACCAGCACCGCATCGACACCGCCGTGCTGTCCTGCCTCCAGGCCGCCGACGCGTATCCGGACGATCCCACGCCCTGGATCTCCCTCATCTCCGTCGCCCGGCTGTACCCGTCGGGGGTCCGCAGACAGGAACTGGCGCGCTGGTGGGACGAGTTGCACCGACGTGACCCGTACAGCGTGGAGGGCCATCTCCAGATACTCCACTACTACTCCTCCCGCTGGCACGGCACGCACGGCCTGATGTACGACTTCGCCCGCGACGCGGCCGGGGTGGCGCCGCCGGGATGCGCGCTGCCGGTGCTGGTCCAGTACGCCCGCGTCGAGGAGTACCGCTACGCCCTGGACGCGGCCAAGGGGCGCCAGTCGGCGGTCGGCCTCGCCGAGCACTGGACCCACGACGGCGCCGTCAGCGACGTACGCCGCACCTGGCAACGCTGGTTCGCCGACCGCCCCGGCACCACGATCGCCCCCGGCGAACTGCGCGACCTCAACTACCTGACCCACGCGGCCTGTCACGCGGGCCTGACGGACATCGCGGGCACGCTGCTGCGCGTGCAGGGCCCGCGCGCCACACCAACGCCCTGGTCGTACACGGGAGATCCGGAGAAGCAGATCCTGAAGTGGCGCAAGGACCTTCGGGCGTGAGCGGGGTCAGTCCGCGAGGTCCCTCGTCCACTTCTCCTCGATTCGCCCCACCTTCCACACCACCAGGGCGACAGCCCAGGTCAACACGAACAGGGCTACGACCGCGAAGCCGAGGGTGTTGAGGTCGAGGCCGGAGATCCAGGTCCAGAACGGGCCGTGCAGGTCGAGCTTCTCGGCGAGCAGGCCGAGGAGTTCGACCGTGCCGATCAGAAGGGCCACGGCGACCGACAGACCGGTGATGGTGAGGTTGTAGTAGACCTTGCGGACCGGCTTGGAGAACGCCCAGTCGTAGGCGAAGTTCATGAACGTGCCGTCGATCGTGTCCAGGAGGGACATGCCGGCGGCGAAGAGGACGGGCAGGCACAGGATCGCGTACCAGGGCAGGCCGGACGCCGCGCCCGAGCCCGCCAGGACGAGCAGCGCGACCTCGGTGGCGGTGTCGAAGCCCAGGCCGAAGAGGAGGCCGAGGGGGTACATCTGCCAGGGCTTGGTGATCGACCCCATGACCCGGCCCAGGAGGCGGTTCATGAAGCCGCGGTTGTCGAGGTGCTCCTCAAGGGTGGCCTCGTCGAAGGTTCCCGCGCGCATCCGGCGGAACACCTTCCAGATCCCGGCCAGGATCACCAGGTTGATGCCGGCGATGACGTACAGGAAGGTCCCGGAGACCGTCGTACCGATGAGACCGGTGATGTCGTGGAGCGAGGAGCCGTCGTCTCGGACCGGACCCGCGAGGGCCTTCACGCCCAGGGAGAGCAGGAACGTCAGGCCGAAGACGACGCTGGAGTGGCCGAGCGAGAACCAGAATCCCACCGACAGGGGCCGCTGCCCCTCCCCCATCAGCTTGCGGGTGGTGTTGTCGATCGCCGCGATGTGGTCGGCGTCGAAGGCGTGCCGCATGCCGAGCGTGTACGCGGTGACGCCGATGCCGACGCCGAAGGACTTCGTACCGACGCTGTAATGCTCGGGCGCGACGAGGGCGACCAGGGTGAACCAGCCGATGAGGTGCAGGGCGAGGACGAACCCGGCCATCCCCCCGACCCTGATCCACTCCTCACGCGTCATGGAGCCGCGGACGCGCTGCCAGAGCCCGGCGTTTCCCGAGGCCGAGGCGGGGAGGGGCGGAGCGGAGTCAGGGGCGACCGGCATCGGGAGGATCTTTCGTTCGGCGAAGCGGCCGCTGCAGGCAGCCTTGTGCCATCCTCCGGTAACTGCAACTCATGTGCAGTAAAGGCCGTGGCAGATCTTCCCCACGGGAGGGGAAAGCGGGAGCTCAGGGCGTCGCGTGGGGGCCGTCCGGGCGGGTGCGGCGCTGCCCCACCGTCTCGCGGCTCAGCTCCTCCGTCTCCTGTTCCGGCAGCCGCTCGAAGCCGTCGCCGGTGATGACCGAGACGATCGGGAAGATCCGGCGGTTGATGTCCGGTCCGCCGGTCGCTGAGTCGTCGTCCGCCGCGTCGTACAGCGCCTGGAGGGCGGCGAGGGCGGCATCGCGCCGGGACATGCCCCGGTGGAACAGCTTCTTCAACGCGCCCCGGGCATAGGGCGATCCGGATCCCTCGGCATGGAAGTCGCGCTTCTCGTACAGGCCGCCGGCGACGTCGAAGCTGAAGATGCGGCCCCGCTCGCCCTCGGGCGCCGTGTCGTCGTACCCGGTGAGCAGTGGCACGACCGCGAGACCCTGCATGGCCTGGCCGAGGTTCTGCCGGATCATGCCGGCCAGCCGCCGTGCCTTGGCGTTGAGGGTCATCGGGATGCCCTCGATCTTCTCGAAGTGTGTGAGCTCGACCTGGTACAGCTTCACCATGTCGAGCGCGAGACCGACGGTGCCCGCGAAGGCGACGGCGGTGTAGTCGTCGGCGGGGTGCACCTTCTCCAGGTCGCGCTGGGCGATGAGGTTGCCCATCGTGGCCCTGCGGTCACCGGCGATCAGCACGCCGTCGCGGTAGGCGAGGGCCAGCACGGTCGTGCCGTGCGGGAAGCGGTCGGGGGCGGCGCGCACACCGTCGGGGAAGGGCCGGCGCGTGGGCAGCAGGGCCGGGCGGTGGACGGTCAGGAAATCGGTGAAGGACGAGGTCCCGGGAGTGAAGAACTCCTCCCCCAGACGCCCTCCTTGCTCACTCGCCGTCATCGCGTTCCCCCTGCTCGTCTCCGGGCCGGCACACATGTCCTACCTGAACTGCGCGGAGCGGAAACACGGTCCGGGTCAGAGGGACTTGCGGCGCACGAGGACGGCCAGGACCATCAGCCCCGGGAGCAGGGGCAGCCACACCGTCAGCAGGCGGTAGCCGAGGACGGCGGAGGCGGCGGCCGTGCCCGGGGCGCCGCTCGCGGTGAGGGCGAAGGCGAGGGCCGCGTCGAGGGAGCCGAGGCCGCCGGGCGTGGGCAGCAGGGCGGCGGCGCTGCTGGCGGCGACGTACAGGAGCGCCACCCGGGCCGGGGGCAGGGAGAGCGCGACGGCCTGGGCGACGGCGATCAGGACGAGGGCGTGCAGCGCGGCGAAGGCCAGTTGGCCGCCCCAGAGCGCCGCCGCGCGGGGCGGGTTGGCGTGCACGGCCCTGATGTCCGCGAGGACGACGGCGAGGACACGCCGGCACCGGGGCACGGCCAGGAGGACGGCGACGCCCACGACGGCGGCGCACCCGACGGCCAGGACGACGAGGTTCGGCCGCGGCACCCGCAGGACGCCGGGGCAGGCCACCGCGAGGGCGACGATCAGCACGGCCCGGACCGCCGCGGCGGCGGTGCCCTTGACCGCGAGGGCGCTCGCGGCACGCCCCGCGGGCAGTCCGCAGCGCATGAGGAAACGCAGGTTCACCGCGCCTGCACCGAGCCCGGCGGGCAGCAGGTGGTTGGCGGCACCGGCGGCGAACTGCGCGGCCACCAGGCGCCCCTGGGGCAACCGCGCTACGACCGCGCCCTGTTGGGCCAGCGCGGCGCACGCCCAGGTCGCGACGGCCGCCGCACCGCCGACCAGCAGCCACCCCTGGTCGGCGACGGTGAGTCCCACGGCCCCGCGCTCCAGCACCGGCCAGTGCCGCCGGGCCAGACAGCCCGCACCCACCAGCACGGCGAGGGTCACCGCGGTGTGCCAGTAGACGCGTCTTCGCGAGGGGCCGATGACGACCGGTTCGGACGTCATCGGCCACCGACCGCCGGCCCCGGCGGCGCCAGCCGCACCAGCACCCCGCCCGCCCGGTACGGCGTCCAGTCCCGCGCGTACCGGGCCGTGCCGCCCTCCGGCGGGGTGAGGAAGGCGACCGGGACACGGCGGGCCGTGTCGCGGATCTCGGCCGCGGTGGAGTTGGCGTTGTGGCCGCCGGTCGCCGCCGAGGAGCAGCCGGTGTAATAGGCGACCGGGATGGCTTCGTGGCCGGTGAGCAGACAGGGCGGGCGGACACCCAGGCGGTGCAGTTCGGCGGCGGTCCGCTCCCAGCCCTGCCGGGCGGCGGTGGCGTTGGAGACCGTGCGGTCCAGGACGTTCAGCTGGACGGCCAGATGTCCGGCGAGGCCGAGTGCGAGCAGGGTGGCCGCCACGGGCCGCCAGGCGCCGTTCGGGCGTGTGGCCAGGTGGAGCAGCGCGTCGGCGACCGGGAGGGCGAGCAGCGCGTAGGCGGGCAGCAGGAAGCGCGGTGCGGCGTATCCGATCATGAACAGGTACGGGACGGCCGCCGTGACGGCGCAGGCGAGCGGTACCAGCGTGCGCTCGGCTCGGCCGGCGCGGACGGCGACGGCGACACCGACCGCGGCGAGCACCGGAAGGACGTACCACCATGCGGTGATCAGCGGGTTCGGCATCGATCCGGTGCACGGCCGGCACAGCGCACGCCCCACCAGACTGCGCATCTGGTCGTCGACGGCCATGTTCCAGCCGAGCCCGCCCTGGATGCCCGAGGCCTCGTGGAGCCGCTCGCCCAGGCCGCCGAACGCGACGTACGCCTCGACGACCCACTCCACGGCACCGAGCACGAGCCCCGCGAGGAGCGCGGTCAGCAGGCGCCACCGCCGGGCGGCCACCATGAGCACGAGCAGCGGCACGGTCACCCAGACCGCGTCGGTGGGCCGCATCCACGCCATCAGGGCGGCGCCCGCCAGGAGCCCCCGGACATGGCCCTTGAGGTAACTGCCCACGGCGATCAGGGCGCCGATGGCGACCCAGTAGTTGGGCATGGCCTGCGGGCCGTAGAAGAGGGTCACCCACAGGGAGGCGAACAGCGCCCCCGCACCGGCCAGGACGCGCACCCGAAACAGCCCGCGCCACACGCACAGAGCGAGGTAGAGGCCGAGGCCCGAGAGCACGGCGAGGTAGACGCGCAGCAGTTCCGTGGACGTCGACCAGGACGCGACGGGCGCCACCAGCAGGGAGACCCCGCGGGCCCGCGGTGCGCTGAAGAAGGCGGGCGGAGCACCGGAGCCGACCTGGCTGACGTACACCGCCTCGTCCCAGCCGAGGCCCATCCCCGGCCGTACGAGCAGCAACTGCGCGAGTACGAAGACTCCCGCGACGGCGGCGAGAAGTGCGTCCCCCCGCCAGTTCCGGGACATGACGGGCACGATCGCCCTGTCACTCCGTCGTGCTTCGGCGAGCAGGGCATTCATGCCGTGCGCCATCGTCCACCCCTTACCCCGTCACTGCCATGGAGGTGCTCAGCCCTGGTCAGGGGCCGCGAAAACCGCGAAACAGGGACAAATTAACCCGCAGCCGTGCCGTACGCAGCGCGATGTTCGCCCAGTTGTATGACGATCGGTCATATCGGCTGGTTCCGGATGGGGCGGGTCAGTCGTGAGGGAACGAGTGATGCTCGTGCGCCACGAGCCAGCGGCCGTCCTCCTTGCGCAGACCGAACGTCAGCCGTAGCCGCAGGTCGGGGTGTTCGGCGAGCTCCTCGGGGGTGGCGCAGCGCAGCAGCGCGTGGGCGTAGGCGACGTCGGAACCCGCGGTGACGTCGAGGGACTCGATGTCGAAGCAGGCGCCCTGCGCCTGCCAGGCGAAGAACGGCGGCCAGGCGGCGCTGTAGGCGGCGAGCCCGTGGATGCCGTGGTGGGGCGGCGGTACGTCGTACATGACGATGTCCTCGGCATGGTCGGCGACGACGCCGTCGAGGTCGCCGCGGTGGACGGCGTCGGCCCACTTCGTGATCAGGGCCCGGATCTGTGCGTCGTCGTCGGTCACGGTGGCGGCTCCTTCCTGCATCCCCTCCCCGCGTTCTCCTTCGTCGGGCGGCCGGGTGGCCGGGTGGCACACTCTCCAGTGTGCCGCTGACATTCGACGACCTGCTTCTTCGTGCCCGTTCCCTGGTCCAGGGCGGGCGGCGCGCGCTTCTCGGTGTCGCGGGCAGTCCCGGCGCGGGCAAGACGACGCTCACCGAGACGCTGGTGCGGGAGCTGAACGCGGGTGGGGAGCCGTGGGTGGCGCATGTCCCGATGGACGGCTTCCATCTCGCCGACGTCGAACTGGACCGGCTCGGCCTGCGGGACCGCAAGGGCGCGCCGCCCACCTTCGACGCGGCGGGCTATGCAGCGCTGCTGCGTCGGTTGCGCGGCGAGGAGGACGGGGACGACATCGTGTACGCGCCCGGCTTCGAGCGGGTGCTGGAGCAGCCGATCGCGGGGGCGGTCCCGGTGCCGCCGTCGGCCCGGCTGGTGGTGACCGAGGGGAACTACCTGCTGCTGGGCACGGGCGCCTGGACGCGGGTGCGGGAGCAGCTGGACGAGGTGTGGTTCTGCGAGCTGGCCGAGGCGGAGCGGATCCGGCGCCTGGTGGCCCGGCACGAGGAGTTCGGCAAGGGGCACGAGGCGGCCGTGGCCTGGGTGACGCGCACGGATCAGCGCAACGCCGAACTGGTCGCGGCGACCCGGGACCGGGCCGATCTGATCGTGCCGGTCGCCGCGCTCGACGCCCCGGGGCGGCAGGCGGCGTCGTAGGCGCGCGGATCCGCCGGTGCCGCGTCAGGCCTCGTCGTAGGTCTGCCTGGCCTTCTCGACCTCGCCGAGGTGATCGGCCGACCAGTCGGCGAGATGCGCGAAGAGCGGGGCGAGGCTACGGCCGAGTTCGCTGATCTCGTACTCGACGCGCGGCGGCACCTCGGGGTGGTACGTCCGTACGACCAGGCCGTCCCGCTCCAGCTGGCGCAGCCGCTGCGTCAGCACCTTCGGCGTGATCCTGGCGATGCGCCGCTCCAGTTCCACGAACCGCTGCCGGCCGTGCGCGTGCAGGCTCCACAGGATCGGGGTGGTCCAGCGGCTGAACACGATGTCCACCACCGGGGCTATGGGGCAGGCGAGTTCGGGTTCCGTGGTGGTGTCCGTGACCTGCATCCGCGTTCCTCCGGGGTAGTCACTTTCCTCTAGGTACCTACTATATCCACGGTGTTAGCGTCCCTTCATCGGCAACAAGGCCGGTTTCACAAGGGAGTTGCTCATGATCGTGGTGACGGGGGCGACGGGGAACGTCGGCCGGGAGCTCGTCCGGACGCTGGCCGCGTCGGGGGCCCGGGTGACGGCGACGTCCCGGCGGATCGCCGAGGGGGACGTCCCGGACGGCGTGCTGCCGCGGCGGGCGGAGTTGACGGATCCCGACAGCCTCAAGCCCGTGTTCGACGGCGCGGAGGCACTGTTCCTGCACGACGGCGGTCCGGTCGCGCATCTGCTCGATGTTCCGCGGCTGCTGGAGGTGGCTGCGGCGGGCGGAGTGCGGCGGGTCGTGCTGCTGTCCTCGCTGGGTGTGGTGACCAGGCCGGAGTCGGCCTCGCACGGTGGCACGGGCCGCGCCATCGAGGAGGCCGTACGGCGCTCGGGGCTGGAATGGACGCTGTTGCGACCGGGCGGCTTCCACTCCAACGCGTTCCAGTGGGTGGAGTCGGTCCGTGAACAGCGCACCGTGGCCGCGCCGTTCGGGGACGTCGGTCTGCCCACGGTCGACCCGGCCGACATCGCGGCGGTGGCCGCGGTGGCCCTGCGTGAGGACGGACACGCTGGGCAGGCCTACGAGTTGACCGGACCCACCTTGGTGACGCCCCGTCAGCAGGCCGTGGCCCTCGGGGTGGCGGTGGGTGAGCCGGTGCGGTTCGTCGAGCTGGGCCGGGACGAGGCGCGGGCGCGGCTGCTGCGGTTCATGCCCGAGCCGGTGGCCGACACCACCCTCGCCGTCCTCGGCACACCCACCCCGGCCGAGCAGCGGGTCAGCCCCGATGTCGAGCGGGTCAGCGGCCGGGCGCCGGGCACGTTCGGGGAGTGGGCGCGCCGGAACGCCGCCGCGTTCCGGTAGGACTCACGCGCGCAGGGTCAACTCCGGCTCGCCGTGGGCGTCTCCGGCCGGATCGCCGATGACGGCGGTGAAGGCCTCGGTGCGGACGGTCAGGCCCTCGGTGCCGTGCTCGAACGCGGGCGTGAACGCGCCGCCGGGCCCGTAGCGCACGGCGAAGACGTGCAGGTCCGCGGGCGCGTCCGGCGCCGGCTCCGCCTCCAGGGCCGTGGACGACACCAGGTGCAGCCAGCCCTCGTCGGGGTTGCCGTAGCCGCGGGGGTCGGCGGCGAGCGCGAACGCCGCCTGCTCCTGGGTCTGCTCCGAGCGGGCGTCGAAGTGCTCGATGCCCTGCGACTCGGGGTGTGTCAGCCGCAGCGCACCGGCGGCGACGACCTCGGCGGCGTCGGCGGTACGGCGAACGCGGTCGCCCTCGTCCGTGGCGTACGGCATGCCGGCGAGCAGATAGGGAGCCCCGGGGAGCCGCTCCACCGCGACCGTCGTCCACAGGGTCGTGCCGTCGGTGACGTACAGGGACCGCACATGCCGCAGGACGTGATCGCGGCCGACGGCCGGCTTGGTGACCAGCTTGGCCGTGAGGCCGCCGGTGCGCAGATCGCGGACGCGGACCTCGCCCATGGGGCGGCACAGCAGGAAGCCGTCGACCACCGGGCCGAAGCCGTGCTGGCGGTTCACGGCCGCGGGCAGATAGTAGGTGCCCGCGGCCTCGACCACCGCCGGGGTCATCCGGCCGTCGAAGGCCACGGAGACCGTCCCGGCGCGCAGTTGGTGCCGGGCGACCGCCGTGGACGCCTCCCGGTGCCAGCGCGTCGTGTCCTGGATCTGCCACACCAGCATCCACGCGAAGTGGCCGTCGACGCCGCCGTCCTCCTTGACCGCGTGCCGCGCCCAGCGGCTGTCGGCCCGGTAGCGGCCGAGGTCGGCGCCGATGCGGGCGCCGAAGTACCTGAGGCCCAGGACCGATTCGAAGGCGGAGTGCTGCTCGCTGTAGCGCGGGCCGCCGTTGTCGAAGCCGCCGTTCGTCAGCCGGGCGTCGACGTAGCGGGCCAGCGCCTCGCCGTCCTCGGCGAAGATCTCCGCGCCGCTGACCCGGTGGGCCTGGGCGAGGAAGGACAGGGAGATCGGACCGTAGTTGTTGTCGTAGGCCCCGCCGTGCTCGGGCGGCAGGAGCGCGCCGCGGTCGGCGACGCGGTGGGCGCGGATCTTCTCGACGTACAGCTCGATGGCCCGGGCGCTGACCGACTCCCCTCGCTCCGGGGGGAGATGGCGGGCGAGCATCAGGCCGCCGACGACGCAGCCGATCGCCTGGTTGCCCGCTTCCTGCGGGTTGAAGAAGGTCGCCTCGGTGAGCCAGCGCCAGTATCCGTGGGCCACGTCGAGGAGTTCGGCGCGCTGCGCGTCCTCGACCAGACCGTCGGCCGCGTCGAGCACGTTCACCGCCTGGAGCAGCGCCCACACCGTGCTCGGCCAGTCGCCGATGGGGTGCGCACCGGCCGCGAGGGTGTAACGGGCGTACGGCAGCCCGGAGTTGCGCACGCTGAGGTTCGGGTAGCCGGGGTTGTCGTCGGTGTACACCCGCTCGCGCAGATGGAAGGCGAGGCTGCGACGGACGGCCTCGGGCAGCCGGTCGTCCTTGGTGCGCTGCCAGGCGAAGGCGAGCAGGGAGGTGATGCCGAGCGAGGTGTCGCCGATGTCGTCGACGCAGTCGGGGTGTTCGAGGTTGCCCTCGGGGGTGAGACGCGCGAGGGCCTGCTCGGTCACGTCGGACAGGACGGCGTCGTACGCCTCGGGGGTGTCCGGCAGGTCGTGCAGCGGGCCGAGCTGGCGAGGGAGGTACACGGAGATCAGTCCTTCGTGCCGGAGACGGCCTTGGCGCGCAGTGCGAGGGTCAGGGTGTGCGGGCCGAGCCCGCCGAGGTAGACGCGGTTGCCGGTCGTGGCGTCGGTGCCGCCGACCACGGTGTGGTCCTGCCCCGGGTCGTAGCGCAGTATCTCGCTCCGGTCAGGACCGGCGAGCGGTTCGCCCGCCTCGACGGCGGCCTCGACGCGGATCTCGTCGTCGCCGACGCGGTAGGTCAGCGGCTCGGTCGTCAGGCACCAGCGTCCGTCGTCGAGCGGTACGGCGCCCTGCGGCTCGCCGCCCGGCCGGAAGGTCAGTTCGAGGGCCCAGGGCACCGGGGGGCCGCTGATGTCGATCCGCAGGTCGGCGCCGTCGTCCCGCAGGTCGACCTCGACCCGGGTCGTGTGGGAGACCTCGTCCTGAGGGCGGTCCGGGAAGGCCATCGCGGCGGAGAAGCGGCCCTCGTCCACCAGGCGGTAGGCGCCGTCGTCGCGCCTGTGGTCCTTCGGGAGCGGCTGGTAGTAGGCGGCGGTGAGGGTCTGGGTGAGCCGGTACCGGTGGTCGGCCGGCCGTTCCATGTCGGCGGCGCGGAACGGGCCCAGGTCGAAGAACACGCGCGAGAGGCGGACCGCGTCGAGGACGGCGGCACCGGCGAACAGGCGCAGGAAGGTGGGGTTGCAGGCGAGGCCCGAGCGGATGCGCCGGTGCTCGGGCACGTCGGAGCCGCCGTACACCACGGTGTGCGCGGTGGCCGAGGCGTGTACGGCCAGACGTGCGGTGGGGAGGTATCGGTCGCGCGGGAGCTCCTGCGCGTCCGGGGCCGGCAGGACGCGGCACAGATCCGGGGTGAGGAAGGTCTGGGCGAGCAGGTCGGAATCCTCGATGCCGTCGGCGGCCGCCAGGCGGGCCGCGCGGGCGAAGTCGCCCCGGCCGGTACGGATCGCGAGCAGCCGGTAGTGCGGCAGGTAGGGCCACAGCGCGAACGACAGCCGCTGGTCCTGGCGGCGCGAGTGGACGGTCTCCACCGTGCCGTCCGGCCTGATCAGGTCCAGGGTCGCGGTGAGGTTGCGTGCGACCGCGTCCAGCAGGTCGCCGCGGCCGAGCACCTCCGCCAGCAACAGCAGCGCCGGGTTGGTCACGATGGAGGCGTAGACGGCGCTGCGTTCCGAGTACAGGCCCTCCGTGTCGATGTCGACGCCCTCGGCGAGCCACTCCTCGGCGCGGGCGCGCAGCCGGTCGTCGGGGAACGACCGGTGCAGCCGGGCGAGCGCCGCGCTCAGCTCCCAGCGGTGGTTCGGGGTGTGCACGCCACCGGTCAGGAGGCTTTCGGCGGCGGCGCCGGCGATCTCGGCGAGCGCGGCCGTCACTTCGTCCAGTTCCGGTCCCGCGTCGGCGGCGAGGACGTGGGCGTCGCACACGTCGTTGACGGTGAACGCGGAGTCCGGCGGGGACTGCACGTTGTCGCCGCCGGCGAAGAGGCCGGAGGGCGTCTGCACGGCCCGTAGGGCGCGCAGGTGGGTCAGTGCGGCGGCGACGGCCTGTCCGCTGCCGTGCAGTGCCGAGTCCGGGGAACGGTATGCCGCGATCAGGGTCTTCACCCGGCGCGCCAGACCACGGTGCGGCACGCCGACGGGTTCCGCGTCCGGGTCGGCCGACAGGGGGGCGACCGACCGGTCGGCCGCGCGGGCCGCTTCACGGACGAACTCGTGGTCGAGCGGGTCGGGCAAGGTCAGTCCTTCAGGCCGGCGTTGATGTCGGCGTTCATGACGTACTTCTGGAACACCAGGAAGACGACGATCAGCGGGATCATGGAGATGACCGAACCGCCCAGCAGCACCGACCAGTTGATGTTCTGCGCACCGACGAGGCTCTGGATGCCGATCTGCACGGTGAACTTGTCGGGGTCGTTCAGCATCAGCAGCGGCCAGATGTAGTCGTTCCACCGCCACTGGAACGACAGGATGGCGAGCGTCAGCGCGATGGGCCGGGACAGCGGCACCATGATCCTCAGGAAGATCGACAGCTCCTTCGCGCCGTCGATACGGGCGGCCTCGATGAGCTCGTCGGGGACCGTCAGGAAGAACTGGCGGAACATGAAGCAGCCGGTCGCGGTGAGCAGGGCCGGGAGGATGATGCCGGAGAGCGAGTTGTAGAAGCCGAGGTCTCGGACCACCAGGAACAGCGGGGCGAGCATGACCTCGGCCGGCAGCATCGTGGTGGCCAGGATGCAGACGAAGAAGGCCTTGAGCCATTTGTTGTCGTACTTGGCCAGCGCGTACCCGGTGCAGCAGCTGACTCCCACCGTGAGGATCGTCGCGATCACACACACGAGGGTCGTGTTGATGAAGTACTGGGCGAAGTTGGCGCTTGCCCACGCTTCCTTGTAACCCGACACGGTGGGGTTGTCCGGGAACACCGTCAGCGGAAGGGAGAACAGGTCCCCCGCCGGCTTGAAGGAGCTGAGGACGAACCACAGCACCGGGATTCCGTAGAGGGCTGCCATGAACCACAGCAGAGTCGTCGGGGCAATCGCACGCCGAAGCCCGCCGGTCGCCGAGCCGCGGGACTTCTTCTTGGAGACGGCCCGTACGGAGTCGGCGTCGACCTTGCGCGGCATGTCTGTGGTTGTCATCGGTTCTCCACCCGCCGGTTGACCATCATCTGGATGGCCGCGACGGCCATCAGGATGAGCATGAGCACGAACGACGCGGCGCTCGCGTAGCCGATCTGGCCGGACTTGAAGCCGGTCTGGTAGATGTACTGGACCAGCAGGTTGTTCGACGTTCCGGGTCCGCCGTTGTTGAGGGAGGCGAACACGGCGTACTCCTTCATCGCGTGGATCGTGTTGAGCAGGATGACGATGAAGGAGGTGGGCGCGATGCTCGGCAGGGTGATGCTGAAGAACTGGCGCCACGGACCGGCGCCGTCGAGCGCCGCCGCCTCGTAGTACGACGTCGGTACGTTCTTGATCGCCGCGATGAACAGCAGCATGGAGAAGCCCGTCCAGGCCCATGACGCCGCCACCGCGACCACGATCAGTGACAGGTCCGCGTTCGACTGCCAGGGAACGGCGCTTCCGCCGACCTTCTCGATGAGGTAGTTGACCAGTCCGAAGTTCTCGCCGAACAGCCATCGCCACAGGACACCCACGATGATGGGCGACAGCAGCCACGGGATGAAGAAGAAGACGCGGGCCACCGAGGCGCCCTTGGCGTGCTTGCTCACCAGCAGGTTGGCGATGAGCAGCGACAGCACGAAGTTCAGTGGCACGAAGAGCACGGTGTACAGCAGCGTGCGGATCAACGCGTCGTAGAACGTGGAGTCCCCGGCCAGGTTCTGGTAGTTGTCCAGTCCGATGAACTGGAACGCCCCCACGCCTGTGTAGTTCGTGAAGGAGTAGACCAGCCCGATCACCGCCGGCCAGACGAAGAACAGCGCGAACAGCACGACATTGGCCGCGATGAGGACGAGCGGCGCGACGGTGTACTTGCTGCGGCTCCTGGGCGGGCTCACGGACACGTCCGAGGCGCGTTTTGTCATCTTCCTGACTCCGTGCTGGTGGATGGGATTGCGGTGGGCTCACACCATGAGCCCGGCATCACATGGGTGGCCGGCGGCCGGGGGGGGGGGGGGGGGGGCCCCCCCCCCCCCCCCCCCCCCCCCCCCCCCCCCCCCCCCCCCCCCCCGGGCCGGGCCCCAGTTTTGCCCGGGCGGGGGGGGCGACACACGAACCCGTTGGAGC
>NZ_JBIUCI010000012.1:0-68042 GCF_044593635.1 Streptomyces sp. NPDC051913 | reverse complement strand
TTTTGGTGGGGTCTCACCCTTTGCGGGGGTCTTTTGTGGGGGGGGGGGGGGCGGGGGGGGGGGGGGCCCCCCCCCCCCCCGGCCCCCCGGCCCACGATCAGCCGCCGACCTGCTGGTTGTAGCCGGCGACGATGTTCTCCAGGGCCTTGTCGGCCGACTGCTCACCGTTGATCGCCTTGCCGATCTCCGCCTTGGTCGGGTCGTCGGCGAGGCTCTTGCCCTTCAGCACCCAGTTCGTCTGGGCCTTGTTGAAGTAGCCGGAGATCGGGTCGTAGAGCGGGATCGACTCGTTGTAGAGCTTGAACGCCGCCTGCGCCGCCTCGGACTTGAAGGGGTACGTCGGGTTCAGACCGGTCTCGACGGGCAGGAAGCCGGACGCCTCGCACAGCGCCTGGTAGTGGGCCGGCTCGTACAGCCAGGACAGGAACTTCTTCGCGGCTGCGGACGCGTCGGCGTTGTTGTTGAAGCCCACCGTCATGCCACCGCTGTTGACGTCACTGGCCTGGACCGGCTGGGCGGGGGTCGGGACGCTGGCCCACTCGAACTTCGTGATGCTCTCCGCGAAGGAGGCGACCTGCCACACGCCGGACCAGTAGGCGACGACGTCACCGCTCTGGAACATGGCCGACGGGTCGGCGCCGCTGGTCCACACCGACTTCGGCATGACCTTGTCGTCGTTCCATCCGACGAAGGTGTTCACGGCCTTCTTGGTCGCCTCGTCCACCGAGAACTTGCCGGAGTCGTCGGCGTGGACGTACTGCCCGCCCTTCTCGTACACCATGGCGCGCAGCCGGGACGGCGACTGGTCGAAGGTCAGGGAGTACTTGGCGTCGGTCTTCTCCCGGACCTTGTTGGCCGCCTTGATGAACTCGTCCCAGGTCCAGGTCTTGTCGGGCGAGGTCGGGTACGCGACGCCGGCCTTCTCGAACAGCGACTTGTTGATGAACATGCCGGACGCGGTGACGTCCGAGGGGATGGACAGCACCTTCCCGGACGAGTCCTTGGCGACGAAGTTGGCGTTGATCTTGTTCGTCTTGTTGTTGGCGATCTCACTGAGGTCGATCAGCTTGTTCGACCAGATCGGGTCCAGCGCCGGCACGGCCGCCACGTCGGGCAGCGAGTTCGCCTGCGCGGAGTTGCGCAGCTTCGTCGTGTAGCCGTCGTAGGGGATGTTGACGAGCTTGACCTTGACGCCGGTCTCCTTCTCGTACGCCGCCACCGACTTCTTCCAGCCCGCGTCCTGCCCCGGAACCGTGGAGATCCAGAACGTCAGCGACTTGGAGGTACCGCCCGAGTCGCCTCCGCCGCCACAGGCGGTCAGCAGCAGGGCACCTGCCGAGGCAACGGCAGCGAGGGGGACAACGCGGCGCAGACCGCCACGGCCGAGCCGGCGAGAGCGCCGCGCACCTACATTGGTCATCTTCGATCCCTTTTTCGTCGCAGGGGACGGAGCACGGCGCCGACCTGGGCGGCACGGGTGCATTTTGCAGGAAAAGTCACTTTCTGGGGGGCGCGGCCTCGCCCGGCCGCGTCTTCCTTGCGGGCGAGGATCCCCGGCCGTCCTGGCCGTCACCGCACGGGCACGCCCTCGTGCGGTTGCCGTACGTCGCGTACGGGCGGGACGCTCGCTCCAAGCCGGCGTCCCGGCCGACTTAGAAAGCGCTTGTCCGGACATTGGCAGACCGAGCCGGAACCCGTCAATCCTTGGCCCGCGCCACATCGGTCACGGTTTGGACTCCCCGGGCGACGGCGAGCCGCGAGGCACCCACGACGGTGCCGAGATCACCGACCGTGCTGCTGACCACCTCGGTCGGCCAGCTCAGCCGCGCCATCTCCGCCCGCACCCCGTCCAGGAGCTGCGGATCGGCGCCCGTGCTGCCCCCGAGAACGATCAGTCCGGGGTCCAGTACGGCGGTGACGGCGGCGGCAAGGCGGCCGATGTCGGCGGCATGGCGGTCCACGACCGTACGGGCCGTCGCACGGCCCTCCCGGGCGTGTGCGAAGAGCTCGTCGGCGGTACGCGGACAGGGCCCGTCCGCCTCCGGCCAGGCCTCGGCGGCCCGGCGGACCAGCGAGCGGGCGCCGATGTACTCCTCCAGGGCCTCCTGGCGCGGCTCCACGCCGTCGTCCCAGGGGTAGGGCAGCCGGGCCAGCTCACCGGCGGCCCCGTTCGCCCCACGCAGCACCTGGCCTCCCACGACGATGCCGAGACCGATACCGACGCCGATCCGCAGATAGCCGAACGAGGCCCGGCCGCGGGCGGCGCCCTCGTGCAGTTCGGCGAGCGCGGCGCAGTTGACGTTGTTCTCCAGGTGGACCGGCACGCCCCGGGGCAGGGCGACGGTGACGGCGTCGAAGACGGGCCCCGCCTTCGCGGTGGCCGGGCGCTGGCCCCGGCCGTCCTCCCCGGCGGTGACATCACCGACGGCGACGACGATGGAGCGCACCGGGGCTCCGTCGGGCAGCGCGAAGACGGCCTCGCGGACCACGTCGGCGGCCTCGTCCCGGGAGCCGGTGGCCTGCGCGAGCAGGGTGCCGTCCAGGGCGCAGCCGCGCACCCGGGTGAGGGCGGGGCCGAGGTCGACGGCGAGCACCGCGCCGGCGGCGGGCCCCAGACCGTATACGGCGGCGGAACGGCCGGTGGCGCCGGAGGCGGTGCCGGAGTGGGCGGCGAGACCGGCGCTCTCCAGTTCCGCGACGGCGGAGGACACCGTCGGCTTCGACAGGCCCGCCAGGCTCGCCAGCTGCGGGCGGGTCGCCGTGCCGGCCCGCGCCAGCACGGCGAAGACAGCGCTGGCGCTCTCGGTCAGACGGGGGGCTTCCGCCACGTCGTGTTCCACAGTTCTCCCACACAGGTCGAGCGCCGCGCCCCGGCTCGAAACGTCTGATCGGGGTGCGGCGATGGAATGCCATGACGTCACGCGTTCCCGCCCCACGGGGCCCGCCTGGGCCCGCTCGGAGGCCGAGTACGCGATTTCTCTTGACGCACTGTACTTCGTTAGTTAACTTCCTAACGAACGTCACGGTACTCGCCTGCCGTGGTCCGTCAGAAGCCCGTCCCGGGGCTTCGCTAGCTCCTGAACTGCCCTTCCACCAGGCACGGTTCGCCCGCCGTCGCAGCACTACGCAACGACGAAAGAGGATCCGTGCGGGAAGCCTCGTTTTCCGGCCCGCTCGTGCTGGGCATCGACGTGGGTGGCACCAAGACGCACCTGCGTGCGCTCGCGGGAGACACCCCGGTGACCGACCACGTCCGCCTCAGTCTCGGCTGGCGGCCCCACGACCCCGTGGCCGCCGCCGGCTGGCTGGCCGCGCTGGTCGCCGAAGCCCTGCCGACCGGCGTCCGCCCGACCGCCCTCGCCGTCGGCGGGCACGCCTGCGAGACCCCTCGTCAGTGCGCCCAGATCCGCACCGCACTGCAACTCCACTTCGACGTGCCCGCGCTGGTCGTGGGCGACGCCGAACTGCTCGCCCCCGCGGCGGGCCTGGACAAAGGTGTCGGCCTGGTCGCCGGGACCGGTTCGGTCGCCGTCGGCAGGACCGCCGACGGCTCCCTCGTCCAGGTCGGCGGCTGGGGCGCGGTCCTCGGTGACGAGGGCGGCTCGGCCGGTCTCGTCCGCGAGGCCGCGCGCGCCGTATGGGCCGCCCACGACCGCGGAGAGGAGCCCGACGCCCTCGCCGCCGGTCTGATCGCCGCCTTCGAGGTACCCGAAGTGCCCGCCCTCGGCGCGGCACTCGAACGCGCCCAGGACGTCTCCGCGGAATGGGGCCGGCACGCTCCCGCCGTGTTCGCCGCCGCCGACGCGGGCTCGGCTCTCGCCCGCGCGGTGATCGCCGACGGTGGCCGAGAGCTCGCCGCCCTGGTCGAACGCCTCGCCGCACGCGGCGTCGCGGTCGACGACGTGGTGGTGGCGGGCGGCACGATCCTCGCCCAACCCCTCTTGTACGACGCCTTCACCACCGCCCTCGCCGACAGGGTCCCGACAGCGCGGCCACAGCCGTTGCGGGTGCCGCCGGTCGAGGGGGCGGTGGCGCTGGCGCGTTCACTCCTGTGACACCTGCCGTACGCCGGGCCCACCCCGGTCCGACACGACTCGCCCGTAGATCTTCGCTCGTACGCCGCAGAAAGCGCATACGGCCCGTTCGGCCCCCCGCGCCCCACGGCGGTCCTTCGCACGACTCCCCCGGCCGTCACGGCCGAAGAACTCAAGAGAGGCAGCCGCATGCCGTCAACCGCCGGGCCCCGCTCGCACTCGCCGGTCAGTGAACTCGCCCCGAGCAGAAGGGGGTTCCTCCGCACCTCCCTGGGCGTCTCGGCCGGTGTGCTGGCCGCGCCCACCTTCGCCTCCTGGCTGGGCGCCGCCGACGCCAAGGCCGCCACCGCCGCCCTCGCGTTCGTCGACGACTACCGGACGAACGTCGTCGCGAACCAGACGCCCGAGACCAACGCGGTCATCCGCGCCCTCGGCGGCTTCGCCGAGATCTGGAAGACCGGCGGCGCCTGGAACACCGGCACGCCTCTGCTGCCGGAGATCCTGCGCGCCAACATGCGGTACTGCGCCCGCCTCACCCAGGCGCGCACCGAGGCGCAGGCGAAGGAGGCGTTCGTCTACGACCGCCAGCACCAGAGCTACGCCATGATCGGCGCGCTCGGTCCGCTCGCCGACCTCTACAAGTCGGGTGCCAAGGCGGTCACTTCGATCACCAGCGCGCCGGACACCACGCCCGCGACCACGATCAGCGACGCCGTCCCCGCCGACGCGCCCGCCGGATCCGCGCTCGGCGCCGGCTCGTACACCTCCGACCTCGGCCAGGTGGCCAAGCTGGTGGACACCGTGCGCGGTCCGTTCGCCTCCGGCAACCCGGCCAAGTTCGCCTTCCAGTACCCGCGTCCGTGGCGCATGAACGAGGACAGCGAGGTCGTCGACACAGGGAAGACCGACGCGCTCGGCTACCCGGTGTACGACTCGGACGTGGTCGTCGTGACGCAGCTGCTGCGTCAGCGCGGCACCAACGCGGCCGAGGACGGCGGCTTCCCGAGCGGTCACACCAACGCCTTCCACCTGGCGGCGCTCGCGTTCGCCTACGCGGTGCCGGAGCGGTTCCAGGAGCTGGTGACCCGCGCCTTCGAGCTGAGCCACACCCGGATCATGTCCGGCATGCACTCCACCGTCGACGTGCTGGGCGGCCGGGTCATGGCCACCGCCCTCGCCGCCGCCGCGCTGGCCGACTCCGCGAACGCCGACCTCAAGGCCGCCGCCCGCGCCCAGGCCCTCGCCTACTTCCAGCAGCAGACCGGCACGACCGCCGACACCCTGTTCGCCTACGCCCACCCGGACGCCGGCGACGCCTACGCCGACCGCGACGCCAACGCCCGTCTGGTCGAGCCGAAGTTGACGTACGTCCTCACCCGGCACGGCCGCAGCGAGCCGCTGACCGTGCCCAAGGGCGCGGAGGTGCTGCTGGAGACGCGGCTGCCCTACCTGGACGCGGAGCAGCGGCGCGAGGTGCTGCGCACGACCGCGCTGCCCTCGGGGTACGTCCTGCTGGACGGCTGGGAGCAGTGGGGCCGCCTCAACCTGTTCGCCGCGGCGGACGGTTACGGTTCCTTCGACTCCGACGTCACCGTCACCCTCGACGCGTCGTCCGGCGGCTTCCGGGCGGCCGACAGCTGGCGCAACGACATCGACGGCTGCGGCGGCCTGACCAAGCGGGGCACCGGCACGCTCACCCTGACCGGCCACAACCGGTACACGGGCGGCACCGTCGTCAAGGAGGGCGTCCTGGCCGCCGCCTCCGCCCACGCCCTCGGCCACGGCGACGTCCGTGTCTCCGGCGGCACGCTGACGGTGACGACGACCAAGTCGGTGCAGATACACGGCAGTTACGCCCAGGAGTCCGCCGCGCTCGACGTCACGCTGCGCTCGGGCCGCGGTCCCGCCCTTGAGGTCACGCGCCGTGCGGTGCTCGGCATGGGCAGTGTGCTGACGCTGCACCTGGACGCCGAGAAGCCGCCGGTCGTCGGCAGCGTGGTCCGGGTGCTGAGCGCGGCGGGGCTGCGCGGACGGTTCGACCGCGTGGAGCTGAACTCCGACACGCTGCGGGCCGTACCCGTCTACACGGCGGAAGGTCTGTCGGTACGACTCCTGAAGCGGTGACGTCCCCCGGGGGCGGGAGCTGGTGCAGAGTGGGCGCATGAGGCGTCCCGGCATCGCTCCCGCTCCCGCGCGGCCCCTGTCATCGCGGGGCGGATGATGGCGCGCGAACTGCACTCGGTCCTGGACCGGGAACCCCTCCCCACCGCCCCCGCGCGCCCGCCGCGACGGCGGCCCTGGCTCGTGCCGCTCCTGGTGGGTCTGCTGCTCGCCCAGATGACCGTCGCGATGGTGACGGCGGCGGTGCAGCAGACGCCGACCATCGACGAGCCCGTGTACGTGGCCACGGCCACCGACTACCTCCATGAGCACCGTGTCCGCTACAACCCCGAACACCCGCCCCTGGGCAAGTTGATCGTCGAGGTCGGTATCGCGTTCGCCGACCCGCGCTACGACGCGTCCTTCGAGGGTGACCAGGGGCAGGTGGGGCGGCATCTGCTGTACGAGTCCGGCAACGACCCCTGGCGGGTGATGCTGTGGGCCAGGCTGCCGGTGATCGTGCTGACGCTGGCGTTCGGACTGGTGGTGTTCGCCTTCGCCCGTGACCTGATGGGCTCCACCGGCGGTTTGCTCGCTCTGGCCCTGTACGCCTTCTCCCCCGACCTCATCACCCATGGCTCCCTCGCCACGCTCGACGTACCGGCGGCCGGGTTCCTCCTGACGTCGGTATGGCTGCTGTGGCGGGCCCGGCGCCGGCCGCGGCTGTACGTGCCGCTCGCCGGGGTGGCCGCCGGCGCCGCGCTGGCCACCAAGATGAGCACGCTTGCTTCGGTTCCGGTGTTGCTGGCGCTCGCGGCCTGGTCGGTGTGGCGCGCCGCGGAACGAGGCCCGAGTGATGTGGCGCCGGGAGCTCGGAAGGGGCACCGGGCGGTGGCGCGGGCGCTCGGCGGCGCCGCCGTCGTGGCGCTGGGCGCCCTGGTCGTCGTATGGGCGTCGTATCTCGTGGTCGATCCGCGGTTGCGCTGGACGCCGCAGGAGCAGGTGCCGGCCGTGCACGGGGCGCGGGCGCTGCTCGTCGATCTGCTGCCGTTCCCGGAGGCGTACCGGGACGGGATGCGGGTGCAGTTCGGCTTCGAGGACTATCCGTGGCAGGGCTTTCTGTTCGGGCGGCTCTACACCGGGTCCCTCTGGTACTACCTGCCGGCCGCGCTGCTGGTGAAGACGCCGCTCGGGATGCTGGCGCTGTGGCTCGCGGGTGCCGTCGCGGTGGTGGCGGTACGGCGGCTGCGGCCCGCGGCGCCCTATCTGCTGGTCCCCACCGCCGTGCTGCTCGGTGCGGCGATGACCGGGTCGCGGGACTTCGGCACCCGGTACGCGATCTTCGTGCCGATGTTCCTCGCGGTGGCGGCGTCCGGGTTCCTCGCGGTGCGATGGCGGTGGGCCGGTGCCGTGGCCGGGGCGCTGGTGCTGTTCGTCGCGGTCAGCTCGGTGCGTACCTATCCGTTCTATCTGCCGTATGCCAACGAGGCGTTCGGCGGTCCGGACAAGACGCATCTGCGGCTGCACGACTCCAATGTGGACTGGGGTCAGGACCTGGGGCGCCTCGCCGACCGGCTGCGGGAGCGGTATCCGGGCGAGCGGGTCTGGCTCGTGTACAAGGGTGCCGGAGTGCCGTCGTACTACGGCATCGAGGCGGCCGATCCGCGCAAGGCGGAGCCGGACGCGGTGCGCGGGCTGCTCGTGGTGTCGGACTCGGCGGCCGCGAAGGCCACCGGGCGACTGGCCGAACTGATCGACAGCGCGCGTTCGATCGACCATATTGGTCATTCGATCACCGTCTATCGACGGTGACATCCGTCCCTCGTGAGCAACTTGAGCATGCGTCCGCCGAGTTCCCGAGGCCCGTCCACAACCCCTGGTCACGGGGGTGTGTGAGCTATGTTGAGGCACTGTGGAAGACAAAGGAGACGCACCCGTGACCTCGCTTCAGCAGGCACGTGCGCAGGCATCCGCCATCACTTCGGGCAAGTCGGGACCGGAAGCGGAGGCCGCACCGACTTCCCAGCTCAGGACCCTCTTCGACCGGCCGCGACTGTCTCCGGGGCAGCGCCGGATCGCCCAGTACCTGATCGAGCACATCACCGAGGCGGCCTTCCTCTCGATCACCGATCTCGCCGAGCGCGTCGGGGTCAGCCAGCCGTCGGTGACCCGGTTCGCGGCGGCGGTGGGCTTCAGCGGCTACCCCGCGCTGCGCGAGAAACTCCAGTCCATCGCGCTGGGCACCCTGGCCGGCGGGCCCGTCGCGGCCGAGGAGAACCAGGGCAACGAACTCCAGGCCGCGGTGGACGCCGAGATCGAGAACCTGGAGAACCTGCGCCGCGACTTCGCCGACCCCGACCAGGTCATCGACATCGGCCGCAAGCTGTCGGCGTCGACACCGCTGACCGTCCTCGGCGTGCGCATCTCGGTGTCGCTGGCGGAGTACTTCGCCTACGCGGCGCGGCGCGTCCATCCCGATGTGCGGCTGGTGACGCTGGGCGGGAGCGTCGCCTACGACGCGCTGCTCCAGTCCCGTGAGGCCGGTGGCACCTGGGTGCTGGCGTTCTCGATGCCGCGGCACGCACAGGAGACGCTCACGGCGGTGCGGGTGGCCCGCAGCGCGGGGCTGAAGGTCGCCCTGATCACCGACCTTGCGCTCGGTCCGATGGCCGACGAGGCGGACGTGGTCTTCGCCACCGGCACCGGCTCCCGCCTGGTCTTCGACTCCTACGCCGCCCCCGGCGTGATGGCCGCCGCGCTGCTCCAGGCCATGACGGACGCGGATCCCGAGCGCACCCAGGCGCGGCTCGAGGAGTACGAGCAGATCTCCGAGCAGCACCAGTTCTTCCTGCGGGACTGACCCCCCGCCTCCGGCCCCTTCGACCACTCCCGACGAAGCAACTCACAAAGGGATCATCCTGCCCACATCACACATGAATGTTTTCATACGTCTTGCAAAGCGGACGGCATATATAAATACTGCTCACGGATCGCGACCGGGCCGCTTCCCGGGACTCGTTCCGCACCCCCGTCCCCACCCGCCACACCCCCTCACGCCCCGGACATCCGAAGCCGCCGTCTCCTACCCGCGTCGGCGCCCGGATGTCCGGTCGGGCATCGCCTGCGCGAGCGCCCGCTGCGGCCCCGGTCATCCCCTAGGCCGGGGCCGCACACAACCGTCGGACCACCCCGCACGACGCCGCACACCGGGAAGCGATGACCATGACTGTCACGACGACGACACGCATCACCCAGGACTGGCCCTGTCAGGTCAAGCCGCCCGGCAGCTACGACTGGGAGCGCTCGGCCGCCAAGTGGCTGCGCGAGCTGGTGCCGGCGCGCTACGCCAGCTACCCGGCGCTCATCCGCCACCCCGTCCTCCTCGCCCGGCACGCGCAGATCCAGGTCCAGCACGAGATCCGGGTCGCCCGCACCGCCCTCCAGACGGCCCGCGCGGACCTGCCCGGGCTCGGACTGCCCGAGTCGGTCATCGAGCACACGATCAAGCTGTACGCGGCGGAGGTACTGCAACTCCAGCACATCGCGCGCAGCGTCCGCGCGGTCACCCGGGCCTTGATCGACCAGAACGCCGGACGCTGACGAACGCTCCCCGGCCCAGGTGACCTGACCCGGCACTTTCGCGTGAAGCCGGTCCCGACAAGACCCCCCTCGGGGCGGTCCACCTGTGCAATGCTCAGGGCGTGACGAGCGAGCCCGCCATCCCCCCGGATTCCGGTACCGCCCCCGACACGGCCGCCCTGGCCAAGATCGTCGCCCGGCAGCGTGCCGAGATGGACCGGTTGCGGGACCAGGCCGCGACCTCGACCGTCGTGGAGCGGGCGAAGGGCGCCGTGATGGCCCTGACCGGCTGTTCTCCCGACGCGGCCGGAGAGGAACTGGTCAAGCGCGCCAAGACGGCCCACCGCACCCTGCTGGAGGAGTGCTGGCTCACCCTCGGCGCCCTGGTCCCGCCCCTGTCGGCCGGCACGCCCGAACCGGACCTCCACGCCGCCCTGCCCGAGACGACGCTCGTCCGGCACGACACCACCGACCTGGGCCGGCTCGGCAAGGCCCTGGTCCGCGTGGGCACACCCCAGGACCTGGCCCGGTGCCTCCTGGAACATCTGTCGCCGGGCGCCGAGGCCGACGCCGTCATGATCTACGCCCGTCTGCCCGCCGGAGGCCTGGCACTGATCGGGCACGCCGGCATCGACGAGACGCTGGCCGCCCAGTGGCGCCATGTGCCACCGCTCAGCGGCATCGCCGCCCTGGAGGCGCTGCGGACCCGCGAACCGCGCTGGCTGGAGGACATCCGCTCGGACAGCGAGCGGCACCTGCTGATCGGCAACCCGCCCGAGCGCTGGCTGTCCCGCGCCTGGGTGCCCGTGGTCACCCGGGACACCGCCGAGGTCTGCATCGGCTTCCTGCGCGCCCAGGGCGGACCGTTCGCCCCGCACCAACGTGAACACCTGGTGGCCGTCGCCCAGCTCTGCGCCGGCCGGCTGCGCGCCTTCGACTCACGTATCGAACCGGCCGCCGACCACGCCGTGCAGACGGTGTTCGACGCGCTGCCCGGCGCCAGTCTGCTGCTCACCCCGCTGCGTGCCGCGTCCGGCGAGGTCGAGGACTACCGTGTCGCCGCCGCGACCGAGGAGGCGTTCGACGCCCTCGGCCGCACCGGCCGTGAACTGGTCGGGCTGCGGCTCCTCGAGTGCTTCCCGAACCTCGCCCACGAGCCGCTGTGGCAGGGCTGTCTGCACACCCTCACCAGCGGGGAGCCGTACGACGGCGAGCCCTTCGCCCAGCAGGCGATGGTGGCCGGGATCTCCGAACTGTCCACCTACACGGTGCGGGTGGCGAGGCTGGGCGCCACGCTCGCCCTCACCTGGATCCGGCACGACTCCTCCGACCTCCAGGAACAGCGGCTCGCGGACGTACAGCGGCTCGGCAACCTCGGCTGGACGAACTGGAACCTGCTCACGCACGAGGTCGGCTGGTCCTCCCAGGTCTACGCCGTCCTCGACCGCGATCCCGCGGACGGCCCGCTGCGGATCACCGCGCTGCCCGAGCTCGCGCTCGCCGAGGACGCCCCCGCGCTGACCCGGGCCGTCGGGGACCTCGTGCGCCGCGGACGGCCGCTCGCGATGCCCTTCCGGATCAGGGCCGCGGACGGCGTCCGGCATCTGCGGGTCGTGGCCGAGGCGGTCACCGACGCACAGGGCACCCCGGTAGAGGTGCACGGGTTCCTCCAGGACCTCACCGCGCAGCGCCGAGCCGAACTCGCCCTCGTCGAGAGCGAACAGGCCATCCTCACGCAGCACGACGTGCTGCGCACCGAGCGCACCCTCGCCGCCCGGCTCCAGCACGCGCTGCTCCCGCTGCCCACCCATCCCCTGAGTCTGGCCGGTCTGCGCGTCGAAGTGGCCTATCTGCCCGCCCAGTCAGGCGTCCACGTCGGCGGGGACTGGTTCAGCGCCATCGAACTGCCCGACGGCGACGCCCTGTTCGTGGTCGGCGACGTCGCGGGTCACGGCATCGACGCCGTCGCCACCATGGCCCAACTCCGGTTCACCGCCAAGGGCATGGTCATCACCGGCTCCTCGCTGACCGGCGCCCTCACCCGGCTCAACACCCTGCTGCTGCACTCCCGCGACTCGCACGGCACGGCCACCATGGTCCTGGCCCGCTACTCCCCGGCCGAACACCGTCTGGTGTGGGCGCAGGCGGGGCACCCGCCACCCCTGCTCCAGCGCGCGGGCGAGGTGCGGTACCTGGGCCGGCCGGGCGGGATGCTGCTCGGGGCGAGCGGCTCCCCGGCCTTCGAGGAGGCCGAGTGCCGGCTCGAACCCGGCGACCGGCTCATGCTCTACACGGACGGACTGGTGGAGCGCCCGTCCGAGGGCATCGACAGGGGCCTGAAGCGGCTCGCCGAGGCCGTCGTGAGCCACCGGGCCGACGGCCCCGGATCGCTGCGCCCGCTGCTGGCCGACCTGCTGGAGGGCGAGCGCCGCGACGACGTGTGCGTGCTGGACATCCGGGTGCCGTACGACGAGATCTGATGCCCGGGCGCCGACGGCGACGCCGGTCAGGGCGTGTCGTCGTGGCGGTGGCGCCAGTACCAGAACGCGCCGATGACGAGGGCCGCCAGGAAGACGGCGGGCAGGACTAGGCCGGGGATACGGGAGAGGGTCATCGGCGTGGCCTTCGGTGGCAAGGTGTGCGGTGCCGCCCATGGTGACGCCTGTCGGCGCGTGCTCCGTGCTCTTTTCCCTTCGCGTTGCCCGGTGTTCGACAGGTGCCGTCGCCGGGTCAGCCGCCGGAGCTCGTCCGGGATTCCAGATCGCGGCGGGTGTCGTCGCCGTAGACACCGGTCTCGTCGCCCCGGATGCCGTACCAGAGCTGGAAGCGGGCCACGGCCTCGGTGAGGACGGTGTCGTAGGTGCCGTCGGTGGATCCGTTCGCGTAGACGTCGGGGATGCGCAGCAGGCGTTCCTGGAGGTCGGACACCTCGGGGCCGCTGTCGCCCTGCCGGAGGGTGCCGGCGCCGTCGGGGTCGGGGTCCGGGGCGGGAGCGGCCGGTGCGGTCGACGGGGTCGAGGGCGTGGGGGAAGGCGCGGGCGCGGCGGTGCCGTCGGCCCGGCCCGGGAGCAGCAGCGCGCAGCCGAAGCCGACCAGGGCCGCCGCGCCCACGGCGACCACGACGGCGGCACGACGCAGACCGGAGCCGGGGCCGGGGCGGGCCGCGCCGACCGGTGGCAGCTCCTGGGTCGCGTCCTCGACGCCGAAGTCCTCGTGACCGGACAGCCGTTGCGGCATCACCACGGACTCGAAGCCCGTGGTGCGTCGGGGCATGTCCTTCATCAGTTCGGCGAGGGCGTCGGTGCGGCGCGGGCGCAGGACGCGGATCGGTTCGAGGACCGGGCGGTCGTCCGGTTGCCCGGGCTCGGGCGATGTCGACACGTCGTTCTCCTTCCGTCCCGTGCTTCGGGTAGGGATACGGGGCGGACGGCCAGAGAGTTCATCCTCACCTCCTTGACTGAAACGATCGATACGTTCAAAATGGCGTGATCTATTGAGCGTTTGAGCGATACCGTGCTAGAAACCGCCGTCATGACGACTCGTTGGTCACGTCGCGGCCTGCTGGCCGCAGCCGCAAGCACCGGCACCGCCCTCGCGCTGGGCGTCCCCACGCGGGCGAACGCCGCTTCCACGTCGGACGAGTTCACGACCCTGCGGGCGAAGTGGCGCACGCTGATCCTCGGCGAGGGCTTCAGCCCCACCGCCGAGCCCTTCAAGAGCCGGCTCACCGAACTGGGCACCACCGCGTCCCAGTGGCAGTCCTCCCTGGCGCCGGCGTCCGGCTCGCTGTGGCCTGACCTGGTGTACGCCGACCCGGAACCCGACACCGACCAGGAGTCGTACGGCTACTCCGGCAACCTCAACACCAGTTACAACCGGCTCAGCACGCTCGCCCAGGCCTACTGCCAGCAGGGCACGGGTCTGACCGGCGACGCGGCCCTCAGGACCGCGATCCTCACCGGCCTCGACCATCTGCACACCGAGGTCTACAACGCCGGGCAGACCCGGTACGGCAACTGGTACAGCTGGCAGATCGGCGCCCCGCAGGCCCTGCTGGACGTGTGCGTGCTGATGTACGACGCCTTGTCGGCGGCCCAACTCGCGAACCACCTCGCCGCGGTGGACCACTTCGTCCCCGACTCCGCCGTCGCGAGCTACAGCGGCACCAGCACCGGGGCCAACCGGGTCGACCTGTGCCGGGTGCTGGCGCTGCGGGGGATCGTCGGCGCGAGTTCCGCGAAGGTCGCGCTGGCCCGGGACGCCCTGTCCCCCGTCTTCCCGTACGTCACCAGCGGTGACGGTCTCTACGCCGACGGGTCCTTCGTCCAGCACACGACCGTGCCGTACACGGGCTCGTACGGTTCCGTCCTGCTCGGCGGCCTGGGGATGCTGTTCGCGCTGCTCTCCGGGTCGACGTGGCAGGTCACCGACGCGAACCGGCAGATCGTGTTCGACGCCGTGGAGAACGCCTGGGCACCCTTCCTCTACAACGGACTGGTGATGGACGGTGTCTCGGGGCGGGCGGTCAGCCGGGGCCTCTCGGCCGCCGACACCAAGCAGATCCAGCAGAACGACCATCTGCGCGGTCACCCGATCCTCGCGTCGATCGTCCTGCTGGGCCAGAGCGCGAGCGCCGGCGAGAACGCGCGCTGGCGCGGTCTGGTGAAGGGGTGGATCCAGCGTGACTACTACAGCCCGCCGTTGAGCGACCCCTCTCTCGGGCTGACGGGGCTCGCCCGTCTCCAGAGCGTCGCGGACGACACGACGGTCACCGCGATCGCCGAGCCGACCGGCCACCGGCTGTTCACCGGCATGGCGCGGGCCACCCACCGCCGACCCGGCTGGGCCGCGTCGCTCAGCATGGCCGACCGCAGGATCACCTACTACGAGACCGGCAACGGCGAGAATCTGCGCGGCTGGCACACCGGCTCCGGAATGCTCTACTGGTGGGGCGACACCTACGCCAACGGCCAGTACAGCGACGCCTTCTGGCCCACCGTCGACCCCTACCGCCTGCCCGGCACCACGGCCTCCCGCACGGTCCTGGCGGACGCGGCCGGCGGCGACTGGGGCGCCTCGCTGCCGGACGTGAACTGGGTGGGCGGGGCCACGGACGGACAGCGGGCCGCGATCGGCCAGTACCTCAAGGGACTCCAGTCCACGCTCCTGGCGAAGAAGTCGTGGTTCTGCCTGGACGACTCGATCATCTGCCTGGGCGCCGGCATCAGGTGCACCGACGGCACGACGGTCGAGTCGACGATCGAGAACCGCAACCTCGGCCCCACCGGAAGCCACGCGTTCACCGTCGACGGCACCACCCAGTCCACCGCCTACCCGTGGTCGCAGACGTTCACCGGGGCCGGCTGGGCACACATCGGCGGCATGGGTGGCTATGTCTTCCCCGGTGGCGCGAGCTTCACCGCGCTCAGGGACGCGCGTGACGGGAGGTGGAGCGACATCAACAAGGGCGGCTCCACGACGGTCCTCAACCGCAGGTACCTGACCCTGTACGTCGACCACGGCACGAACCCGACCGACGGAACCTACGCCTATGTGCTCATGCCGGGTGCAACCGCCGCCCAGACCCAGGCGCGTGCCGCCGCCACCGGCTGGCTGAGCGTCCTCGCCAACACCGACGACCAGCAGGGCGTGACCGTGCCCTCGTCGGGGTTCACCGGTGTCAACTTCTGGTTCGGCGGCACGGTCGGTGCCCTCGTCGCGAGCGACCCGTGCTGCGTGACGGTCAGCGAGAAGGGCGACGGCACGGCGGTGATCTGCGTCAGCGATCCGAAGCGGATGAACACGAGCCTCACGCTCACCTGGAACCGGGCGGTGGCCTCGGTGGTGTCCAAGCCGTCCACGGTCACCTCGGCCACGACGGGATCCGCGCTGCGGCTGACCTTCGGGGACATGACCGGCCTGGCCGGAGCCACCCAGAAGATCACCGTCACCCTCGGCTGAGGAAAGCGCGCAGGGACGTCTTCAGCGCCGCCACGAAGGCGTCCCGCGCCGCGTCGTCGAGCACGTCGAGCGACAGATAGGGGTTCAGGTCCTCCAGCTCGACCAGCAGCAGTTCCCCGCCGGGGGCGCGGCAGGCGTCGACGCGCTGGATGCCGTGGTCGAGGGAGTTCCAGTCGATGAACCGGCGCGCGAAGTCCAGGTCGTCCGCGGTGGGTGCGTACGGCTCCAGCCGCCAGCGACGGTCCGGGTGCGGCGCGTACAGGGCGTACTGGAAGTCGTGGTCGACGAAGTAGAAGGACACCTCGTAGGCGAAGTCGACGCAGGGCTGGACCAGGACGTCGCCGCTCGCGTGGGCGCGCACCTCGGCGGCGGGCACGATCTTCAGACCCATGGAGTCGGCGCCCAGCTTGGGCTTGACGACGTACCGGTCCGTGGCCGGCAGGCGGTGCAGGTCGTCGGCGCGGTCGACGGTGGGGATGACCGGGAATCCCGCGGCATGGAGGTCGAGCAGGTACTGCTTGCCGGCCATGTCGGCCCTGCCGGAGAGGGGGTTGTAGACGCGCGTTCCCGTCGCGAGCGCGCGCTCGCGGAAGGCGTCGTAGGCCTCCTGGTGGGTCAGCACGGGACCGCTGTTGCGGATGACCACCGCGTCGAAGGCGTCCATCAGGGCCGCCGCGTCCCTCGGGTTGCACAGGGCGAGGTCGAAGTCCTCGCGCAGCCGTGCGGTCAGGAAGATGTCCTCGTCGCAGTAGCGCCGCCCGCGTGCCTCGTAGGCGAGGTCGGTGACATACAGGATGCGCGGCATGCGGATCTTCTCCTCGACGGCGGCGGGAGGCGATCGTATGCGGCGGAAGCACGTCGAACAAAATGCCGGATCACCAGGTCACAGCCCCGCCGCCCACAGCTCGCGCCGGCCGATCCCCTTCAGGTCGGCCACCACCGTGCGGCGTGGTGCCGGCGCGATGGGGGCGTACGACGGGACGGCGAGGATCCGGCAGCCTGCGGCCTCGGCGGCCGTGACGCCGGTGGGCGAGTCCTCGACGGCGAGACAGGCCGCGGGGTCGACACCGAGGTTCCGGGCGGCGGCGAGATAGGGGTCCGCGGCGGGTTTGGTGCGGGGCGTCTCGCCGTCGGCGACCGTCGTACGGAACCGGTCGGGGCCGAGGAGGCCGAGGACGGTGTCCACGACGGGTCGTGGGGAGGCCGAGACCAGGGCCGCGGGGACGGCCAACTCCCGGAGGAGGTCGAGGAGTTCGAGCGCGCCGGGCAGCGGGGTGGCTTCCTGCCGGACGGCTGTCAGGAAGCGTTCCTCCAGCTCGGCGGCCAGGTCCCGCGGGTCACCGCCGGTGCGGGCGTGCAGGTGGGCGGCGGTGTCGGAGACCGAGCGGCCGAGGACATGGGCCACCTCGACGTCGGGTGCGCTCGCGCGGACCGTGCGCAGCCACAGCGACTCGGTGTCGACGAGGGTGCCGTCCATGTCGAGGAGCACGGCGTGCGGGGCGGCGGCGAAGGGACGGCCGTCCAGCGTCCAGTGCCGGTCGGGGTGGCGGCCGAGGGCCGCGAACGCCTGGGCGGCGACGTCCACCTGCCGCACTGCCGGCGGTGCGGCGCCGATACCGGGGCCCGCCGCGGCCAGCCACGCCGTGCGCTCCTCTGCGCTGCGGCCGCCATGGCCGCCCGCGTCGACGTGGCCGTGGTCGGTGACGACGAGAACGGTCCAGTCCTCGTCGCCGTGGGAGGGGCGGGAGCGCAGGGCGGCGAGCAGGCGGCCGAGGCGGAGGTCGGCCTGTCGTATCGACGCCTCGTACGGCTCGCCGCAGCCGAGGAAGTGCGCTGTCTCGTCGGGGGCACCGAGGTAGACGAACGCCGCCTCGATCTCGTCCTCGGCCAGGACCCGCACGGCCGCGTCGGTGATCCGGTCGTCGCAGCGTTCCCAGGCTTCCGGGGTGTCCGCGGTCGGCTCGATGAAGACGGTCCTGGACGGGGCGCGGAACAGGGGGCCGCCGTCGCGGACCTGCATCAGCGGGCGCCAGCCGGCCGCGACGAAGGTGCGGCGGCCGTCCTGTTCGGCGAGCCGGGTGGCGAAGTCGGGGAAGACGTCGAGGCGGTGCCCGGTGAGGTCGTTGCTCCACACCCCGTGTCGGGCCGCGGTGACGCCGGTGACGATCGTCGCCCAGCACGGACCCGACATGGTGGGGGTGTCCTGGTCCACCTCGACGGGGGTGAGGAAGCCGTCGGCGGCCAGGGCGTCGAGGTGCGGGGTGGGCAGCCGGCGCAGTACGTCGAGACGTACGCCGTCGATACCGACGACGAGGACACGGTTGCGCACGTTCTTCCTTTCGGTGGTGGGGTGTTCAGGCCGACCGGGACAGTTCCTCGGAGCCGACCGGGTGGGCGAAGGGCAGGCCTTGCGCGTACCGGGAGACCTCGTCGATGGCTCCATCGGTCATCCGGTGCAGCTCGTTGCCGAGGGAGCCCGCGATGTGCGGGGTGAGCAGGACGTTGGGCAGCGTGTACAGGGGCGAGTCGGCGGGCGGCACGTCCGGTTCCGTGACGTCGAGGACGGCGTGGAGGCGGCCGGTCACGAGGTGCGCGGTGAGGGCGTTCGTGTCGACGAGGGAGCCGCGCGCGGTGTTGATCAGGGTGGCACCGTCCCTGAGGAGTGCGATGCGGCGGGCGTCGAACATGTGGTGCGTCTCGGGGAGTTGGGGGGCGTGGATGGAGACCACGTCGCTGCGCCGGGCCAGTTCGTCGAGTCCGACCGGCTCCACTCCGAGGTCGCGGGCCTGCCGGTCGTCGACGTACGGGTCGTGCAGGAGCACGTCGAGGTCGTGCGGGCGCAGCAGGTCGAGGAGTCGGCGACCGATGCGGGAGGCGCCGACGACTCCGACCGTGCGGTGGTAGTTGCCGTGGCCGCTGAAGTACGGGAGCAGGTCGGGCCGGGCGCGGAGGGCGGCGTAGTCGCGGGCGACATCGAGCACGCGCTTGTTCGCGAACAGGATGGCGGCCAGGGTGAATTCGGCGACCGGCAGGGCGTTGGCCGCGGCCGCGGAGGAGACCGCGATGCCGCGTCGCCAGACGGCGTCGGTGACATGGTGCTTGACCGAGCCGGCGGCGTGGACGACCGCCCGCAGCCGGGGCAGACGGCGCAGTGTCTCCTCGGTGAGTTCCGGTGCGCCCCAGTGGGTGAAGAGCACCTCGGCCTCGGCGAGTCCACCGGCGTCCGCGGTGGCGAGGTCGGTGACGACCCTGGCGAGGTCGACTCGCGCGACGGAACGGAGTCGGTCCAGGGAGCCTTCCGCCAGGAGCCGTTGGTGGAGGGGGAAGTCCATGGCGAGCAGGACGGTGGGCGGCCGGCTGGTGTTCAGGAGGGTGCCTTCCTGGACGGAGAGGGTCATTTGACGGCGCCCGCGGTCAGGCCGGAGCGCCAGAAGCGCTGGAGGCACACGAAGGCGACGATCAGCGGGACGACGGCGACGAGGGAGCCGGTGATGACGAGCGAGTAGTACTCGGGCTGCTGCTGGGTGACGCTGTTCCACATGAACAGGCCCAGGTTGACCGGGTAGAGAGAGTCGTCGTTGAGCATGACGAGGGCGCCGAAGAAGTTGTTCCAGCTGGCGGTGAACGAGAACAGGAAGATCGTCATGAAACCGGGCGCCAGCATGGGCAGGGAGATCCGGGAGAACACGCGCAGTTCGCCGGCACCGTCCACGCGGGCCGCCTCCAGCACCTCGCCCGGCACATAGCCCTCCGAGAAGACGCGGGCGAGGTAGACACCGAACGGGTTGACCAGGGCCGGCAGCAGCAGCGCCCAGTAGGTGTCGACGATGCCCGCCTTGCTGGCGAGCAGGTACATCGGGAGCTGGATGACGGTGGTGGGGACGAGGACACCGCCCAATACCAGGCCGAACAGCTTCTCCTTGCCGCGGAAGGCGTACTTGTCGAAGGCGTAGCCCGTGGCCACGCACAGCAGGGTGGAAGCGGCGGAGCCGACGACGGAGTAGAGGATGCTGTTGCCGAACCAGCGCAGGTAAATGCCGTCGTCGAAGGTCAGGACCCGTTCGAGGTTCGCGAAGAGGTTGAAGTCGCCGAAGGCGAAGCCCGAGGTCGCGAACAGGTCGCGGTGGTTCTTGGTGGCGGCGAACAGCAGCCAGCTGACCGGCATGAGCGTGTAGAACGCGGCCACGATCAGGATGCCGTTGACGGCTCCCTTGGAGAGCAGGGCACTGGTCGTGGCGCGGCGGCGGGTGCTGGTGGGGGTGTTCATGACGTGGCCGCCTTCCACCGGTTGCCGAGCCGGGTGACGAGGTGGGAGAGGGCGATGCCGAGCAGGGCGAGTATCAGGGACGCGGCGGCGGCCAGACCGTAGTCGTGCTGCACGAACCCGGCCTTCCAGATGAAGAGCGTGGGCGACCACTCGGTGTCGATGGAGGGCGCGCCCCGCTGGTTGAGGAGTTTCGGCTCGGTGAAGATCTGGATCGCGCCGACACAGGTGAACAGAACGGTCATGACGACCGCGGAGGCGATCATCGGGACCTTGATCCGTAGGGCGGTGCGCAGGGCTCCCGCGCCGTCCACGACGGCCGCCTCGATCACTTCGCGCGGGACGGCCTGCAACGCGGCGTAGAAGATGACCATGTTGTAGCCGGTCCACTGCCAGGCGCACAGGTTGACCATCGAGGCGAGCACATGGTCGTCGCGGTAGAAGTCCCAGGACCCGCCGAGCGCGCCGATCCAGTCGAGCACCGGGCTCAGACCGGGTGTGTAGAGGTAGATCCAGATGATCGAGGCGATCAGTCCGGGGATGGCGTGTGGCAGGAACAGGGCGAGCTGGAAGAAGCGTTTGGCGCGGGCCAGCGCGGAGTCGACGAGGAGCGCGAGGGCGAGCGAGCCGCCGATCATGACCGGGATGTAGAGGGCGCAGTACGCGGCGATGTGTGCGAAGGAGGAGCGGAAGCCGTCGTCGGCCAGGGCGTTGGCGTAGTTGTCGAGGCCCGAGAAGACGCGTTCGGCGCCGCCGAAGCCGAGTCCTGAGGAGCGCTCCTGGAAGAGGCTCATCCAGAGTGCGTAGGCGATGGGGGCGACCATGACCACGGCGAACAGGATGAAGAACGGGGCGATGAGGAGGGCGGCGGTGCGGCGTTGGTCGCGCTGGAGTTGTGAGGTGCCCGGTGACGGGTCTGGGGGCCTGTGCTTGACCTGTCGCTTGGTGGGGCGGGTGGAAGTGAGGGCCACGTGGGCTCCTTGGCGGGCGGGGTGAAGGGCGGAGGTGAGGGGTGGGGGGTGGTTCGGCTTGTCGTGTGGCCGCAGGGGTGTGGGGGCTTGTCGCGCAGTTCCCCGCGCCCCTTGGGTGCGTCGGGCGGGCCTGGATCTGAAGTGAGCCGGGCCCGTCCAATCGGGGAAGGGCCACACCTGTGGCCGGCTCGCGGTGCTGCTACTTCGCGAGCTTCAGGCCCCGGTCCGTTATCCCCGACTCCGCCTTCTGCTGGCCCGCTTCGACTCCTGCCGTGAAGCCGGACTTGGCGGTGGTGTCCTGGACGGCGGTGTAGACGTCCATCTGGTTGGGGCCCCACGTCCAGCCGGGCACGATCGTGTCGACCTGCTCGGAGGCGAGGGCGTAGAGGTCCTGACCGTTCAGGTACGCGGTGTCGAACCTGGCGGCGGCCACCTCGCGCATCTCGGGGTTGGCCGGCAGCGCGCTGCTGGGCGACTCCAGGTCGGCGAGGCGGGCCTCGACACCGGCCTTGTTCGTGGTGAGCCAGGTGATGAACTCGGTCGCGGCCTCGGCCTGGTCGCTGCCCTTGAGGACGCCGTAGGAGGTGCCGCCGTAGTTGCCGCTCGCGGCGGTGCCCCAGTTGGGGATGGGGGCCGCGGCCCACTTGCCGGCGAGGTCGGGCATGGACGTCTTCATGCCGCCCGCCGACCAGGAGGCGCCCAGGTAGGAGAGGGTCTTGCCGTCGGCGCGGGCCTTGGTCTCCTCGGGGCTCCAGCCGGCGAAGGACTGCACGAGGCCGTCGTCGACGAGGCCGTCCCAGTAGGCGGCGACCTTCTTGGTGGCGGCGTCGTTCACCGCGGGCTTCCAGGCGTCGCCCTCGGTCGCGAACCACTTGCCGCCGGCCTGCCAGGACAGCGCGGCCAGCAGCGCCGGGTCACTCTTCGGCATCGAGGCGAGACGGACGTTCTTGTCCTGCTTCTTGACCTTCTCCGCGGCGGCCTTGAACTCGTCCCAGGTCTTGGGGACCTCGATGCCGTACTTCTTGAACAGGTCGGTGCGGTAGTAGTACAGCTGCGGGGCCACGTCGTAGGGCACGGTCCAGGTCTTGCCGCCGAAGGTCACCAGGCTCTGCACGGACTCCGGGAACTTCGACTTGACCGTTTCACCGGCGTACTTGGTCGAATCGATCAGGTTTCCCTGGCTCGCGAACTCGGGGACCATCTGGTACTCGATCGTGGCCACGTCGGGCGCGTTGTCCGCCTTCACCGCGTTGGCGAGCTTGCTGTAGCCCTCGGTGCCGCCGGGTATCTCGGTGAAGTTGACCTTGATGTCCTTGTGCGTCCGGTTGAACTCGTCGACGGTCGACTGGGCGCCGAGGGTCCAGGTCCAGTAGGTCAGGGTGACCGGCTTGCCGTCGGACGCGGCGTCCGAGGAGTCGTCGCCGCCGCACGCGGTGGCGGTGGCCAGCAGCCCCAGCGCGGCGACGGCGGCGAGGGAAGCGGTACGGAACGAACGTGAAGTGCGCGTCATTGCACGTCTCCTACGAGACCTCGTACGGGAAGAGGCGGACGCAGGACATCTTTTGTGCGCGGTCGATCAGAGTCAAGAGCATTCGCGCAAGACAATCAAAACGATCGAACAACGCTCAGGGATCGATCACTTCGCTCCGAGTCGGGCTCAGTTGGCGGAACGGCGGCCTCCGCAGGACGCGCGGATCCTCAACTCCGGGAGCAGATCGAGGTGTTGACGCGGCGCCGGGTCCGCCGCCCCGCTCCCCCGCTCCGCGAGCCGCTGGAGCAGCAGCCCGGCGGCCAGCTCACCGACCGCGCGCTTCGGCGGCGCGACGGCGGTGAGGGGCACGTCGGCGAGGCCGGCCACCTCGTCCTCGTACACGATCAGCGCGAGGTCGTCGGGCACCCGGATGCCGCAGGCCTGGAGGCGGGGCACCAGCACGATGGCGTCGGCGTCGCTGTGCACCAGCGCGGCGGTGACACCGCGCTTCTTCACCGCCTCGACCAGGTAGTCGACGCTCGCCTCGTAGTCGCCGTGCTCCCGCACGGTCGGCGCGCCGGTCGCGACGTCGAGGCCCAGGGACTCCACGGCGGCCCGGTAGCCCGCCGTGATCTGCGCGGCGTGCGGGCCTTCCTGCAACACCGCGGTCACCTTGCGGTGGCCGAGCGCGGCGAAGTGGCTCACCGCCACCGCCGCGCCGTGCGCGCGGTCGGTGCGGACCCGGTCCAGTGCCGCCGCCGGGTTGGTGGGCGGGGCGAGCCGCTCGACGAGGACGGCGGGCACACCGTGCTCCAGCAGCCACTTCTCCTGACCGTCCACGGGGACGCCGTCGAACCAGCTCGGGGCGACGATCAGCCCCTGCGCCCCGCCCGCGACCAGGTGCTCGGCCTGCACCGCCTCCTCGGCCTCGACATAGCCGGTCACCCCGAGGACGAGCCGGGCACCCTGCGCGGCCGCGGCCTCCCGCGCGCCGTGCACGATGTCCGCGAACAGGTTCTGGGTGTTCGGCACGATCATTCCGATCACCGCGCCCTCGGCCGTCGCCGGCCGCACCGGGGCCTCGACCGCGGCGTCCCCCGGCCACACCACCGCGCCGTGCAACCGCTGCACCCTCCCCTGCGCGGCCAGGGCCTCCACATCGCGCCGCAGGGTCACCGCGGACACCCCGAGTTCGGCGGCGAGGTCGGCCACCCGGAGGCTGCCGCGCTGCCGGACTAGTTCGAGCACCCGCTCATGACGCTGGTCGACATGCAGTCGCATGGAATCCCCCTGGTGCGAGGCCTGGACGAACGTTCACCGGGCCGACGCGGAGCGTGATCCCGGGCCGCTCACTCTACGCCTCCAAGCGTATCGATCACTTCCGATCAATACGATCGCGCAGACCTGTAGTGCACTGAGTCCCCCAGTTGGAGAGCACTGAGTGCCATACCGGACGTACCGGTGCTACGTTCCCGTCCATGAGCTCCAGCAGCGCGGCGCCCCGGCGCGGCGAGAAGACGGAAACGGCGGCCGCCAAGCCGCCCATGCGCGACGCCCTGGTCGCGGCGGCGTTCCAGCTGTTCCTGGAGAGGGGGTACGAGCAGACCACGGTCGACGACATCGTGGCGCTCGCCGGGGTGGGCCGGCGGTCGTTCTTCCGCTACTTCCCCTCCAAGGAGGACGTGGTCTTCCCCGACCACGAGCGCTCCCTGGCCGACGTGACCGACTACCTCGCCGCCGGCGACGACGCGGACGACCCGGTGCTGCGGGTCTGCGAGGCGGTCCGGCTGGTGCTGCGCATGTACACCGAGAACCCGACCTTCTCCGTGCAGCGCTACCGGCTCACCAAGAAGGTTCCGGGCCTGCGCGCGTACGAGCTGTCCGTGGTGTGGCGCTACGAGCGCGCGTTCGCCGAGTATCTCCGCCGCCGTCTCGCCGGACGGCGCGACGGGTCCCTGCGGGCCGACGTGATCGCGGCGGCCGTCGCCGCGGCGCACAACAACGCGCTGCGGTCCTGGCTGCGCTCGGACGGCAAGGGCGACGTCGGCACGGAGATGGACCACGCGCTCGGCTACGTCCAGTCGGCCTTCGGCCCGTCGCCCACCCCCACCGGCGCCGGGGACGCCGAGGACTCCGAGGACGTGGTGGTGCTGGTGTCCCGCCGCGGGGCGCCGCTGTGGCGGGTCGTCCAGGAGATCGAGGCCACGCTGGAACGGGATCCGGGACAGCGCTGACGCCCACCGGGCGCCGCAAATTCAGGGTACCGAGTACCTTTACGGATGACACTGAGTGCCATACGCTGCGGATGTGCACGGTGGCACAGAGCGCCGCGCACATCCGTGCCCGGGTGACCCGCGCACGTGGGATTCCGGTCGAGCGCAGGGAGTTGACCAGCGTGTACCACTTCTCAGGAAGCGTTGCTCATCAGGCATCCGGTTCCGCGGCGGCGGTCCTCGAACCCGCGGCCCCCGAACAGAACGCCATGGTCTTCCAGCGCTGCAACTGGTGCGGCACCGCCATGTACCACCGGTTGCTGTGTCCGGTCTGCCAGGGCAGCGACCTGCGCACCGAGCGCAGCGAGGGCACGGGGACGGTCCGGCACTCCACGGTCGTGCACCGCAACACGCCCGCCGCACGCAACGTGTCGATGATCGAGATGGCCGAGGGCTTCGTCGTCCGCGGCCGGGTCATGGGCCCGCCCATCGGCATCCACAGCGGTGACCGGGTCCGCCTCTCCACGGCCAAGGACCCCGTGCGCGGTGAGCCCGTCTTCCAACTGCTCGACGAGCCCTACCGCGCCTGGACCTGACAGCGATGGCCGGTGCCTGCAACGGCGGCGCCGTGAAAGGGAGTTCGGCTCATGGGGACGGCCGTCCCCCGGAACTCCTCCAGGAACTCCACCTGCCCTCCCCCTGTCCCCCGTTCAGTCCGTCAGCGTCACCCGGATCCCCACCGTGCCGCTCGTCCCCCGGCGCAGTCGGCTGCCGAGCAGGGTCAGGCGTCCGAGGACGCCGTACTTGCGGGCGATGAGCTTGCGATAGCGGGCGCTCGTCTGCGCGTCGCAGATCTCCGCGGTGCCGGGGACCGACTCACCGGTGGGGTTGCCGCGCAGGTCGCACGGCCCGACGAGGACATCGGCGCGGGCCCTGATCCGCTTCACCTTCCAGGAGTCCGCCGCGGACCACACCCCGAGCGTGTCCCCGTCCCGGACCACCCATACCGGGGTGGGTACCCCGGTGCCGTTCTTTCGGAAGCTGGTGATCAGCAGATAGCTGCCGGCCGCGAGCCGGTCCAGCGTCGTGTCACTCATGCCCGGAGTCTAGGCAGCGGCCCCTCGGCGCGCCCGCCTCGGGTGGGTGCCCGGGAACAATTCGGTTCACCTCGCGGTGCGCACGAGGGATGCTGGGGGTGGCGGACGGACAGGGAGCTTCGTGTGACAGGGAATCCCGAGGAGGGCGTACGAGGAGCGGTCCCGGGGGCGCTCGTCGAGGTGGCCTGCGACGAGTCGGGGTCGGACGGCGAGAACCTCACCGGCGGCAACACGGACGTGTTCGCGCACGGCAGTGTGGAGGTGCCCGTGGAGACCGCCGCCGCGTACCTCCTGGAGCTGCGGGAGCGGATCCGGTCGCCCGCCGAGGAGTACAAGGCGAACCATCTGCTGCGAGAGAAGCACCGGGCGGCACTGGAGTCCCTGCTCGCGGCCTCGGGGCCGCTGTACGGGCACGCTCATGTGCACCTGACCGAGAAGGCGTACTTCGTCGTGGACCGGGCGGCAGCCCTCCTGCTGGACGACAGCCACGACGGCGCCGACGGCCACGACAGCCACGGTGGCGCCGCGCGGGTCCTCGTCCTGTACCGGCAGGGACCGGCGGACTTCGGCCCGGACCGGTGGCGGACCTTCCTGGAGGCGGCGAACCACCTGCTGCGGGTACGCGGCAACGGCGAACCGGACGAGCCCGTGGCCGCCTTCTTCCGTACGATCGCCGCCCTGCGCCGCGCCGCGCCCCGGCCGGAGGTGGCGCACACCCTGGAGCGGCTGGCCGCGACGCGGACACGGGCCGACGCCTACCGGGCCCGGGTCGGGGAGCACTATCCGCTGATCCCCGCGCTCAATCCGCTGCTGCCCGCGATCGTCCACACCGCCACGCACTGGAGCGCGGGAGGCCGCCGTACGGTCCGGCTGGTCCACGACCGGCAGAACATGCTGACCCCGGACCGTATCGCCTGGATCGAGGAGACGGCCGGTCGGGCGGGCGTCGGCTTCGACGGCATGGAGCTGGTCCAGGCGCGGTGGGATCCCCGGATCCAGCTGGCCGACTTCCTCGCGGGAATCGCCCGCAAGATCGCCTCCGACGTGCTCAACGGGCGTGGCGATCCCGCGCTCGTGGCGCTGCTTCGCCCCTATGTAGGGCCGACGTCCGTGTGGGGCGACGAACGCAGCTGGGCCGTGCTCTCGCCGAACGCGCCGAACGGAGTTGTTTCCGCACCCTCGGCAGACGCCGACCTCGCGGTCTAGATTGCGCGTTGTCGTCGTATCCGAGCAGGCACTCCAGGAGAACAGAGCCCCGTGACGGACCACTCGCCGGCCACCGCCGCGTCCCTGCGCGGCCGGATCAACACGCTGCAACCGCACACGGCCCGGATCTGGAACTACTGGCTGGGCGGCGGGGACTACTACGAGGTGGACCGGGTGGCGGGCGACCGGATCCGGGAAATCCACCCGGCCATCGACGAGTACGCCCGCGCCGACCGCCGCTTCCTGGGCCGTGCGGTGCGTCATCTCGTCGGCGAGGCGGGCGTCCGGCAGTTCCTCGACATAGGGACCGGGCTGCCCACCGCGGAGAACACGCACGAGGTCGCCCAGCGCCTCGCCGCCGACGCGCGGGTCGTCTACGTCGACAACGACCCGCTCGTCCTCACCCACGCCCGCGCCCTGCTCACCAGTACGCCCGAGGGCCGCACCGACCATCTCGACGAGGATCTGCGCAATGTGGACGCCATCCTCCAACGAGCCTCCGCCACTCTGGACTTCAGCCGCCCGGTCGCCCTGATGCTGCTCGGCGTGGTCATCTTCATCGGCGACGACGAGGACCCGTACGGCCTCGTGCGCCGGCTCATGGACGCGTTGCCGGCCGGCAGCCATCTCGTGCTGTCGCACACCGTCGTGCACCCGGGCATGCCGGACGTGGACGAGGCCGTCCGGTTCTGGAACGAGCACGGCACACCCCGGCTGACGCAGCGCGCTCCCGAGGCCGTTGCCCGCTTCTTCGACGGTCTGGACGTGCTGGCCCCGGGAGTCGTGTCCTGCTCACGCTGGCGCGCCGAGTGCGTGGACGGGGCTGAGCCGCCCGAGGTGGCCCTCTACTGCGGGGTCGGTCGCAAGAACTGACGCCGCCCGCTTGAACACGACGGCCCCGGCGCGCGTATGAGGGGAGGGCACTCGACTTCCGCGCGGCCCCGCGGTGTTGTCGCCGCACGTTCGGGGTTCGGGAGCCATGCATGAGGCACGCACGACGACGGATGGTCCGGCGAGCGACACGGCTGGCCGCCGTCGGCGGACTCCTGTTGGGCGGAACGATGGTGACCCGTGCCGTCGCGAGCGAACCCGAGGGAACCCCCGCCCTCCCCCGTACGACCGCCGCGTCCGCGGGGCAGACGGGCACCGATCTGGTGGCCCGGCTGGGCACTTCGCGTACGGCGGGCAGCTGGATCGGTACGGACGGGCGGCCGGTCGTCGCCGTCACCGACCAGAAGTCCGCCGCCGAGGTGCGCCGGGCGGGCGCCACGGCGAAGGTCGTCCCGCACAGCATGGACGAGCTCAAGTCGGCGACGGGCACGCTGCGTTCGGCACCCCGGGTGGCCGGGACGGCGTGGGCCGTCGACTACCGGACCAACGAGGTGGTGGTACGGGCCGACAGCACTGTCTCCGCCGGCGACTGGAAGCGGCTCACCGAGGTCGCCGAGGGCATCGGCGGTTTCGTACGCATGGAGCGCGCCGAGGGCACGTTCACACCGCGCGTCAACGGGGCGCAGCCGATCCTGTCGACCGGTGGGCGCTGTTCGGCCGGCTTCAACGTGACGAACGGAACGCAGGACTTCATCCTCACCGCCGGGCACTGCGGCCCGACCGGTTCGGTCTGGTTCGCGGACAACCGGGGCCGCACGCAGCTCGGCAAGACGACCGTGCAGAACTTCCCGGGCGCCGACTTCTCCCTGGTCCAGTACGACAGCGGCAAGGCGGGCGACGGTGCGGCGGTCGTGGCCGTGGGCGGCGGCAAGGGGGTGCAGATCACGGGGGTGGCCGATCCGTCCGTGGGGCAGCGGGTGTTCCGCAGCGGCAGCACGAGCGGTCTGCGCGACGGGCAGGTGACGGCGCTGAACGCGACGGTCAACTATCCCGAGGGCACGGTGACCGGTCTGATCGAGACGAACGTGTGCGCCGAACCCGGGGACAGCGGGGGGCCGTTGTTCTCCGAGGGGATCGCGCTCGGCATCACGTCGGGCGGCAGCGGTGACTGCACGGCGGGCGGTACGACGTTCTTCCAGCCGGTGACGGCGGCACTGAACCAGCTCGGGGTGCAGCTTCTCGTGGCGGCCCCCGCGGGTGGCGCACAGCAGGGCGCCTCGCCGGCTCCCTCCGCCTCCGCCCCGCAGGGCGCGAGCGCTCCCGGTGCGGCCACGCCGGGGTCGTCGGCACCCGCGACGGGCGGGGGCGCCGAGGGTGAGACGCTGCTGGCCCGGCTCACGGACACCCGGAACGTCGGTCCGGGGCTGCTGGTGGTCGGAGGCAGCATGATCGCGCTGGTGGCGACGCGGTACATCCGGGCGGAGCAGGACCGCAAGGCGTATCAGCGGTACTACTCGGCGACCTGGGGCTGAGGCCCGACGTGCGAAAAGGCACCCGTGAGAACGGGTGCCTCCAGTGGCCTTGCGTGCTTGCGCGGTATTCCGAGGAGGGACGTCAGGCCGGCTGCGGGGCCGCGGCGGCCCACTCCAGGACGAGCCGCCGGTATTCCTCGCGCTGCTCGCCGCTCAGTGTCCCGCCCGACCGGAACCACAGGGCCCGGATCTCCTCGTTGACCTCGTCAGCCGACCTATCGGAAGCCGGTTCAACAGTGGTGGACATGATGTGAAGCATACGGGGCCGCAGGTGAAGGCGCCGTGAGTAAGTACGAGCAATGCGGACATTTCGGACCGTGTTGCTGATCACGTCCATCTGGCCCCCATGTCTCGGGAGTTCACCCAGGTCAACAGTGGTGGAACTCACGATTCCGCCGTCCCGAGGACCAGTACCTGGATCGCCAGGACGGCCGCGCCGCGCGCCCAGTCATGGAAGTCGGACACCTTGGTCTCCAGGTCGATCGGCGCGGCCAGCGGATGCCGGTGGAAGCGGATGGTGTCGTCCACCGCCTTGCCCGCGACGTCCATCAGACCGACGCCCTCACCGGCGAGCAGGATCTTCTGCGGCATCGCGAAGTTGGCGATCTGGGCGATGAGGACGCCCAGCGCCCGCGCGGCCTCGTCGATGACCCGGGCCGGCATGGGCTCGCCCGCGGCGGCGAGGGTGAGGATCTCCTCGTAGGTGTGGTCGCGGCCGGTGGCGGCCCGCACCTGATAGCGGATGTTGGGGATGGTCAGCAGGGAGACGGCGCTGCCGCGTTCACCCTCGGGCGTGAGCGGACCGTACGGATTGACGATCCAGTGCCGCCCGAAGCCGCGGTCCTCCTCGGCGTAGGGGACCCGGCGACCGCCCAGCACCAGTCCGTAGCCGAGGCCGGCGCCGATGGTGAGCACGACGAAGCGGTCGAGGCCGCGCCCGGCGCCGAACCAGGTCTCCGCCTCGACGAGCGCGGCGACGTCGTTCTCTATGACGACCGGCAACCCCGTGCGGTCCTCGACGAGTTCGGCGAGCGGGACGTCCCGCCAGTGCAGGAACGGCGACTCCCCGACGACGGAGCGCTCCTGGACCAGACCGCCCACGCCGATGCCGATGCCCGCGACCCGCGAGGGGTGGGCGCGGGCCAGCTCGTCGGTCATCTCCGCGAGCAGGTCGGCGACTTCGGCGGGGTCGTGGGTGGTGAGGGGCCGGTCGTGGCGGGCGACGATCTCGCTGCGCAGCGTGGTGACGACGCCGTAGGCCATGTCGCCCGTGACCTTGAAGCCGATGAAGGAGCGGGAGTCGGCGACCACGTCGAGCGGCTGCGAGGGGCGGCCTTGGCGTACCTCGGCGGACGCGCCCGCTTCGGGCACCTCGATCAGCAGTCCGGACTCGATGAGCGGCTTGGTCAGCCGGGTGAGGCTGCCCGCGGACAGATCGAGGCGGTGCGCGAGCTCGGTGCGCGACAGGGGTCCGTGGACGAGCACCTCGATCGCCACCGAACGCTCACCGGGGCTCAGGGGGTGCCAGCTGGCGGCTACTGCGGTCATGACGGTCAGTATCCCCCGTCCGTTTCTTTCGCGATGGAAGCAATATGACCACTCTAGGCAGTGAGAGGTGGCTTGGAAAAGATGTTTGCACGCCCCTTGACGCGCTTATTCTTTCGCCACAAAAGTAAGTGCCCGAGGACGAGCCGCCGCAGACGAGGGAGTCTCCCGATGACCATCGCCTCCAGCAGCCCTTCGTCGCGCCTCCCCGTAGGGGGCGCCGAGGGCGTACGGACGACACCGAGGACGGGGAGGGCGAAAGCCCGGGAGGGCGGCGGGGACGGCCGGCTCGCCGCGGTGTTCCTCGCCCCGGCGCTGCTGGGCTTCGTGGTCTTCCTGCTCTGGCCGACGCTGCGGGGCATCTACCTGAGCTTCACCCGTTTCAACCTGCTGACGCCGGCGGAGTGGGTGGGCCTCGACAACTACGACCGGATGGTCCACGACCCGATCTTCTGGGACTCGCTGTGGGTCACCGTCGTCTACGTGGTCATCAACATCGGGGTGCAGACGGTGTCGGCGCTCGCCATCGCCGTACTGCTCCAGCGGCTGACCCAGTCGGCGGTGCTGCGCGGCATCGTGCTCACGCCGTATCTGATGTCGAACGTCGTCGCGGGCATCGTCTGGCTCTGGATCCTGGACACCCAGCTCGGCATAGGCAACGAGATCATCGCGGGCCTCGGCTTCGACCGCATCCCGTTCCTCAACGACGAGACCTGGGCGATCCCCACGATCGCGCTGATCAATGTGTGGCGGCACGTCGGCTACACCGCGCTGCTGCTGTTCGCCGGGCTCCAGGCCATCCCCAACGACATGTACGAGGCCGCGAAGGTGGACGGCGCGAGCGAGGGGCGCATGTTCTGGCGGATCACGCTGCCGTTGCTGCGACCGGTCCTGGCGGTCGTGCTGATCATGACGGTGATCGGATCGTTCCAGGTGTTCGACACGGTCGCCGTGACGACCAACGGCGGTCCCGCGAACGCCACCAACGTCCTGCAGTTCTACATCTACGGCTCCGCGTTCGGCCGCTTCCAGTTCGGCTACGCCTCCGCGATGTCGGTCGCGCTCCTGGTGGTGCTCAGCGCGATCACGGTGCTCCAGTACCGGATCACGCGCGCCGGCCAGACGGATCTGGGCTGAGGAGAGGGGAGACACCGACATGGCCGCTGTGACCGCAACGACGAGTCCTGTGTCCGTACGACCGCTCAGGCGCCGCCCTTCCCCGGGCCGGATCGCGGCCTGGGTGGTGATGGCCGCGATCGTGCTCGTGACGCTGCTGCCGTTCTACTGGATCCTGCGCACCGCGCTGTCCTCCAACACCGCGCTCGCCGCCCATCCCGGCGACCCGCTGCCCGTCGACTTCACCACCGGCGGCTTCGAGCGGGCGCTCGGACTCCAGTCCACCGAGGAGGCGATCGCCCAGGGTGGATCGGGCGGCGGGCTGAAGTTCTGGCGCTATCTGATCAACTCGGTCGTCGTCTCGACCCTGATCACGGTCTGCCAGATCTTCTTCTCCGCGATGGCCGCCTACGCGTTCGCCCGGCTGCGCTGGCGCGGCCGGGACAAGATGTTCGGGCTGTTCCTGGCCGGCCTGATGGTCCCCACCATCTTCACGCTGCTGCCGAACTTCGTGCTCATCAAGCAACTCGGCCTGATCGACAACCTGTTGGGCATCGCGCTGCCGACGATGTTCATGACGCCGTTCGCGGTGTTCTTCCTGCGGCAGTTCTTCATGAACGTGCCCCGCGAGGTCGAGGAGGCGGCGCTGCTGGACGGCGCCGGGAAGATCAGGATCTTCTTCCGGGTGATGCTGCCGATGGCGTCCACACCGATCCTCACGCTCGGCGTGCTGACGTACATCACCTCCTGGAACGACTACTTCTGGCCGCTGATGGTGTCGTACAGCGACAGTTCGCGGGTGCTGACCGTGGCGCTAGCCATCTTCCGGGCGCAGACCCCGCAGACCGGTTACGACTGGTCCGGCCTGATGGCCGCCACGCTCATCGCGGCCCTTCCCATGCTGCTGCTGTTCGGCGTCTTCGCGCGCCGCATCGTCAGCACCATCAGCTTCACCGGCGTCAAGTAAGGGGCCAGGCATGCGAATTCGAACCGTGATGGCGCTCACCGGAGCGCTGACGCTGTCCCTGGTCTCCGGGTGCGCGCAGGGCGGCGCCGCCGGCTCGGGCGCGAACTCCGTGACGTACTGGCTGTGGGACGCCAACCAGCTGCCCGCCTACCAGGCCTGCGCCAAGGGCTTCGAGAAGGAGAACCCGGGCCTGAACGTCAAGATCACCCAGATGGGCTGGGCCGACTACTGGACCAAGCTCACCGCGAGCTTCATCGCGGGCACCGAGCCGGACGTCTTCACCGACCACATCCAGAAGTTCGGCCAGTTCGCCGACCTCGACGTGCTCGAACCGCTGGACGACCTGGGCATCGACGACTCCGCCTACCAGACCGGGCTCGGCGCGAACTGGGTCGGCCAGGACGGGCACCGCTACGGCGCTCCCAAGGACTGGGACACGGTCGCGCTCTTCTACAACAAGAAGCTGACCGGGGCCGCCGGTCTCACCGCCGACCAGCTCAACTCCCTGTCCTGGAACCCGAAGGACGGCGGCACCTTCGAGAAGGCGATCGCGCATCTGACCGTCGACCGCGACGGCAAGCGCGGCGACGAACCTGGCTTCGACAAGCACCACGTCAAGGTGTACGGCCTCGCCACGGCCGGCGCGGGCGACGCCGACGGGCAGACCACCTGGAGCCCGTTCACCGGCTCGGCGGGCTGGAACTACACGGACAAGGCCCGCTGGGGCGACGCCTACGAGTACGACAGCAAGACCTTCCAGTCGGTGATCTCCTGGTACTTCGGCCTGGCGAAGAAGGGCTATCTCGCGCCCTTCACCGACTACACCGACGGCGCGAACCCGTCCAACGCCCAGGTGGCCTCAGGCCGGGCGGCGACCGCCTTCGACGGTGCCTGGATGATCTCGACGTACTACGGCACCAAGGGCCTCGACGTCGGCACCGCCGTCACCCCCACCGGCCCGAGCGGCAAGCGGGCCACCATGATGAACGGCCTCGCCGACTCGGTCACCAAGAACGCCCGCAACAAGGAGGGCGCGAAGAAATGGGTGAAGTACCTGGCCTCGAACGAGTGCCAGAAGACCGTCGGCGGCTACGGCATCGTCTTCCCGGCCACCCCTGACGGCACCGCCGCGGCCGTGGCGGCGTACCGGAAGAAGGGCATCGACGTGTCCGCCTTCACCGAACCGGTCACCGACGAGCGGCACGCCAGGACGTTCGCCTTCCCGGTCACCGACTACGCGGCGGACGTGTACGCGCTGATGCGCCCGGCGATGCAGGACGTCTTCGCCAACGACGCCCCGGTGAGCGGCCTGACCAAGACCAACGACCAGATCAACTTCATCCTCGGCCAGTAGCGAGCCCAGTAATGAAAGGCATTTCCTCCATGACGTTCTCCCTCGGCATCGTCGGCGCCGGGCAGTTCTCGGGCCAGTTCGCCAAGCTGTTCCTGGCTCACCCCGGTGTCCGCGACGTCTACGTCACCGACCTCCTCCCCGAGCGCGCGCGGCAACTCGCCGCCGCCGAGGGCCTGTCCGGCACCTTCCCTTCGTACCAGGCCATGCTGGAGTCGGAGGCGGTCGACGCGGTCGCGATCTTCACCCAGCGCTGGACGCACGGCCCGCTGGTCCTCCAGGGCCTGAACGCCGGCAAGCACGTCTACTCGGCGGTCCCCATGGCGATCACCACCGAGGAGATCGCGGCGATCATCGACGCGGTCAAGGCGACCGGGCTGACGTACATGATGGGCGAGACCAGCCAGTACAACCCGGCGACCGTGCACGCCCGCAACCAGATCGCCGAGGGCGCCTTCGGGCGGCTCTTCTACGCCGAGGGCGACTACGTCCACGACATGGATCTCGGCTTCTACGAGGCGTACCAGTACAGCGGCGGCGACAACTGGAAGGCGACGGCCAGCTATCCCCCGCTGCTGTACCCGACGCACGCGGTGGGCGGGGTGCTCGGGGCCTGGCAGACGCACGCGGTGAGCGTGTCGGCGATCGGTGTCGTGGACGACCGCGGGGACGGCGTCTTCGACAAGGAGGTCAGTCAGTTCGGCAACGACTTCTCCAACGCCACCGCGCTGTTCGAGGTCGCGGGCGGCGGTTCGTTCCGTACGAACGAGTTCCGGCGGGTGGGCTACCCGTCCCACATCCGTGAGTCCCGCTTCCGGTTCTTCGGCACGGAGGCGAGCATGGAGCAGCTCGCCACGTTCGCGCTGTGGCAGGACAAGAAGGGCGTGCAGGACATCAGCGAACTTCTGGAGCCCAAGACCACCATGGCCCCTGACGACCCGTCACTCCAGCACATCGCGCCGGACCTTCGGGCCGCCTTCACCTCCGGTTCGGCCCCGGTGCACGACCGCTCCCGGCTGCCGCGGGAGTTCGACCACCTGCACAACGGCCATGAGGGCAGCCACCACTTCCTGGTGGACGACTTCGTCACCGCGGTCAACTCCCGCACCCTGCCGTCCGTGAACGCCTGGGTGGCGGCCCGCTACACCCTGCCGGGGATCGTCGCGCACGAGTCCGCGCGGCAGGGCGGGGTACGGCTGGAGATCCCGGACTTCGGGGACGCGCCGCGGTAACACGCTTGTGCCGTGGGCCGGGTGGCCGATCAGGTGCCCGGCTTGCGGCCGTACACGAAGACGTCGTCGCCCGTCTTCAGCAGCGACCAGTACTTCTTGGCGGTCGTCTTCGTCATGTTGACGCAGCCGTGCGAGCCCGGCGGGTTCCACATGCTGAGGTTCACCGAGTGGAAGGCCTGGCCGCCGTCGAAGAACTGGCTGTAGGGCATGGGCACGTTGTAGATGTTCGACACGTGGTCGATGTCCCGCCAGTAGATCTTCTTCAGGCCGGTGCGGGTCTCGTAGCCGTTGCGGCCGGTGCGCACCGGGACGGGCCCGTAGACGAGCCTGTTGCCGTCCTGGATCCAGCTCAGCTGGAGGGTGAGGTTGACGCAGGCGATACGGCCCTTGTTGGTCGGGCACTTGCCTTCCTTGTTGGGGTTGTTCCCCACCGCCTTCTGCTTCTTCATCAGGTCCATCACCCCCCAGGTGACGGGACCCGCGTAGCCGGCGTTCGGCGTGATGCCGTGCTTGTTCTGGAAGGCCTGGATGGCCTTGCAGTCGGTCGTCGACTGCTTGCCGTCCACCGGCAGCCCGAGGAACTTCTCGACCTGCTTCTGGTACGGGCCGGTCTGGGTGGTGCAGCTCGTGGCCGCCTGCGCGGGAGCGGTGCCCAGCGCGAGGGTGAGCGGTGCGGCCAGTCCGGTGAGAGCGAGGGCGACGGCCCCTCGTCTGCGTATGTCCCCCATGGTGGGCCTTGCCTTTCCTGTACGACGCGGTGCGTGTCCGGTGCGATCTCCCTGTTTGACCGGTGTACGGGCGCGGCGGTTGTATGCCGGTTCAGGCTGTGACGAAACGGTGAACTTCCTGCTCGTGACTGCGCCGCAGCAGCCCCACCGCGCGGGTGAGGACGTCCGGTGTCGCCGTGAACGGCAGGCGCAGATGGTGGGTGAGCGTGGTGCGGTCGGCGGCGAAGTGCGGCCCGGGCGTCACCGCGAGTCCCTGCCGGGCGGCGCGGGCGGCGAGCGCCGGCGCGGGTGTGGTGCCGAGATGCAGCCACAGCGACAGCCCGCCGTCCGGGACCGTGTACGTCCATCCCGTCCCGTCGAGGAGTTCGGCCAGGTGGTCGCGCTGGGCGCGCAGCCGGGACCGGCGGTCCGCGAGGACCGCGGGCAGCCCCTCGCCCAGCAGCTCGGCCGCGATGAGCTGCTCCAGGGGCGGTGGCGACAGCTGCGGCTGGAGCGGGTTGCGCCGCAGCTGTCGTACGAGATCGGCGGTGCCCCGGATCCAGCCGATCCGCAGGCCGGTCCACAAGGTCTTGCTGGCCGAGCCGATCTGGATCACGCGCGGTCCGGCCAGGTGGGGCTCGGTGCCGGGCGGGGTCCTGAGGTCGAGGTCGCGCATGGTCTCGTCGGCGATGACGGTCAGGGGCAGACGGGCGATCTCCGCGCGGGTCGCGGCGTCCATGTGGGCGCCGGTGGGGTTCTGGAAGTCGGGGACGAGGTAGGCGAGCCGGGGGGTCTGGGTGCGTACGGCGGCGGTGAGGTGGCCGGTGTCCCAGCCGCCCTGCGAGGTCACCGGCACGGGCAGCAGACGCGCCCGACGGCCGCGGAGGACCGCCAGGGCACCCGGGTACGAAGGGCTCTCCACGGCGACGGGGCGACGGCGGTCGGTGTGCAGGTGGTCGAGGAGCAGGGTGAGCGCGGCCTGGGCGCCGGAGGTGACGAGGATCTGCTCCGGGCGGGTCGCGAGGCCGTCCCGGGTGTACCGGTCGGCCAGCAGTTCCCGCAGCCGCGGCAGGCCCGCCGTGGCGGCGCCCGAGTCGACGAGCAGGGCGGCACTGCGCTCGGCGGCCCGGCCCAGGGCGGCGAGATAGGCCTCGTGGGGTGCGGACGTCAGGGCGAGGGTGAGGTCGAGGTCCGCGTCGCCCGCTCCCCCGCGGTCCAGGGACCAGGGGGTGGTGCGCTCGGTGAGCCGGGCCGGGAGACGGACCTGGCTGCCGCTGCCGTGCCGGGTGTGCAGCCAGCCGTCGTCACGGAGCAGGGTGAGGGCGGCGACGACCGTGCCGCGGCTGACACTCAGGACCCGCGAGAGCTCCCGCTCGGAGGGCAGCCGGGTACCGGCGGGCAACCGCCCGTCGACGACCGCCTCGCGGACGGCGGTCGAGAGGGAGCGCGCGAGGGGTCCGGGGCGCTCACGCCAGGTTCCGAGGGCGGCGGCGAAACCGGGGGTCACGGGCATGGCCCGGTCGTCAACGGGTGGGCTGCTCTGCCGTGGGGCCGGTCCGGTCGTCATCGGTCCAGTTTCCCCCAAGTGGACCAGACTTCCGGCACCGCCCTCCCCTACGCTCCCCTCCATGCACCGCACTCTCGCCGACGACCTCTCCCGGCTCCCCGAACTCCTCGCCTTTGCCCGCGACCTGGCCGTCCAGGAGCTGGCCGGACTGGCCGACCGGCCGGTGGTACGGCTCGACAAGGCGCCCGTGCCGGAGGCGCTGCCCGGCGCCGGAGCCGGGGGCGAGGCGGCTCTGGCGCGGTTCGCCGAGCGGTGGGCGCCGGGGTTCTCCGGTTCCGCCGGCCCCCGCTATCTCGGCTTCGTCACGGGTGGCGCGACGCCCGCCTCGGTCGCCGGGGACTGGCTGACCGGCGCCTACGACCAGAACGGCTCGGGGGCGGCCGGTTCCTGGGCGACGGCGCTGGAGCGCGAGACGGTCGGCTGGCTGCGGGAGCTGTTCGGGCTGGGCGAGGCGCACAGCGGGGCCTTCGTCACCGGCGCGACCACGTCCAACACCGTGGGCCTGGCGATCGCCCGTGAGTGGCTGGGCGAGCGGCTCGGCGTGTCCGTGTCCCGGGACGGCGTGGCCGCCCTCGGCCCGGTCGAGGTGCTGTCCGGCAGCCCGCACTCCAGCATCGGCAAGGCCCTGTCCGTGCTCGGCATCGGCCGCGACCGGCTGCGGTCGGTGCCCGTGCTGCCCGGCAACCGGGAGGCCGTGGACGTCGCCGCCCTCGACCGGGCGCTGTCCGAGCTGGACGGCCGTCCGGCGATCGTGGTGGCGAACGCCGGCACGGTGAACACCGTCGACTTCGACGATCTGCGGGCCATCGCCGCGCTCAAGGAACGGCACGACTTCTGGCTGCACGTGGACGCCGCGTTCGGCGGCTTCGCCGCGCTCTCCCCCTCGCATGCCGCTCTCGTCGACGGTCTCGACGCCGCCGACTCCGTCTGCGTCGACCTGCACAAGTGGCTGAACGTGCCGTACGACGCGGCCGTGCAGTTCACCCGGCGCCGGGACCTTCAGGTGGCGGTGTTCCACAACGCGTCGCCGTATCTCGGACTGCCGGTCGGCGAGCCCGACTTCGTGCATCTGACGCCGGAGAACTCCCGGCGACTGCGCGCTCTGCCGGCCTGGTTCTCCCTGGTCGCCTACGGCCGTGAGGGGCACCGCGAGATCGTCGAGCGGAACGTGGCACTGGCCCGGGAACTCGGAGAGCGGATCGCCGGACTCGACGGGCTGCGACTGCTCGCGCCGGTCCGGCTCAACGTCGTCTGCTTCACCCTGGCCGAGGAGCCGACGCCTGCGACGCCGGAACGGGTCGCCGCGCTGGCGCACGCGCTCGCCGAGACGGGCGAGGTCTTCGTGACCCCGACCGTCTACGACGGCACTCCCGGGCTGCGGGCGGCGTTCAGCAACTGGCGGACGTCGGCGCAGGACGTGGAGCGGATCGTCGGAGCGCTGCGGCGGGTCCTTCGGCCCAGCTAGGGTCTGCCGGGCGGATCACGTCGCGGGAAAGTCGCGGCGCCTCATCGACGCAGGTGAGCGGGGGCTGGCGCGTCGGCAACCGACGACAACGCCGCAGGCCGGCGTGCCGGCCCCCGCGTCCGCGTCCGCGGCATGATCTGTCGGACAGGCCCTAGTCGACCGGTTGGCGCCGTGCCCGGCGAAAGCCGGTGTCGCCCAGGGTGAGCCCGCCGTCCACGACGAGGGTCGTCCCGGTGATCCAGGCGGCGTCGCGGGAGGCGAGGAAGGTGATGGCGGCGGCGATGTCCTCCGGCTCGCCGACCCGGCCGAGGGGGTACAGCTCGCGGAAGAGGGCGAGTGCGTCGTCCCGGCCTTCCCAGGCGGTGGTGCGTACGGTGCCGGGGGCGACGAGGTTGACGCGGACGCCCCGCTCGGCGGCGTGCCCGGCGAGGGTCCGGGTCAGGGAGCCGAGGCCCGCCTTGGCGGCGCTGTAGGCGTGGTTGCCGAAGTCCGCGAGGCCGTTCACGGAGCCGACGTTGACGATCGCGCCGCGCCCTGAGGCGGCCAGGTGGGGCAGGGCCGCGCGGGCGCAGCGGTAGGCGCCGGTGAGGGTGACGTCGAGGTCCGCCGTCCACGCGTCGTCGGCTTCGTCCTCGAACAGCGGGGCGTCCCGCGTGCAGTGGAAGGCGTTGTTGACCAGGACGTCGAGCGTGCCGAAGGCGTCGGCCGCGTGGGCGACGGCCGCCTCGACCGCCGCCCGGTCGCCCACGTCACAGCCGTACGCCTGCGCCGCCAGGCCTCCTTCCCGCAGGCGCGCCGCGGTCTTCTCCGCCTTCGCGGTGTCCTTGTCGGTCACCAGCACGCGGGCGCCTTCCGCGGCGAACCGCCGGGCGGTGGCGGCGCCGATGCCGCGGGCGGCACCGGTGACGAGCACTCCGTACCCCTCGAAACGTGTCATGCGGCCGAACCGTAGGCGGCGTCGCGCGTCAGCGGTACCCGGTGACGTCGGCCGGCTTGTCCGCGTCCTGGACCTCGACGAGGTAGCGCCAGGCGTCGGGGCGGCTGCCGTCGAGGTCGGTGAAGCCGTAGACCTGGGCGAGGCCGCCGCTGGAGAGGGACTGACCGTTGAAGCGGGACACGTCCGGGTCGGCGGCGAGGGCCGCGACCGCTCGGCCGACATAGCGCGGGGTCTCGGAGATGGCGAAGTGCGGGACCTGGGTGAGGGCCTCGCGCCAGTTGTCCTCGCGCACTCCGAAGCCGTCGAGCATCATCTCCGAGCGCAGCCAGCCAGGCGTGAGGGCGACGGCGGTGGCCCCGCGCGGGCCCAGTTCGTGGCCGAGCGCGAAGGCCATCCGCAGGACGGAGGACTTGGCCAGGTCGTAGAAGAAGGTGGCGCGGTAGTGCGTGCCGTTGTACTCGGCGGTGCCGTCGGTCATCTCGACGACCAGGCCGCCGGGGTGCCTCAGGAGGAGGGGAAGGGCGTGGTGGCTGGTGATCGCGTGGGTCTCGACGCCGAGCCTGAGCAGCCGCAGCCCGTTGGCGAGGTCGTGCTCCCACACCGGGCTCTCCCACTCGAAGAGCCGCTCGCCGCCCCAGACGTCGTTGACGAGGACGTCCAGGCGGCCCTGTTCGTCGGCGATGCGGTCGACCAGCGCGCGGACCTGCGCCGGTTCGAGGTGATCGGTGGGGACGGCGATCCCGTTGCCGCCCGCCTCGGTGACCAGGTCCGCGGTGTCCTCGATGGTCTCGGGGCGGTCGTACTCCGAGCGGCGTTCGCGCGTGCTGCGTCCCGTGACGTACACGGTGGCGCCGGCCGCCCCGAGTTCCACGGCGATGCCCCGTCCGGCTCCCCGTGTCGCCCCGGCGACCAGCGCGACCTTGCCCTTCAGTGGCTGTGCTGCCATGTCCGAACCTCCCGTACGACCGTTGCTGTCCACTCAACGGTGCCGGGTGAGCCGGACATCTTCTGTCGCCTTTTCGAGCTTTCCGTGCCGGGTCACCCGGCCGCGCGCAGCCTCTCACCCAGCTCGTCGTCGTCCGCGACGATCCAGACGTGCCCGCCCTGATTGGTCTCGCGGACGAAGTCGCGCAGGGCCGCGCTCTCGCCCAGCCGGCGGGAGACGTCCCCCACGACGGCGAGGCGCACCCGGTAGTTCACGAACTTCAGCATGACCGCCCCGGCGACGCCGGACCGCAGCCGGAAGAACTCCTCCGCGACGCGCTCCACGGGCACGGCGACCACGTCGGCGCCCCGCCCCATGGCGTCACCGATCAGATCCAGCGCGGCACGCTCGCCGTCGAGCGGAGGGCCGTCAGGGGTGCAGCGCAGGACGGTGACGCCATGGAGGTGTGTGAGCTCATCGGTGGTCATGACAGGCGAGCCTAGTCATGACCTGCCCTGGGTCCCGGGGAATATCAGTGGCCGCGGGCGATCCACTCCTCAAGGTGCGGGGCCTCCGCGCCGATGGTCGTGGAGTCGCCGTGACCGGTCAGGACCTTCGTCTCCGGCGGCAGCTCAAGGAGCCGGTCGCGGATCGAGTCGATGATCGTCGGGAAGTGGCTGTACGACCGCCCCGTGGCCCCCGGTCCGCCGGCGAACAGCGTGTCGCCGGTGAAGACGGTGGCGAGCCCGGGGTCGTAGAGGCAGACCGCGCCGGGAGCGTGGCCGGGTGTGTGCAGGACCCGCAGATCCGCGCCCGCCGCCTCGATGACCTGGCCGTCCAGGAGGTGGGCGTCGGGGTCGCGGTCGGGGTGGGTCTGCTTCCACAGGGGCAGGTCGTCGGGGTGCAGCCAGATCGTGGCGCCGGTGAGGTCCGCCAGGGCGGGCGCGGCGTCGATGTGGTCGTTGTGGGCGTGGGTGCACACGATCGCCGTCAGGTGCCGGTCGCCGACGGCTTCGGCGATCGCCTGTGCGTCGTGCGCGGCGTCGATGACGATGACCTCGTGGTCGTCGCCGACGATCCACACGTTGTTGTCGACGTCCCAGGTGCCGCCGTCCAGGCTGAACTGGCCGGAGGTGACGAGGCGTTCGATGCGGGCGGCCATCAGAGCACCACCACCGAGCGCAGGACGTCGCCGTGGTGCATGCGCTCGAACGCCTTCTCCACGTCGGTGAGTTCGATGGTCTCGGTCACGAACGCCTCCAGGTCCAGGCGGCCTTGCAGATGCAGGTCGATCAGCATGGGGAAGTCGCGGCTGGGCAGGCAGTCGCCGTACCAGGAGGACTTCAGGGCGCCGCCCCGGCCGAAGACGTCGAGCAGCGGCAGTTCCAGCTTCATGTCCGGGGTGGGTACGCCGACGAGGACGACGGTGCCGGCGAGGTCACGGGCGTAGAAGGCCTGCTTGTAGGTCTCCGGGCGGCCCACCGCCTCGATGACGACGTCGGCGCCGAAGCCGCCGGTCAGCTCGCGGATCGCCTCGACCGCGTCGGTCTCGCGCGAGTTGACCGTGTGGGTGGCGCCCATGGTGCGGGCCTTCTCCAGCTTGCGGTCGTCGATGTCCACCGCGATGATCCGCGCGGCGCCCGCGAGGTTCGATCCGGCGATCGCCGCGTCGCCGACGCCGCCGCAGCCGATGACGGCGACCGTGTCGCCGCGGCCGACGTTGCCGGTGTTGATCGCGGCGCCGATCCCGGCCATCACCCCGCACCCGAGCAGTCCGGCGACCTGCGGGGAGACGGAGGGGTCGACCTTGGTGCACTGGCCGGCCGCGACCAGCGTCTTCTCGGCGAACGCGCCGATGCCGAGGGCGGGCGACAGCTCGGTGCCGTCGGTCAACGTCATCCTCTGCTGGGCGTTGTGCGTGTTGAAGCAGTACTGCGGCCGACCGCGCAGACACGCCCGACACTGCCCGCACACCGCACGCCAGTTGAGGATCACGAAGTCACCGGGGGCCACGTCGGTGACGCCCTGGCCCACCGACTCCACCACGCCCGCGGCCTCGTGGCCCAGCAGGAAGGGGAAGTCGTCGCTGATGCCGCCCTGCTTGTAGTGCAGGTCGGTGTGGCAGACCCCGCAGGCCTGGATCCGCACCACGGCCTCGCCGGGGCCCGGGTCGGGTACCACGATGGTCTCCACCCGGACCGGCTCGTCCTTGCCCGGTGCGATCACGCCGCGTACTTCCTGCGCCATGGTGGTGAAACCCTTCCGTCGGCCCTGTCCGTTCTCCCCTCGACCCTACGTGTAACCGATCAGTAACGGGACGGGAGCACTGCTCTGCGGGCTCATCCGAGGAAGTCCCGTACGGCCCTCCCGAGTGCCGGCTCGTCCCGCGTGTCCGTCCCGCCCAGGGCGAGCAGCCGGTGCGGTACGTGGACCAGGGTCTCGGCGACGTGCCGGGCCGAGGTCCCCGCCACGCCTGGTTCGACCAGGACGACGTCCGCGCGGTCGGCGGCCAGGGCGGCGGTCCGCAGACCGATCTCGTCGAAGGGACGGACGGCGGTCGTGTAGAGCACGGCCACGTCGAGCCCGGCGGTGGCGCGGAGCACCGGGTCGAGCGTGGCCCCGACGGCGAGGACCACGCCGTCGAGTCCTTCCCGTACCCGTTCGAAACCGTCCCCGGCGCAGCGCGGCTCGGCGTTGGACTCGGCGGAGACATGCACGTACGCCCGCTGTCCGCACCGCACCGCGGCCGGCACGATCCTGCGCACCTCGGCGGGGTGCCCGGGCGCGTACACGGTCCAGCCGGGGGTGGCGGCGAACCGGGTCAGCTCCTCCACGGCGCCGTATCCCACGAGCAGGGTGCTGCCTCCCGGCCCCTGCTCCGGGAGGGACTCGGTGGCGGCGAGAAGCATGTCGGACTGCACGGGCGGACCTCCTGGTGAGAATTTCCTGTCGGCACGTCAAGAATTCGTTAGGAAACAACTCGACGGTCTCTCATATGGCTCTGGATTCCCCATTCTTGGGCCCTTCCACCCCGCGAAATTCAACCTTTAACAACCTCACAGGAAGGTGGATGTCTCTTTGCCCGGTCCAGATGTCCTCCTGGTTCTGCGCCGCGTTCATTCGCGCTGTGCTGGAGCCGCCCCTCCTCGTCCCCGGAGTGAAAGGGAACATCCGCCATGGTCCCGAGCGACACGCGTCCCACGGCACGTCCGTTCGTTCATCTCATCGCCGGGCCGACCGGAGTCGGCAAGAGCGCGGCGGCCACCGCGCTGGCCCGGCAGAGCGGCGCCCCGGTGGTGGTCGCCGACCGCTTGCAGTGCTTCACCGACCTGACCACCACCAGCGCCCGCGCGGGTGCCGACGTCCCGGGAGTGCGCCGCTACTGGCTCGGGGACCGCACCTTCGCCGACGGTGACCTGTGCGCGACGGCGGCGGCGGACGCGCTGGTCACGCTGGTGGAGCGGCTCGGTGGCCGGCATCGGCCGGTGATCGTCGAGGGCGGTTCCATCTCGCTCTTGCGGGAGCTGGCCGCGCGGCGGGCCGCGCTGGACTGGCGGCTGACGGTCCGCCTCCTCGCCCCGCCCGACCGGGCCGAGTACCTCGCGGCCCTGACCCGCCGGGCCCATGAGATGCTCACTCCCCAGGCACCCGGCCGCAGTCTCCTCGACGAACTCGCCGCCCTGTGGCGCGAGCCACGGCAGCGGTGGCTCGCGGCGTCCGTCAACGGCTTCGAAGCGGTCCTCGAATGCTGCGCCAAGTACGGCATCAATGTCTCGGACATCGGCGAACGGCCGCCTTCCCCGCACGTTCTGGACCGGATGGCCGCACTGATCGCCGAACGGCACGCCGAGCACGGATTTCTCCAGCACCGCGTGTTCTCCGAAATCTTCGAAAGCCGAGCACCGGATTCCGCATCAGGGATCGCAGCGGCGGCCGCGACAGCAGCGGTGGAGCGTGCGGCATGAATACGATCCGCGCCGACGAGGCGTTCGCCGTGCACGATTTCGGCCACATCGTCGCGTCACGACCGCTCGACGTCCTTGCGCCGCGTTCCGGTGCCGAGGTCCGGGACCTCGTCTCCTTCGCCGACCGGCACCGGCTGCCGGTCTCGGCGCGCGGCTGCGGACTCGCCCCGTACGGGCAGGGCCGGGCCGACGGTGGATACGTCGTCGACATGGGCGCCCTCGACCAGGTGCGCTGCGTGCCGGGCGAGCGGACGCTGGTCGCCGGGGCGGGCGCGACATGGGACCAGGTCGTGCGCGCCGCGCTCGCCGTGGGGCTCGCCCCTCCGGTCCTCCCCGACCATCTCGGCGCCAGCGTCGGCGGGGTGCTCAGCACCGGCGGTCTCGGCGCCGCCAGCCATCGGTGCGGGCTCGTCGCCGACTGGGTCACGGAGGTGGAGGTCGTCACCGGCGGCGGTGAGCGGCTGGTCTGCTCGCCGGGCGAGCGCCCGGACCTGTTCCGGGCGGTCCTCGCCGGGCTCGGCCAGTGCGCGCTGATCCTGCGGGCCACCCTCCGGCTGGAGCCCGCGCCCGGACTGGTCCGCCGCTACCGCCTCTACCACGACGATCCCGGCACCTACTTCACCGACCAGCGGCGCCTGGCCCGCGACAGCCGGTTCACCCATGTCGTCGGCCAGGCCCGCCCGGCCCTCGGCGGCGGCTGGCACTACATGATCGAGGCCGTGGCCCCGCACGGCGGCGAACTCCCCTGCGTCGACGACCTGTTGATCGGCGACCTCGGCCACGACCGGGACTGCGAGGAGATCGAGGACCTGTCGTACGCGGAGTATCTGCACCGCCCGGACCGCGACGAACGGCTCCTGCGCGCCACCGGCGAATGGGACCGCCCGCACCCGTGGCTCGCACTGCTGCTCCCCGAGGAGGTGGCCGAGGCGTTCGTCCCGGGCGTCCTCGCCGAGCCCGAGCAGCGGGGCCTGCGCGCCTGCGGAGTGGTGCAGCTGCGCCCGCTCACCGCCCGGGCGCTCCGCACGCCGCTGCTGCGCAGGCCCGCCGGTGAGCTCCTGTGCCTGCTCACCCTGATGCGCACCGCTCCGCCCGCCGACCCGGACGCGGTCCACCGCATGGTCGCCGCCAACCGCGACCTCTACGAGCGGGCCCGTGCCGTCGGCGGCGTCCTGCACCCCGTGAGCGCGCTGACGATGACGCCCGAGGACTGGCGGACCCACTTCGGCCCGGTCTGGGCCGACCTCGCCCACGCCAAGGGGCGCTACGACCCCAACTCACTTCTGACCAGGGGGTACGGGCTGTGGACGTGACCACAGTGACCGTCTTCTGCGGTGCCTCCCCGGGCCGTCGGCCCGGTCATCTGCGCACCGCCGCCCGCCTCGGCCGGATCCTCGCCGGGGCGGGCACACGGATCGTCTACGGCGGGGCCCGCACCGGCCTCATGGGCGCCCTCGCGGACGCGGCCCTGGCCGCCGGGGGCGCGGTGACCGGTGTGGTGCCGCAGGCCATGCTGCCGTACGAGATCACGCACACGGGGCTCACCGAGCTGGAGGTGGTCGCGGACCTGCACGCGTGCAAGGCGCGGATGGCCGAGTCGGGGGACGCCTTCGTGGCGCTGCCGGGCGGGCTGGGCACCGCGGAGGAACTTCTCGAGGTGCTGTCGTGGGGCCAGCTGGGCCTGCACCGCAAACCGTGTGTGCTGCTCGACCCGGACGGCTTCTACCGCCCACTGCTGGCGTTTTTGGAGCACGCCCGGGACGAGGGCTTCGTTCATCCCGGGGACCTGGACCGGATCGTGGTGTGCGCCTCGGCCGAGGAGGTGCCGGCGCGGCTCGCCGAGGCACGGGCGCAGCACGCGCCGGTGTGGGTGCCGCAGGGCCGGACCGCGTTCCTGTTCTCGGCGGCCGGGTCCCAGCAGCCGGGCATGGGGCGCGAACTCCACGCCACCTCCGCGGTGTTCGCCGAGGCCCTCGACGCGGTCTGCGGGCGGCTCGACCCGTACCTCGACATGCCGCTGCGGGACGTGATGTTCGCGCCCGCCGGGACGCCTCGGGCGGCGCTCCTGGACCGGGTGGCCTTCGGACTGCCCGCGATCTTCGCGCTACAGGTCGCCCAGTACCGGCTCCTGGAGAGCCAGGGAGTGCGCCCGGACATGCTGTTCGGCTACTCGGCCGGGCATCTCGCGGCGGCCCACGCCGCCGGGGTGTTCTCCCTGCCGGACGCCTGCCGTGCGGTCGGCGCGCTGTCGCAGCTGGTACGCACGCTGCCGCCGGGCGGCTGCATGGCCGCGGTGGAGGCCTCTCCGCAGGAACTGCGCCCGGGGCCGGGGGCGGTGCTCGCCGCGGTCAACGGGCCCCGGTCCGTCGTCGTCTCCGGGGACCGCGACACGGTGATCGCCGAGTGCGAGAAATGGACGGCCCGGGGCCGCCGCACCCACGTCCTGCGCGTCGACGCGGCTCCCCACTCACCCCGCTTCGACCCGATCCTCGCCGGCTACCACCGCACCCTGCGCACGATGGAGCTGCACGTCCCGCGCGTCCCCCTGCTGTCGGACACGACGGCCCGGCCCCTCACCCGCGAGGCCATCGAACCGGGCTACTGGGTCAGGGCGTTGAGTCGTCCGGTGCGGTTCGCGGACGCGGTGGCCCGGCTGCGCGCCGACGGCACGACCACGTATCTCGAACTCGGTCCCGGCGAGGTCCTCACCGGCATGCTCGACGCGTGTCTGCCCCGCGGCGCCGACCGGCCGCTGATGCTCTCCATGACCCGGAACTGGCGCGCTCTGCACACGGCGGTCGACGTAGCCTGAATGCTCCGACCGACTCCTGGGGAGCGCCGTGAGCATCGCAGAGCCCGAGCAGGCCACTCCCACCTGGCGGCTGCTGCTGGGATACGTACGGCCGCATCGGTGGACGCTGCTGCTGGGCGCCGTGCTCTCGCTGGTCACCGGCGCCACCGGGCTGCTGCTGCCGCTGGTCGCACGGGAGTTGATCGACGACCTGTCCCACGACCGCACCGTCACCGCCGCGTTGCTCGTCATGTCGGCGCTGGTGGTGGCCAACGCGGCGCTGGGAGCGCTGGGTTCCTACGTGCTGCGCCGCACCGCGGAGTCGGTGGTGCTCGGCGCGCGGCGCGCGCTGTCGTCGTATCTGCTGCGGCTGCGCATCACGGCCGTGGACCGCACCGAACCCGGCGACCTGATGGCCCGTGTCACCTCCGACACCACGCTGCTGCGCGAGGTCACCACCGACTCCCTGGTCGGCCTCGGCACGGGTGGCCTCACGCTCGTCGCCACCATCGTCATGATGGGCCTGGTCGACCCGGTGCTGCTGGGCGTCACCCTGGTCGTCATCGCCGCCGCGGGCACCGTGCTCGGCGTGATCGTGCCGCGCATCAACAGGGCCAGCCGGCAGGCGCAGGACGCGATCGGTGTGATGGGGGCCTCGCTGGAGCGGATCCTGGGCGCGCTGCGGACGGTGAAGGCGTCCGGCGCGGAGCACCGCGAGGAGCGCACACTGCACGAGGCCGCCGAGGAGTCCTGGCGGCAGAGCGTGCGCGCCGCCAAGTGGTCGGCGGCGGCGGGCAACACGGCGGGCCTGGCGATGCAGATCGCCTTCATCACGGTGCTCGCGGTCGGCGGGGCGCGGGTGGCGACCGAGGCGATCGACGTGGGCACGCTGGTGGCGTTCCTGCTGTACGTCTTCTATCTGATGTCCCCGATCCAGCAGGTCGTCGGCGCGATCACGCAGTACCAGACGGGCGCCGCGGCCCTCGCCCGGATCCAGGAGGCGTTGCGACTGCCCGCCGAACCGGCCGACCTGCCCGCCCCGTTGCCCACCCCCGGCGCCGAACCCGCCACGGTCTCCTTCACCGACGTCCGCTTCCGCTACGCCGACGACCTGCCGTACGTCCACCACGGGGTGACGTTCACGGTGCCGGCCCAGGGCATGACGGCGTTCGTCGGCCCGTCCGGCGCCGGCAAGACCACCGTCTTCTCACTGATCGAGCGCTTCTACGACCCCGGATCCGGAACGATCACCCTGGACGGCCGCGACCTCGCCGACTGGCCGCTGCCGCAGCTGCGTTCGGCGATCGGGTACGTCGAACAGGACGCGCCCGTCCTGTCCGGCTCCCTGCGGGACAACCTGCTGCTGGGCAACCCCGAGGCGCCCGACGACGCGCTGACACGCGTGGTGAAGACGACCCGCCTCGACGGGCTGGTGGCCCGGTTGCCCGGCGGACTGGACACACTCGTGGGACATCGAGGCACCAAGCTCTCCGGCGGCGAGCGTCAACGCGTCGCCATCGCCCGCGCGTTGCTGCGCCGCCCGCGCCTGCTGCTCCTGGACGAGGCGACCTCGCAGCTGGACGCGGTCAACGAGGCGGCGCTGCGGGACACGGTCGCGGACGTGGCCCGTACGACCACCGTCCTCGTCGTCGCGCACCGGCTGTCCACGGTCACCATGGCCGACCGGATCGTGGTGATGGACGCGGGCCGGGTGCGCGCGGTGGGCACGCACGGGGAGCTGGTGGCGTCGGATCCGCTGTACGCGGAGCTGGCGGCGACACAGTTCCTCGCCACGGCGGAGTGAACTCCCCTCGCGGTGCGGGCGGTTGCGGCGGAGTGCCGCTGCGGGCTCAGTGCCGGCGGTTGCGCCTCCGCGCCAGGGCGCGCGCCGACTTCGACCCGACGATGCCGACCACCATCGCCGCGAGCGGAAGCGCGATGTCGACCCACGGGTCCCGGATGGGTTTGTAGACGGCCGTCCCGTTCCTGATCTCGATGTATCCCAGGGGCCTGGCGTCGACGCCGCCTCCCCCACCGCCGCCGTCCGCGCTCCGTGCGGCGCCGCTCTCGTGGCCCGCGCCGCCGCCGAATCCGAAGCTGACGCGGGCGACGGGGACGACCGTGACGCCGTCCCGGGTGATCGGTTCGCCGTACACGGCGCCGACGGTGGCCTTGCCGCCGAGCTTCTCGGCGAGGCGTTCGAGGAGGGTGGTGGAGGCCCGGGCCGCGTCGAGTTCGGTCAACGGCACCTGGGCGGAGGGCTCTTGATCGATGGTCATCGCCTCACCGTAGGCCGGAGGCCCACGCTCCGACAGGGCCCGAGGAGACCTAGCCCGCCAGTCGGCGCAACCGTTCCGCGTCCTTGGTGCGGGGGCAGGTGGAGCAGGCCTCGGCGGGGCGGATCGCGTAGAACATGCAGCAGCCGGTGCGGGTACGGGTGGCGTGACGGCGGCCGTCGGCGCTGGTGAGGTAGCGGAAGTCGGCGCCGCTGGGGTAGGGCGGCACGGCGATCGGCAGCACCTCGGTGGCGGCCGTGATCGCGGCGCTTTCCTGGCCGAGCATGCGACCCAGGTACCACAGGGCGGAGACGAGGTCGTCGGAGACCATGCCCCACAGGGCGCGGGAGCGGCGGCGCGCGACGGGGGCGATCGCGGCGAGCAGGGGACGCATGTGATCGGCGAGGCTCATCCGCAACCGGGCGCGCAGCTGTTCCTCCTGAGGCAGTGTCAGGACACCGGAGTGCGCGGCCATCGGATCACCGGCGAGGCAGGCGAGTTCGGTGCCGGGGGTGATGGTGTACGTCCCTGAGGTCAGGTCGAGACGGAGGTCCTCGGGGCGGATGCGGGGGACCCGGCGTTCGAGGTACCAGGCGCCGCCCATGAGCATGCCGACGGTCCAGGCGTAGTCGTGCAGGGCGCGGGAGGCGGCGACGTCCGGACGCGGACGTGCACCGTAGCGTTCGTGAACGCGTGTGGCCTCCGCGTCGACGAAGGCCTGGAGGAGCGCCGTGCGGTCGGCCGCCAACTCGGCCGCCGTCACGCCCGCTTGCCCGGCTTTCGCCACCCGCACGTCCAGCGCCTCGCAGATGTCGGCGAGCCGTCGGTAGACATCGCCGAGGGCTTGGGCGACGGCGCCGTCCGGCGCGGTCTTCAGGGCCACGGACATGGGCGTGCTCCAGCGAGACAGAGGGGCTTAATAGGCAAGCCTTACCTTAGCTTGATCAAGGGAGTGCCACGTCAAGGACCACCAAAGCGTTCTCACAGCCAGTTGAAAACTAAAGCAAGCCTCACCTAAGCTCACCGCTCGTGACTGCGACCCCACAGGGCGCACCCCCCACAGGTGTGCCCTTTCGCGCCCTCCGGCACATACCGCTCCTCCTCACCGGCCTCGCCGCCCTGACCCTGTGCACCGCGCTCAGCCTCGCGCTCGGAGCCCGCTCCGTGCCCCTGCCCACGGTGCTCGACGCCCTGGTGGGCGACGGACACGGACGCGACGCGCTCGTGGTGACGGGACTGCGCCTGCCGCGGACCGTCATCGGCCTCGTGGTCGGCGCCGCCCTCGGTGCCGCCGGTGCCGTTGCGCAGGCAATCACCCGCAACCCGCTCGCCTCGCCGACGACCCTCGGCATCAACGCCGGCGCGTCGTTCGCGGTCGTCGTCGCGATCTTCGCGCTGAAGCTCAACGACCCCGTCGAGTATGTGTGGTTCGCCTTCGCCGGAGCCGCCGGAGCGGCCCTGTTCGCCCAGGCGCTGGCCCGCCGCGCCGGAGACATCGATCCCGTACGGCTCGCACTCGGCGGCACCGTGCTCCAACTCGTCCTGCTCTCCTGGACGTCCGCGGTGATGCTGCTGAACCAGCGCACGCTCGACGAGGCCCGCTTCTGGCTCGCCGGCTCCCTGTCCGGCCGCCCCCTGGACACCCTGTGGCCGGTGCTGCCGACGCTGTTGCTCGGGATCGTCGTCGCCCTCGCCGTCTCCCCCGCCCTCAACGCCCTTGCGCTGGGCGACGATTCGGCCCAGTCCCTCGGTGTGCCGGTGGCCCGGATCCGGCTCGCGGGCGGCCTCGCGGTCGTCCTGCTCGCCGGGTCGGCGGTCGCGGTGGCGGGGCCGGTCGCCTTCATCGGCCTGGCCGCACCGCATCTCGTACGGCCGCTGCTCGGCGGCGACCACCGACTGCTGCTGCCCGGTTGTCTCATCGCGGGTCCGCTGCTCCTGCTGTCGGCCGATGTGCTCGGCCGGATGGTGCTGCGCCCCTCGGAGCTGGAGGTCGGCATCGTGACCGCGTTCCTGGGCGCGCCGCTGCTGGCACTGCTGGCCCGGAAGGTGGCCCGATGAACGGCATCCGTACCCGGGTCGCGCTCTTCGCGGGAGGCGCCCTGGTCACCCTGGTCGCGCTGCTCGTCCTCTCCCTGACGACCGGTGAGATGCGCATCCCCGTCGGCACGGCGCTGCGCGCCCTGGTCGGGCTCGGCGACGGCGGCGACGTCCTGGTGGTGCAGCAGTTCCGGGCGCCCCGGTCCGTGGCGGCGATCGTCGGAGGTGCCGGGCTCGGCGTGGCGGGCTGTGTGCTGCAACGGCTGTTCCGCAATCCGCTGGCCTCACCGGACGTCATGGGCGTCACCGGCGGAGCCTCGCTCGGCGCGGTCGCGCTGATCGCGGCCGGAGCCTCGCAGACCCTCATCCCCCTGGGCGCGCTGGCCGGCGGACTCCTGTCGGCCCTGCTGCTCGGCGTGTTCGCCTGGGGTTCCGGGCTCTCCGTCACCCGGCTCGTCCTCACCGGCCTCGCGGTCCAGGCGGGCCTCGCCGCGGCCGTGAACCTGATGATCGTGCGTTTCCCAGCCGAGCTCGCCGGGTCGGCCCTTCAGTGGACCACGGGTTCGGTGTACGGGCGGACCTGGACGGAGGTGTGGGGAGCGGGCGGCGCCATGCTCCTCGCGCTCGCCGCCGCCCTCGTCCTGCACCGCCGTCTCGCCGTGCTGGACCTGGGCGACGACTCCGCGGGCGCCCTCGGCCTCGACACGGCGACGGCACGCCTCCAGCTCCTCGTCCTCGCCGTCGTACTGGCCTCCCTGGCCGCCTCGCTCGCCGGTCCGGTGACGTTCGTCGCGCTCGCCGTACCGCACATCGTCCGCTTCCTCACCGGGCCGCCGACGGTCGTGTCCCTCGCGCTGGCCGGTCTCACGGGGGCGGTGCTGCTGCTCGCCTCCGACCTGGTGGTCCAGCATCTGCTCCCGATCGAGGGGCTGCCGGTCGGCGCGGTCACGGCCACGCTCGGCGCGCCCTGGCTGCTGGTGCTGATGTTCCGCCAGAGCTCGCCCGTACGAAGGACCCACGCATGACCGCGGAGACGCCCGTGAACACGCCCAACCAGCTCGCCACCGAGTCCCTCGACCTCCGCTACGGCGACCGTCTCGTCGTGGGTGGACTCGACCTCACCCTCCCCGGCGGGGCGGTCACGGCGATCGTCGGCCCCAACGCCTGCGGCAAGTCCACGCTGCTGCGCGGGCTGAGCCGCCTGCTCGCACCGGCCGCCGGGACCGTCACTCTCGACGGCTCCGACATCCACCGCATGTCGGCGCGGAGCCTGGCCCTGCGCATGGGGCTGCTGCCGCAGCAGCCGGTCACGCCGGAGGCGATCACCGTCGAGGCGCTCGTGCGCCTGGGCCGCTATCCGCACCAGCGGCTGCTGAGCCCCTGGTCGGCGGCCGACCAGAAGGCGGTGGACGAGGCGCTGGAGCGCACCGGCACCGCGTCGCTGCGCGGGCAGCCCGTGGACCGGCTCTCCGGCGGCCAGCGCCAACGCGCTTGGATCGCGCTGGCGTTGGCGCAGGACACCGAGCTGCTCCTGCTCGACGAGCCCACCACCTTCCTCGACCTCAGGCACCAGCTCGACGTACTCGACCTGGTCGCCGAACTGCACGCCGAGGCGGGCCGCACCGTGGTGATGGTGCTGCACGACCTCGGACAGGCCGCCCGTTACGCGGACCACATGGTGGTCCTCAAGGACGGCCGGCTCGCCGCCGCCGGAGCCCCGGCGGACGTCCTCGACGCGGAACTGGTCAGGTCCGTGTTCGACGTGGACTGCCGGGTCGTCCCCGACCCGGAGACCGGCACCCCGCTGGTCGTCCCGAGAAGCAGCGCGGCACGGCGATCAGCCGCCACCGCCTGACCATCACCTACGAAGAAAGAACCAACCCCCCATGTTCCAGCGCTTCGCCCTGCCCGGAATCAGAAGGATTCCGGCCACCCTGCTCGCCGTGATACTCGGAACGGCCGCCCTGGCGGCCTGCGGCAGCGACTCGGACTCCGACGATTCCACCGCCGCCAGGCCCGCCGCGGACTCGGGTGCCTTCCCGCGCACCCTCAGGACCGCCATGGGCGAGGTGAAGATCCCCTCCCGGCCCGAGCGGGTGGTCGTCCTCGACACCGGTGAGCTGGACGACGTGACCCTGCTCGGCATCGACCCGGTCGGCGCGGTCGCCCCGCACTTCAAGACCGAGGGCGGCTTCCCGGCCTATCTGAAGGGCGAGTTGAAGGACACCGCAGACGTCGGCCCGCTCCTGGAGCCCAACCTGGAGAAGATCGCCTCGCTCAAGCCCGATCTGATCCTGTCCTCGAAGGTCCGCCACGAGAAGGTCTACGACAAGCTCAGCGCGATCGCCCCGACCGTCTTCACCGAGACCACCGGCGGTGTCTGGAAGGAGAACCTCAAGGTCCACGCCGAGGCCCTGGGCCTGGAGAAGGAGGCCGCGGCCAAGCTCAAGGAGTACGAGACCCAGGCCAAGGCGCTCGGTGAGGCCATCAGGAAGAAGGACGGCGGCACCATGCCGACCGCGTCCGTGGTCCGCTTCATCGCCGGTCCGACCCGTCTCTACCAGTCCAACTCCTACAGCGGCGTCGTCCTGAACGACATCGGCTTCGAGCGGCCCGCCTCGCAGGTCTCGAACGACCCCGAGGTCACGATGAAGGACGTCAGCCCCGAGGAGATCGACCAGGCAGACGCCGACCTGATCTTCGTCACCTCCGCGGACGTCGACGACAAGACCCAGAAGAAGCAGGTCACTTCCAACCCTGTGTGGAAGGACCTCACGGCCGTCAAGGACGGCAAGGTCTTCGAGGTGCCGGACGAGACCTGGATGTCCGGCATCGGTGTGCAGGCCGCGGAGCAGATGCTCGCGGACGTCGCGAAGGCCACCGGCGTCGAGCTCCCCGCCGAGTAACTCCCGCTGAACCGGGGCGGGCCACGACCCCAGAGCCGGGCCCGCCCCCGCAACCCCCCACCCACTAGCGGAAGTTCCCTGTCACCCATGCGCCTGTACCTGCTCGCCCTCAATCCGACCGACTCGGTCACCGAGGGCTTCCTGCCCGCCGCCGACCGGCTGGGCCTGGACGTCACCGTCCTCACCGACCAGCCCGGAGCCCACCGCGCCACGTATCCGAACGTCGAGGTCCTGGCGTGCGACGTCCGTGACTTCCGGGCCGTGGTCACCCGTATCTCCACCCACCACCGCCCCGACGCGGTCTTCACCAACAGCGACCACCTCCAGACCCAGGCCGCCCTGGCCGCCACCTACCTCGGGCTGCCCGGCAAGGACTGGCGGGCCACCTTGCGCTGCAAGGACAAGGCGGAGATGCGGCGCAGGCTCGCCGCCGCGGGCGTGGACACGGTCTGGTCGACCGAGATCACCGCACCGACCACCGCCCTCACCGACGCGCCCTATCCCTGTGTGGTGAAGCCGCGCGAGGGCGTGGCCAGCGAGGACGTCGTCCTCGTCGCCGGCCCCGAGGAGCTGGCCGTCCACTCCAAGGCCGTCTTCGACCGCCGCCCGGGCACCGTCCTGGTCGTGGAGGAGTACCTGCCCGGTGAGCTCCACACCCTGGAGACCCTCGGCGACGGGCGGGTCCGACACGTCCTGGGCGGCTTCCACACCGAGCTGTCGCCCCCGCCGTACTTCGTCGAGGAGCGGCTCACCTTCGTCCCGACCCACCCCACGCCCGTCGTCACCCAGGTTCTCGCCCAACTGGACGCCCTGGGCGTCGGGTTCGGCGCCTGCCATACCGAGTTCGTGGTGCACGAGGGGCGAGCGCGGATCATCGAGGTCAACTACCGCGCCATCGGCGACCAGTGCGACCTGCTGCTGGCAGGGCTCCTGGAGATCCCGCTCTTCGAGCACGTCCTCCGCACCCACCTCGGCGAACCGCTTCCCGCGGACCTCGGTGCCCGACCCGTCGGGGCAGCCCGCCTGGAGTACCCGTGCGCCGACCGCGCGGGTCTCCTCGCCGAAGCCCCGTCCGCCGCGGAACTCACCGTGGAGGGCGTGCATCTGACGTACCGTCCGCTGCGGGCGCCGGGCGAGCGGCACGAGCTGTACCGCACCAACCGCGACTACCTCGGCGTCCTGCGCGCGACCGGTACCGACCAGCCGACGGTGGACCGGGTGGCAGCCGACTTCCTGGCGGGCCTGCGCTGGGAGATCCGGCCATGACGGCGACCTGTGAAGCAGAGCTGCTGACCCGCGTCCTCAGCGCCCTCCTCCGCGAGGACGTCGCGGGCCTGCGCACCCTGAGCACCCTCGCCGACCGTCCGGACGGCCGCTGGCTGCGACTGCCCACCGACGACGACGCACTCCTCCTGCCCGTCACCGAGGACGGCTTCCAGTGCGAGTACGCCGCCCGGCTGCCGTTGCTCGTCCGCGAGTCGGACGGCGCCGAGCTGACCTCGTACGACGCCGCCCTCACCGCACTGCGCGCACTCGCCGACCCCGTCGACCGCGCGGGCTACGACGCCTTCGCCGAGGAGTGCCGGCAGACGCTGGAGACGATGCGACTGCACGCGGCCACTCCGGTCGGCTTCGGCGCGGACTCCGCCCAGTGGCCGCCGCTCGCGTACGACGCGCTCGCGGCCCGACTCGACCACCCCGTGTACCCGACGGGGCGCGGACGCTCCGGCCTCTCCGCATCCCACCTGCTCGCGTACGCACCTGAGTTCCACCCCCGGTTCGCCCTGCGCTGGCTGGCCCTGCCCCGCGAGTCCGTCACCCTCACCGGCACGCTGCCGAAGTTCTGGCCCAGTTGCGCCGAACTCGCGCTGCCCGCAGCCGAGGGAACCCATCTCCCGCTGCCGGTGCACCCGTTGACCGTGGGCGCCCTGCGCGAGGGCGGCCTCCCCGAGGGTGCCGTGTTCGCCGACCGCGCCCACCTCGACGTCGTACCGACCCTGTCGATGCGCACGGTGGCCGTGGACGCGACCTGCCACCTCAAACTCCCCCTGGCCACGGCCACGTTGGGCCTGCGCAACAAGCGGTCCATCAAGCCCGGCACCCTCGTCGACGGCGCGGCGGGCCAGCGGCTGTTCGAGGCCGTGCTCGCCCGTGAACCCCGGTTCCGGGACAGGATCCTGCACGCCGACGAGAGCACGTACGCCCACGCCGGGCACGAACTGCTGGCCGTCCTGTGCCGTCGCCTCCCGGTCTTCGCGGAGGGCGACGAGGTCGTACCGCTGGCCGCCCTGCTCGCCGACGCCCCGGACGGGCGGCCGGTCCTGGACCACCTCGCCGACCGCTTCTACGGCGGCGACCCGCTCGCACTGCTGGACGCCTTCCTGACGCTGCTCTTCGACTGGCAGACCACGCTGTTCGGGTACGGCATCGCCTTGGAGTCGCACCAGCAGAACGTCTCGCTGGTGCTGCGGCCCGGCGGTCTGCGGCTGCTGTTCAAGGACGACGACGGGCCGCGGATCAACCCGAGACGGCTGGGTGCGGTCCTGCCCGGCCCGTGGGGATTCGACGACGCCCGGACCTATGTCACGGGTGACGGGCCGGTGGCCGACGTGTTCACCACCATCACCGTCCATCTGTGTGCGGGCGCCTACGCGTTCGGGCTGCCACGGCGGCGCCGGGCCGTGCTGGATCTCGTACGGGACCGGTTGACGGAGGCGGTGGACCGGCTCGGCGGTGACGCCGGGGACGAGCTGCGGGCCCGGGTGCTGCTGGCTGCGCGACTGCCGGTGAAGGCGATGGTCACGGCCGGGACCCTGCTGTCCAAGGAGCGTTCGGGCGCGGCCGACATCAACAAGCACTACACGACCGGCCCCAACTACCTGCTGCCGAACCGACCGGGCGAGGGCCCGTCATGAGCGCCGCCCAGGCCGTCCGGGTGCCCGGCTCGACGTTCGGGCGCGGCCAGGTGCACGCGGTGGCGGGCTGCTACTTCGTGGCGTCCTTCGCCGCCCTCGGTCTGCCGCCGTATCTCACCGCGATCCTCCCGGAGTTGGGCGACCGCCAGGCCCGCTGGGCAGGGGTGCTGTACGTCGTGCCGACGGTGTTCGGAGCGCTGGCGGCCCCACTGTGGGGGTGGCTCGCCGACCGCTACGGCCGCAAACGGCTCCTGCTGCGGGCCCAGTTGGGGCTCACGGTCGCGTTCCTGCTCGCGGGCTGGGCCGACTCGCTGGCGACCTTCACCGTGGCGCTCGTCCTCCAGGGCGTGCTGGGCGGTACGTTCGCCGCCTCCAACGGCTATCTGGGCGCGGCCCTGGAGGGCCCGGCCCTGTCCAAGGCGCTCACCCTGATGCAGGGCAGCGCCCGGGCGGCGCTGGTGGTGGCGCCGATCGTGGTCGGCACGCTGTCCGGCTGGCTGTCCCCGCACCGCCAGTACGCGCTGCTCGCCGTACTGCCGCTGACGGCCGCGCTGCTGCTCGCGGCCCTGCCGGAACCTGGTCCGGTCGAACAGCGGAAGAGCGACACCCTCGCTCCTCCGGCGACGGCGCCCGTGATCTCGCTCCGGGCCCTGTACACACTGGAGTTCGCGTTCGTGTTCTCCACCGTCATCTCCTTCCCCTACCTCATCGCCCTGGTCGACGACCGGCTCCCGGGCACGTCGCCCACCCTGTCCGGGGTGCTCTTCGCCCTTCCCCACCTGTGCTACCTGGTGGCCGCGTTGCCCGTGCACTCGGCCCTGCGGAGCCGCCCCCGGTCCGGGATCGTGCTGGGCTTCGTCCTCATCGCCCTCGGCCTCGCCGGGCACGGCGTGGCCACCGACCTGGCCGCGTTGATCGCCGTACGGCTGGTCCTGGGCGCCGGTCTCACCCTCGGCCTGGTGTGTCTTCAGGTGCTGGCCGCCGCATGCGTCCAAGGGCGGGCGCCCGGCGGCATGTTCGGGGCGCTGGAGTTCTTCTCCAAGGCCGGCGCGGTCGGCGCGGGCCTCGTCGCCGCGGCCGGCAGCGCCCGCTTCGGTCCCGCCGCGCCCGTGCTGACCGGCGCCGCCGCTGCCGCCGTCACCGCCGTGGCGACCCTCCTCCCCTCCATGACCCCTCGCTGGAGCCGCTGATGCCCTCGCTCACCCCCACACCCGCGCGCGCCGTCCTGCCCTCGGCCGACGAGGTGGTGGCCCACACCCTCCTCAACTGTCTACTGCGCGAGGTGTCCGGGCCGGAACGCCAGAGTGTCGTCGCCGACGGCACGCTCCTGCTGCGGCTCCCGCGCCGCGGGGTCCTGTTGCGCGTCGCCCTGCGCCGCACCTCGCTGCTCGGCGCGCACCGCTTCGCCGGGCCGGTGCACGAACAGCGCGACGGCGACTGGGCGGAGGTGGACTGGCAGCGCCTCGCCGCGTACACACAGGACGAACTGTCGCTGCGGACCGGTGTGCGCAACGAGGAGTTCCTGGAGCAGGTCGCCTCCAGCCACGAGTCCGTGACCAGCGCGCTCGCCGCCCCGGGCGCCTCGACGACGGCCGACGCCTACCTCGTCTCCGAACAGTCCCTGCTGTTCGGGCACCGCTTCCACCCCACCCCCAAGGCCCGCACCGGCGACCCGCGGGCCTGGTCCGCGTACGCCCCCGAGGCCGGGGCCGTCTTCCCGCTGCGGCACCTCGCCGTACGCGACGAGCTGATCGCCGAGGAGGCCGCCGAGCCGTCGGCCGTCGCACCGTTGGACCGGCCGCGCGCCGGCCTCCCGGACGGCTACCGGCTGCTGCCCGCCCACCCCTGGCAGTACGAGACCCTCCGCGACCATCCGGCCCTGCGCGCGGCCCTCGCGCGCGGTGACGTCCTCGATCTCGGCCCGGGCGGGCGGCCGTTCGCGGCCACGGCGTCGGTGCGCACGCTGTACGACGGGGAGACCTTTCTCAAGTTCAGCCTGAACGTGCGGATCACCAACTGCCTGCGCAAGAACAGCAGTTACGAGCTCTCCGGGGCCGTGGCGCTGACCCGCGCCCTCGCCCCGGCCCTGGCCGACCTCGCCCACCGCTTCCCGGGCAGTGCGGTGCTCCGCGAACCCGCCTATCGCACCCTCGCCCTGCCCGGCCCCGACGGCACGCCGGACCGGGCACTGTTCGAGGGTTTCGGTGTCATCGTCCGTGAGGGCCTGCCCGCACGGCTCGCGCCGGGCACCACGCCCCTGCTGGCGGCCGCGGTGGCCGACGAGTACCCGACCAGCGACGCGCAGATCTCCCGCCTCCTCGGCACCCCGGACGCCCGAGCGGCCCTCGACTGGTGGGCGGCCTATCTCGACCTGCTGATCCCGCCGGTCCTGGCCGCCTACTTCGACCACGGACTGGTCCTGGAACCCCATCTGCAGAACGTCCTGGTCTGCGTGGACCGCGACGGCATGCCCGCCCAGGTCCTCTTCCGCGACCTGGAGGGCACCAAACTTCTCCCCGAGCACCATGCCACCACCCTGGCCGCGCTGCCGCCCGAGGTGGCGGGCCCGATGACGTACGACGCGCGACGCGGCTGGGACCGGGTCGTCTACTGCCTGCTGGTCAACCATGTCGCCGAACTGCTCGCCGCCCTCGCCGACCTGCACCCGCCGGCGGAGGCCGCGTTGTGGGGCCGGGTGCGGGCGACGCTCCGGCGGTACGCCGACCGCCACGGCTGCCCGCCGCGGCTCGCCGCCCTCCTCGCCGGTGTGCCGTTGCCCGCGAAGGCCAATCTGCTCACCCGCTGGGAACGCAAGGCCGACCGCGAGGCCGGCTATGTCCGCCTGCCCTCCCCGCTCGCCGAGGACATCCTGACCGGGAGCACTCGATGATCAACCCGACCGTCCATGACCACGTCCGATCCCTGCCCGCCGACGAACTACCGGCCTACGTCTATGACTTGGCGTCCCTTCGCGCTCACGCCGCCGTCGTCAGAAGCGCCCTCCCCGAGCGCGTCGAGCTCTACTACGCCGCCAAGGCCAACCCCGAACCGGAGATCCTCGCCGCACTCGGTCCGTACGTCGACGGCTACGAGGTCTCCTCGGGCGGTGAACTCGCCCATGTCGCCCGGGCCGTGCCGGGCCGCCCGCTGGCCTTCGGCGGTCCCGGCAAGACCCCGGACGAGGTGACGGCCGCACTGGAAGGCGGAGTTGAGCGCTTCCACGTCGAGAGCGTGTACGAGCTGCGCATGCTGGGCGAGCTGGCGCGACGGACCGGGCGCCGCGTAGCGGTGCTGCCGCGCGTCAACCTGCCGCTCGACGACGGCTCACTGGCGGGTGGTGCCCTCGCCATGGGCGGCCGGCCGACCCCGTTCGGCATGGACCCGGACCAGGCCACCGAGGTCGTCCGCGCCCTCGCCGACGGCACCTACCCGCATCTCGAACTCCGAGGCGTCCACGCCCACTTGGCGAGCGGCCTGGAGGCACCCGGGCTTCTCGCGGCGGCGGAGGCCGTGGTGCGGTGGGCCGTCGGCCTCGGTGCCCCGCTCGCCGAGGTCAACGTCGGCGGCGGCATGCACGTCGACTACACCGCACCCGAGCGCCGCTTCGACTGGCCCGCCTACGGCAGCGGACTCGCCCGACTCACCGAGCGGCACCCGGACTTGACGCTGCGGATCGAACCGGGGCGGGCGCTGACGGCGTACTGCGGCTGGTACGCCACCGAGGTGCTGGACGTGAAGCGCAGCCACGGCGAGGAGTTCGCGATCGTCCGGGGCGGCACCCACCATCTGCGGACCCCGGCGACGAAGGGACACGACCAGCCCTGCTCGGTCCTCCCCGTCGACGGATGGCCGCACCCCTGGCCGCGGCCCGGCGCCGAGGGGGAACACATCACCCTCGCCGGGCAGTTGTGCACGCCGAAGGACACGCTCGCCCGCCGGGTGCCCGCCGCCGGGCTACGGGCCGGCGACCGGGTGCTGTTCTCGCTGGCGGGAGCCTACGCGTGGAACATCTCCCACCACGACTTCCTGATGCACCCGCGGCCCGGCTTCCACTTCCTGGACGCCGGGCCGGAACACGGCGTCTAGAAGGGGTAGTGCGCCTGCTGGGTGGCGATGGTCACCCAGCGGGTGTTGGAGAAGGCCTCGATGCCCCAGCGGCCACCGAAGCGGCCGTACCCGGAGGACTTGAAGCCTCCGAACGGGGCCTGCGGTTCGTCGGCCACCGACTGGTCGTTGATGTGGACGATGCCAGTGCGTATGCGGCGCGCGACAGCCAGGCCGTGGGTGGCGTTCTCGGTGATGATGCCGCAGGTCAGTCCGTTGTCGGTGTCGTTGGCGACGGCCACGGCGGTGTCGTCGTCGGCGAACGTCTCCACCACGCACACCGGCCCGAACGCCTCCGCGTGATAGATCTCGGCGTCCTTCGGCACCTCGGTGAGCACGGTCGCCGGGTGGACCGCGCCGTCGGGCTGTCCGCCGCCGGTGAGGACCTTCGCGCCCTTGGCGACCGCGTCCTCGACCAGTCGGGCCACGCGCTGCGCGGCGGAGGCGGCGACCAGCGGGCCGACCACGGTGTGCGGGTCGGCGGGGTCGCCGGACGGGAGCGCGGCGGCCTTGGCGGCGAACTTGCGGGTGAACTCCTCGGCGAGGGACTCGTGGACGAGGATGCGATCGCCGGACATGCAGATCTGCCCGGCGTTCATGAACACGCTGAAGGTGACGGCGTCGACGGCGTAGTCCACGTCCGCGTCGGCCAGCACGATCACCGCGTTCTTGCCGCCCAGCTCAAGGACGGCGGGCTTGAGATGGCGTGCCGCGTGCTCGCCGATGATGCGGCCCACAGTGGTGGACCCGGTGAAGTTCACGGCCCGTACCCGCTCGTCGGCTATCAGCACCTCGGCGATCTCGGCGGCGTCCGCCCGGTCGTTGGTGATGACGTTGAGCACACCGTCCGGCAGTCCGGCCTCGCGCAGCACGTCGGCCACGAACAGGCCGCAGGCCAGCGGCGCGTCCTCGCTCGCCTTGACGACGACCGTGTTGCCCGCGGCCAGCGGCGCCGCGACCGCCCGGACGCCGAGGATCACCGGCGCGTTCCAGGGCGCGAACGCGGCGACCACGCCGACGGGTTCGCGCACCGCGAGGCCGAGCGCGCCCTGTTCCTGGGCGGCGAGCACCTCACCGCGCGGGGCGGTCACGGCGGCCGCCGCCTCGCGCAGCATGTTGGAGGCGAGCGCCACGTTGAAGTACGCCCACGGCCGGGTGCCGCCCGCCTCGCCCGCCATCAGCTCGGCGACCTGGTCGCCCCTGCCCTCCAGCAGGTCGGCGGCCTTGAGCAGGATCGCGCGCCGGGCGAAGGGGGCCAGCGCCGCCCACTCCTCGAACGCCGCGTCGGCCGCGTCCACGGCCCGCCGCACGTCCTCGGGGCCCGCCGCAGCGACGGTCGCGTACACCTCCCCGGTGTACGGGTTGAGGTCCTCGGCCGTCCGGCCGGAGGCGGCGGGCACGTCCTTGCCGCCGATGAGGAGTTCGCGGGTGATGGGCATGATGCGGACCTCTTCGTTCGCCACGTGAATGTGTTCGCCGAGTGAAGCTGTTCACCAAGGGAATTTGTTCGCTATGTGAACCAAGATTCACTCACTCAACGCATGCTCCGTGGGGCCGCGGGCAATGTCAAGGGCCGCCCGGTTGCCCGGACGGCCCTTGATGTGTACGTACGCGTACGGGTCCATACGCGGATCGGACGACTACTGGATGGCCGGCAGCAGCCCGGTGACGGGGGCGGCCAGGTCGGTGATCTGAGTGAGCTGGTTGAGGTCGTTGACCCGGTTGAGGCCGGCCAGCTGCTCGGACGGGCGCGGGATCTCGGCCTGGCGCTCCGCGGGGATGTCGCTCAAGGCCAGCGAGTCGAGCATGGCGATCGGGCTCAGCTGGGCTGCGTCGGCGTCCGCGGGGGCCGCGCTTGCCATCGGGGCGGCCAGGCCGGTGACACCGGCGGCGAGGCCGACGACGGCGACGATACGTCGAGTGGAGATCATGTTGTCAGCAACGTCGGCGCACCGGGCGGGGACACGGGTGCGGGGCGGCTCTCACCCGTCAGGCGCAGTACCCCCGTTGCGCTTGCCGAGACCGGCGGGGCGGAGGAGCCTCGAAGGTGAGACCCGGGCGACCCCTCCCCCTCGGGCCGCGGGCCTCACAGGAGGTCATCATGGGTGCTTTCAACACGGAGACCCTGCGTCAGGGCATCGAGGGCGACAAGGCGGCGAACCTTCTGTCGCTCTACGCGGACGACGCGGAGCTGCGCATCGTGGACCGCAACACCCAGCCCAGCAATCCGAGGATCCTGCACGGCCGGGGCGAGATCGGCGAGCTCCTGGAGGACGTCTACAGCCGTGACATCAAGACGCACAAGCTGGAGAAGTGCATCGTCGAGGGCGACCAGGTCGCGTACACCGAGTCCTGCGAGTACTCGGACGGGATGCGGGTCTTCGCCGAGTCCATGATCACGCTGCGTGACGGCAAGATCGCCGAACAGATCATGCTCCAGGCATGGGACGAGTAGGGAGAAGTCTGCCGAAGGTCCAGATCACGTCCCGGTTGACCTGGACCTTCTCGGCGCGTGCGGGCCTCGGTCGGTCGTACCCGGTCCGGTCTCGACCGCTACGACCGGTTTCCGCAGCAGGTCGGCTGGCGTCCGCTGCTCTGCTGCGCTCAGTGCTGCGACGAACGCGACCTCGTCCGCTTCCTCCGGCCCGGCACGCCCTTCGAAGGCGCCGCGCCCGGCCGCGCTGAGCCGGACCGTCACCGGGCGCCGGTCGCCCTTCCCATGGACGAAGATCCCGGCGCGCTCGCGGTGCTTCGCCGCACCGCGCACGCGCTGCACCATGACGTCCCCGACGAGGTGCGCGCCGACTGGGCCGCCCTTTACACCGGCCTGCTCGCCGTGCCGGACCGCGACACCGGCGACGAGGGGAGCGCGGGCCCTGACCACGGACACCACCCGCTGGGCCGAGGCGATCGGCGCAGCCCATCTCCACACCCGGGCGGTCGGCTTCCTCGCCGGGGCCGGCCCCGAAGCCCCGTCGGCGCGGGCGTTAGGCTGGGGGCGGGCCGTGACTGGCGCTGAGGTGGAGCACCACCGGGGAGCGGCCCGTACGACATGAAGCCGTGCGCCTGGGCGAAACCGACTACCAGCCCAGGAGTGGATCATGTCTCAGGCCCGGCTCATGGACGGCACCGCGCTCGCCCGGCGCATCGTCGAGGACACCGCCGCGCGCGCCGCCGATCTCACCGGACGCACCGGCACGACGCCGTGTCTCGCGACCGTACTGGTCGGCGCCGACCCCGCCTCCGTGACGTACGTCCGGATGAAGCAGAACCGCTGCCGCAAGGCCGGGATCGACTCCCGGCACGTGGAGCTGCCCGCGGCGACCACCACCGAGGAGCTGGTGGACACGCTCCGGACGCTCTCCGCCGACCCCGCCGTGCACGGCATCCTGCTCCAGCACCCCATGGGCGCCCACATCGACGAGCGGGCCGCGTTCGAGGCGATCGCGCCCGAGAAGGACGTCGACGGCGTCACGTTCGCCTCCTTCGCGACGATGAGCTTCGCGCTGCCGGGCTTCGTGTCCTGCACCCCCGGCGGGATCATGCGGCTGCTCGACGCGTACGACGTCGACCCCTCCGGCAAGCGGGCGGTGGTCGTCGGCCGCAGCGCGATCCTCGGCAAGCCGGCCGGCATGCTGCTGCTCGCCCGGGACGCGACGGTGACGTACTGCCACTCGCGGACGACGGACCTGTCGGCGGCCGTCCGGGAGGCGGACATCGTGGTCGCCGCCGTGGGCCGGCCGAAGCTCATCAAGGGCCAGGACATCAAGCCCGGCGCGGTCGTGATCGACGCCGGGTACAACGAGGGGAACATCGGCGACGTCGACTTCGACTCGGCCGTGGAGCGCGCCTCCCTGATCACCCCGGTGCCGGGCGGCGTCGGTCCGATGACGATCGCCACGCTGCTGGAGCAGACGGTGGACGCCGCCACCCGGCAGCTCGGGGCGTGAGTCAGCGCGTCCAGGCGCTGTAGTCCATGACGTCCCCGGCCTTCACGCCGTACTCGGGCTCCGCCTCGGTGAAGGTGGTCTCCAGGCCGAGTACGGCACCCGTGGCCGGGTCCATGATCAGCATCTCCCGGGTCCCGGAATGCTCGTACACATACGCCTGCCCCCGCCGCCCCAGCCGGTCCGTCACCTGCCCTACGGGCTTCAACGCGTCGGTTTCCGCGAGTAGTTGGGCGAGCGCCGCCGACTCGCGGGCGCCGAACTGCCAGGTGTCGAGCACGTAGTCGACGGCGTCGAGGAGCTCGCCGGTGTCCAGCGGGGTCCTGCTGTACGCGGCCTCCTGAAGATAGGCGCGCAGCCGGGCGACATCGGCCGGCGGAGGCGACTGCGGCGGGGCGTCGCTCCAACTGGGCGGGTACGTCTGCTCGGTGCGCTCGTGGCCGTCGTCGACGGTCTCCGTGTGACTGTCGTCGGCGTTCCAGCGCACGACGCGCTCCTCCGGGTAGGTGATCGGCGGCTTGTCCTCGCTCATGCCCAGGCTCCAGGTCCGCACGTGCGTGCCCTTGCGGAGCGCGGGCCCGTCGACCGCCCGCGCCCGCTCGGCCAGGGTCTTCAGGGGTACGGGGGTGGAGTCGGCCAGCACGACCAGCGGGCGGGGTGCGGCGACCGCCGGCGCGGTGGTCTGGCCGGTGAAGAGGAGCGCCGACACGAGCGCGGCGACGATTGCCGTGGCCGCGAGGCCCCAGTACAGCCGGGGGCGGTGTGAGGTCCGTTGCCGCAGCAGCCGGTCGAGCTGCCGCTCGGCGCGGTGGTCGAGGGGGCCGTCGCCGAAGTGGGGACCGTCGGTGGGCACCGGGTTGGCACGGCGCAGGAGGTCGAGTTCGTCAGCCATGGCCGTTCTCCTTCAAGGCGACGGTGGTCGTGGGGCGCATCCGGTCGATCTCGGCTCTCAGCCGACGCCGGGCCCGGTGCAGCCGCATCGACGCCGCGCGCCGGCCGCAGCCGAGGACGACGGCGACCTCCTCGATGCCGAGCTCCTCCCACGCCGTCAGCCGCAGCACCTCCTGGTCGGCCGGGGAGAGCCGGCCGAGCGCGTCGTGCACCCATCCACCCGGGGTCTCCGCGTCGGGCCCCGCCTCGATGTGCCGCCCGTGTGCCGTGTCGTCGTTGCCCATCCGGTCCACGAGGCGTCGCCGCCGCCCCTGGCCGCGTACCGCGTTGGCCAGGCAGTTGCGGGCCACGCCGTACAGCCAGGGCAGCGGGACCGGCGGGAGGTCGGCGCGGCGGCGCCAGGCGACCGTGAAGACCTCCGCCACCACTTCCTCCACCTCACCGGTCCGCCCGTCCAGTCGCCGCGCGACATAGCGGCTGACCGCCCAGTAGTGCTCGCGATAGGCAGCGGCGAAGTCGTCGTCGTTGCTCATGTTCCGTTCGTGTCCGGCACCCTCGGGATCGTCACAGCCGTCTCTCGTGATTCTCGTCGCGTCCCCGCAGTGTGACGTCCGGGCGGGGCACGGACACAGGCGGGGCATGAGGCATCTGAAGTGGCTGACGACCACGGATCACAAGACGATCGGAACGCTCTATCTGATCACGTCCTTCGCGTTCTTCTGCATCGGTGGCGTGATGGCGCTGCTCATGCGCGCCGAGCTCGCCCGGCCTGGTCTGCAGATCATGTCGAACGAGCAGTTCAACCAGGCGTTCACGATGCACGGCACGATCATGCTGCTGATGTTCGCGACGCCGCTGTTCGCCGGTTTCGCGAACTGGATCATGCCGCTCCAGATCGGCGCCCCCGACGTCGCCTTCCCGCGGCTGAACATGTTCGCCTACTGGCTCTACCTGTTCGGCTCGCTGATCGCGGTCGGCGGCTTCCTCACCCCGCAGGGCGCGGCCGACTTCGGCTGGTTCGCCTACAGCCCGCTCTCGGACGCGGTCCGCTCCCCGGGCATCGGCGCCGACATGTGGATCATGGGTCTGGCCTTCTCCGGCTTCGGCACCATCCTCGGCTCGGTCAACTTCATCACCAC
>NZ_JBIUCI010000011.1:0-319379 GCF_044593635.1 Streptomyces sp. NPDC051913 | reverse complement strand
AACCCCCGGACCCCCGGCCGACCCCTCGGGCATCCCGCGCCGCACACCGGAAGACCCGACAGGCGCAGCCGAAGCCAGGAGGGCCGATCGGCGGCGGGCATCGATCAAGCAGGGCCCGACCGACGCGGGCCAAGCCCAGGAAGACCGACCAGCAGCAGGGCGCCGATCAAGCGACGCCCCCACCGGCAGGTGTCAGCGCTCCTCGACCGGGATGAAGTCGCGCTCGACGACGCCCGTGTAGATCTGGCGCGGGCGACCGATGCGGGAACCCGGCTCCTTGATCATCTCGTGCCACTGGGCGATCCAGCCCGGGAGGCGGCCGAGGGCGAAGAGGACCGTGAACATCTCGGTCGGGAAGCCCATCGCGCGGTAGATGAGGCCCGTGTAGAAGTCGACGTTCGGGTAGAGGCTGCGCGAGACGAAGTAGTCGTCGGAGAGCGCGTGCTCCTCCAGCTTGAGCGCGATGTCCAGCAGCTCGTCGGACTTGCCGAGCGCGGAGAGGACGTCGTGCGCCGCCGCCTTGATGATCTTCGCGCGCGGGTCGAAGTTCTTGTAGACCCGGTGGCCGAAGCCCATCAGCCGGACGCCGTCCTCCTTGTTCTTCACCTTGCGGATGAAGGAGTCGACGTCACCGCCGGAGGCCTGGATGCCCTCCAGCATCTCCAGCACGGACTGGTTGGCACCGCCGTGCAGCGGGCCCCACAGCGCGTTGATGCCGGCCGAGATGGAGGCGAACATGTTGGCCTGCGAGGAGCCGACGAGGCGGACCGTGGAGGTCGAACAGTTCTGCTCGTGGTCGGCGTGCAGGATGAGGAGCTTGTCGAGCGCGGCGACGACGACCGGGTCGAGGTCGTACTCCTGGGCCGGCACCGAGAAGGTCATGCGCAGGAAGTTCTCGACGTAACCGAGGTCGTTGCGCGGGTAGACGAACGGGTGACCGATCGACTTCTTGTACGCGTACGCCGCGATCGTCGGAAGCTTGGCGAGCAGCCGGATCGTCGAGAGGTTGCGCTGCTTCTCGTCGAACGGGTTGTGGCTGTCCTGGTAGAACGTGGACAGCGCGGAGACGACCGACGACAGCATGGCCATCGGGTGCGCGTCGCGCGGGAAGCCGCGGTAGAAGTTCTTGACGTCCTCGTGCAGCAGGGTGTGCTGCGTGATGTCGTTCTTGAAGACGGAGAGCTCGTCGACGGTCGGCAGCTCGCCGTTGATCAGCAGGTACGCCACCTCGAGGAAGGTGGAGCGCTCGGCCAGCTGCTCGATCGGGTAGCCGCGGTAGCGGAGGATGCCCGCCTCGCCGTCGAGGTAGGTGATGGCGGATTTATAGGCGGCGGTGTTGCCGTAGCCGCTGTCCAGGGTCACCAGACCGGTCTGGGCGCGGAGCTTGCCGATGTCGAAGCCCTTGTCGCCGACGGTGCTGTCGATCACCGGGTAGGTGTACTCGCCATCGCCGTACCGCACTACTACAGAGTTGTCGCTCACGTCATCCCTCACCGACGTTGTGCCTCTTCTTCGAGGTTGCCCTGACTGTCTCTACCATCCCCCATTCGGCGCAGAAGAGTGCACTGGGGGTCGACCATTGGGCCTATTGGCGGCACTCAGTGCCGCCAACTTGCCCATCCTGCCCCTCCCCTACCCGGTTCCGGAAGGGCTCTGTGACCTAGGTGACTCATTTGATCGATCATTTTTTGATGAGAGCCTGAAGTCCAGTGCCGTGCAGCGCCGCCCCGCCGACACCGTGCGCACCGCCTGGCCGATCGCCTTGCGTGAACCGACCAGCACGACCAGCTTCTTGGCCCGGGTGACCGCCGTGTACAGCAGGTTGCGCTGGAGCATCATCCAGGCCCCGGGGGTGACCGGGATCACCACCGCCGGATATTCACTGCCCTGGGAGCGGTGAATGGTCACCGCGTACGCGTGGGCCAGCTCGTCCAGTTCGTCGAACTCGTACGGCACCTCCTCGTCCTCGTCCGTCAGCACCGTCAGGCGCTGGTCGACCGGATCGAGCGAGGTGACCACGCCCACGGTGCCGTTGAAGACGCCGTTCTTGCCCTTCTCGTAATTGTTGCGAATCTGGGTGACCTTGTCGCCGACCCGGAAGACCCGGCCACCGAACCGCTTCTCCGGCACATCCGGACGGCCGGGCGTGATGGCCTGCTGCAACAGACCGTTGAGATTGCCGGCGCCCGCGGGGCCTCTGTGCATCGGCGCGAGCACCTGGACGTCCCGGCGCGGGTCGAGCCCGAACTTGGCCGGAATCCGACGGGCCGCCACATCCACCGTGAGCCGCCCGGCCTCCTCCGTGTCGTCCTCGACGAAGAGGAAGAAGTCCTTCATGCCGTCCGTGACGGGATGCTGCCCGGCGTTGATCCGGTGCGCGTTGGTCACCACCCCGGACTGCTGCGCCTGCCGGAACACGCGCGTGAGACGGACGGCGGGGACGGGGCTGTCGTCGGCGAGCAGATCCCGCAGCACCTCGCCCGCGCCGACGGACGGCAGCTGGTCGACGTCTCCCACAAAGAGCAGATGCGCCCCCGGCGGCACCGCCTTCACCAGCTTGTTGGCGAGCAGCAGGTCCAGCATGGAGGCCTCGTCCACGACCACCAGATCGGCCTGGAGCGGGCGGTCCTTGTCGTAGGCCGCGTCACCGCCCGGCTTCAGCTCCAGGAGGCGGTGGACGGTGGAGGCCTCGGCGCCGGTGAGCTCGGCGAGGCGCTTGGCGGCGCGGCCGGTGGGGGCGGCGAGCACGACCCTGGCCTTCTTGGCGCGGGCCAGCTCCACGATCGAGCGGACCGTGAAGGACTTGCCGCAGCCCGGGCCACCGGTCAGGACGGCGACCTTCTCGGTCAGCGCCAGCTTGACGGCGGCCTCCTGCTCGGGCGCGAGGTCGGCGCCGGTGCGGTCCTTCAGCCAGGCGAGCGCCTTGTCCCAGGTCACGTCCCGGAAGCCCGGCATACGGTCCTCGCCCGTGCGCAGCAGGCGCAGCAGCTGGGCGGCCAGGGAGAGTTCGGCGCGGTGGAAGGGGACGAGGTAGACGGCGGTGACCGGTTCGCCGTGCTCCCCGGGGACCTTCTCGCGTACGGCGCCCGGTTCGCCGGTGTCCTCGTCCGGCTCGGTGAGCTCGGCCAGGCACTCGATGACCAGGCCGGTGTCGACCTGGAGCAGTTTCACCGCGTCGGCGATCAGCCGCTCCTCGGGGAGGTAGCAGTTGCCCTGGTCGGTGGCCTGCGACAGCGCGTACTGGAGGCCGGCCTTCACGCGCTCCGGGCTGTCGTGCGGTATCCCGACGGACTGGGCGATCTTGTCGGCGGTGAGGAAGCCGATGCCCCAGACGTCGGCGGCGAGCCGGTAGGGCTGGTTCTTCACGACGGAGATGGAGGCGTCGCCGTACTTCTTGTAGATGCGCACGGCGATGGAGGTGGACACCTCCACGGTCTGGAGGAAGAGCATGACCTCCTTGATCGCCTTCTGCTCCTCCCAGGCGTCGGCGATCTTCTTGGTCCGCTTCGGGCCGAGGCCGGGCACCTCGATGAGCCGCTTGGGCTCCTCCTCGATGATCCGCAGGGTGTCCAGGCCGAAGTGCTGGGTGATGCGGTCGGCGAAGACCGGCCCGATGCCCTTCACCAGACCCGAGCCGAGGTAGCGGCGGATGCCCTGGACGGTGGCGGGCAGGACGGTCGTGTAGTTCTCGACGGTGAACTGCTTGCCGTACTGCGGGTGGGAGCCCCAGCGGCCCTCCATGCGGAGGGACTCGCCGACCTGGGCGCCGAGCAGCGCGCCGACGACGGTGAGGAGGTCGCCGGCGCCCCGGCCGGTGTCCACGCGCGCGACCGTGTACCCGTTGTCCTCGTTGGCGTAGGTGATTCGCTCCAGCACGCCTTCGAGGACGGCGAGTCGCCGCTCGCCCGTCGCGTTCCCCGCCTGTTGAGCCATGATCCGACGGTACCGGTGCGGTATGACAACGGCCGGGGTTGTCCACAGGTGGGGCTCATCGGTGCGGGGAGCGCAGCACGTCGCGCATCGTGCCCTCGGCGGCGCTGGCGTGCCCGCGGGCGGACCGGGCGAGTGCGCGGAAGCCGTCCCACTCCACCGGGGGCCGGGTCAGATCGCGGCGGCGCAGATACCGGTCGGTGGCCCGCTGGGTGTGGCGCAGGACCCGTAGCGCGTCGCTCGGCCGTCCCGAGCCCATCGGTTCCAGCACCTTCCCGGGCACGAGCAGCCAACCGTCGTCGGTCTGCCTCAACTCACCGCGGACCAGCGCGTTCCGCATCCGGTTGAGCTGGTCGTCGTGCCGGTGCACCAGCAGCGAGGCGGGCCCCGGCACGACCGCGTGATCGTCGGGCGGGCTCACCACGAAGCCGCCGACCGTGGGCGCGGTCCGGGTGCGGGCCAGTACGGGCGCCCCGGAGGCGTCGCGCGCCGCGAGGACCGCCGTGGGATGGCCGGCGAGCTGCTCCGCACCGGGCAACGGAGTGCCGTCCGGCCCGGCGGACACCTTCAGGAAGGGGGGCGCCGTGGCGGAGCGCGCGATCACCCGCTCCGGGGTGACGGTGACGACGAGCCGCAGGTAGTACCAGTCCATCAGCCGCCGCATCGATCATCTGCTGCCCCTGCGGGAGCAGTTCGCCGGGACGGCCGGCGGGGCCTACGCGACGCGTCCCCTCGCCCGGGCCCTCGGGGACCTGTGCCGGTTCCTCGGCGAGGAGCGGCACGCGGCCGACGCGTACGCCGCGGCCGAGCGGGGGGCCCGTGCGTGGGGGTGCGCGGACAGGCCTCAGGTGAAAGGCCTCCTGTCCCCGGCGAGCACGACCCCGACGGCGGCCAGCAGCGCGGCGAGCGCCGCGAGGGCGGTGCCGGTCCAGCCGACGGCTTCGAGCAGCGGCGCCGCGATCGTCGTGCCGACGGCTCCCACCGTGAAGTACAGCACCAGGTAGACGCTGCTGAGGCTGCCGCTCCGGTCGGGGTCGAGGGCCATGACGCGGCTCTGGTTGGCCGCCTGGGCGGCGAACGCGCCGGCGTCGAAGAGGGCCAGGCCGAGGGCGGTGGTCAGGGGGCTGTCCAGGCCCGTGGCGAGCAGGGCGGTGCCGGTCGCGGCGGTCAGCAGGGAGGCCGTGATCACGGTACGGGGGCTGTGGCGGTCGGTGAGGCGGCCGGTCAGCGGCAGGGTGACGAAGCCGAGGAGGCCCGCCAGGCTGTAGAGGCCGATGGCGGTGGGGCCGAGGGAGTACGGAGGGCGGCCGAGGGCGAGGGCGAGGCTGACCCAGATCAGGTTGAAGGCGAGATACCACAGGCCGCCGGCGGCCACCGCGCGGCGCAGGCCGGGGTGTCGGCGCAGGAGGCGGGGCAGTGCCTGGACCGCGGCCAGGTAGGTGCCGCGCGCGGGCGGCCGTTCCCCCGGCAGCAGCCTCGCGACGGCCGTCGCGCACAGCACCGCGGCCGTGGCGAAGACCAGCAGCATCGCCCGCCAGCCGAGGGCGTCCGCGAGGGCCCCGCCGACGAGGCGGCTGAGCAGGATGCCGGCCGACATCCCGGCGGCGACGGTGGCCACGGCCCGCGCGCGGCGTCCCTCGGGGGCGAGGCGGCCCGCGATGGTGCCGGCCTGCGCGGCGGCGCCGGCCGTGGCGCCGATGAGGAGGTAGGCGGCGAGGAGCACGCCCGCGCCGGGGGACGCCGCGGCCAGGACGAGGGCGGCGGCGAGGGCGGTGAGCTGGGCGGCCAGCAGACGGTCGGGGGCCACGCGGTCGGCGAGCGGGAGCAGCAGCACGAATCCGGTCATGCAGCCGAGGAGCGCGGCGGTGGGGATCAGGCCGATCACCGACAGGGGGACGTGGAGCTGGGCGGCGACGTCGGTGAGCGCGGGCTGGATCGCGTAGTTGTTGGCGATCGCCGTGCCGGCGACGACGGCCAGGAGGAAGGGACGGCCTCGGGGAGCGGGTCCGGGCGCAGGTGCCGGTGCGGGCCCGGTTGTGGGAGCGGGTCTGGGTGCAGGCGCGGGTGCAGATTCGGACGCGGGTCCGGAAGCGGGTCCAGATTCGGGCGCGGGTCCGGAAACGGGTGCAGATCCGGGCACGGGTCCGGAAACGGGCGCGGGTCCGGAAACGGGCGCGGGTCCGGAAACGGGCGCGGGTCCGGAAACGGGCGCGGGTCCGGAAGCGGGTCCAGATTCGGACGCGGGTCCAGATCCGGGCGCGGGTCCAGATCCGGGCGCGGGTCCGGAAGCGGGTGACCCTACCGGGTCAACGGTGACGCGGGGGGCCGTCGACGCGCGGCGTCGCGCGGGGCGTATCGGTCGCCTCATGGCTGCGGGTGCCGGGCCAGGACGACGACGTAACGGCATTCGGTGTCGGTGTCGTTGACGAAGGTGCGCGGGGCCGGTTCGCCGAGTTCGATGGTGTCGCCGGAGTGGAGGCGGTGCACCAGATCTCCCTCGTGGAAGGTCAGTTGACCGTCGAGGACCCACACCAGCTGCCGGATGAACGCGAACGCCGCCGCGGGGTAGGGGACTTGGGCCCCGGCGGGCAGGCGGATCTCGGCGATCTCCGTGGGGAAGCGGGGGCTGGTGATCTGGCGGCGCCGGTAGCCCGTCTCGGGGTCGCGCCACACGGCCGCGTCGGCCTCCCGACGCACCCGCTCCCCCTCGTCCGCGACCGCCGCCTCGCCCTCCGCCGACGCCAGCAGCGAGGACACGCTGAGCTGGAACGCGGCCGACAGCTTGCCGAGGACGACCGCCGTGGGGCTGCTCTCCTCCCGTTCGATCCGGCTGATCATCGCCTGGGAGACTCCGGAGGCCTCGGCGAGCTGCGCCAGGGTCCAGCGGCGGCGCTCCCGCTCGGCACGCACGCGTGCGGCGATCTGGCGCACCAGAGGATCTACTATGTTGGACATGAATCCAATATACGAGACGTCCACCACGGGCGTGACCGTACGCCCGGCGCTTGCCGGGGACGCCGAGGCGGTCCGTGAGATCCGCAATCACGCGATCGAGCACTCCACGGCCCTGTGGACCGACCGGACCCTGTCCGCCGCCGAGGGCGCGGCCTGGCTGGCCGCCCACCTGGAGCGCGGCTCCGCGTTCGTCGCCGAGGCCGCCGGCGAGGTGGTGGGCTTCGCGACGTACGGGCCCTGGCGGGAGAAGGAGGGCTACCGCCACACCGTGGAGAACTCGGTCTACGTCCGCGAGGGACGCCACGGCCTGGGCATCGGCTCCGCGCTGCTGGACGCCGTCATCACCTCGGCCCGCGCGGCCGGCCATCACGTGATGGTCGCCGGGATCGAGGCCGGGAACAGTGCGTCGGTCCGGTTGCACGAGCGGTACGGGTTCGAGCATGCGGGGACGGTCCGGGAGGTCGGCATCAAGTTCGGGCGGTGGCTGGACCTGACGATCATGCGGCTGCCACTGAGCTGAGCACCCCTTCCCCACGAGCACCCCTTCCCCACGAGCACCCTTTCATCACGAGCACCCCTTCATCACGATCCGGTCTCAGAGGTCGGGCGGGGGCTTGATTAACTGCCGTGTAATCGATTCCAATCCTCCGTACACGCCGATGTAATCGATTCCATGAACCGATTGCCCGGCTGATCACGATCGATCCACAAGGAGGTGGAACGGCGATGGCGAGCATCAAGGACGTGGCTGCCGAGGCGGGAGTGTCCGTCGCCACGGTCTCGCGCGTCCTGAACGACCATCCGTCGGTCAGCGCCGACGCACGCACACGCGTGCTGGCCGCCGTGGCAGCGCTGGGCTACCGCCCGAACGCCGTCGCCCGTTCGCTGCGCACCGACCAGACCCACACCCTCGGCCTGGTCATCAGCGACGTGCTCAACCCGTACTTCACCGAACTGGCCCGCTCCGTCGAGGAGGAGGCCCGCGCGCTCGGCTACAGCGTCATCATCGGCAACGCCGACGAGCGGCCCGACCTCCAGGACCACCACGTACGGACGCTCCTTGACCGCCGTATCGACGGCCTCCTGGTCTCCCCCACCGACGGCGGCTCCCCGCTGATGCTGGACGCCGCCCGCGCGGGGACGCCGATGGTCTTCGTGGACCGGTGGATCCCGGGCGTGGACGTACCGGTCGTCAGGGCCGACGGACGGGCCGCCGTCCGGGACCTCGTCGCGCATCTGCACGCGCTCGGGCACCGCCGGCTCGCGATCATCGCGGGCCCCGCCGCCACCACCACCGGCAGCGAGCGCGTCGAGGCCTTCCGCGAGGCCCTCGCCGAGTACGGCATCCCCCTCCCGGACGCCTACATCGGACAGGGCGACTTCCAGGCCGAGAGCGGGCGGCGGGTCACCGAGGGATTCCTCGACCTGCCCGAGCCGCCCGAGGTCGTGTTCGCCGCCGACAACCTGATGGCGCTCGGCGCACTGGACGCCGTCCGCGCGCGTGGGCTGCGGGTCCCCGAGGACCTCGCGCTCGCCGCGTTCGACGACATCCGCTGGTTCGTGCACACCGATCCGCCGATCACCGCGATCGCCCAGCCCACGGACGAGCTGGGGCGGGCCGCCGTGCGCGCGCTCGTCGACCGCATCGAGGGCCGGGAGCCGCGGTCCGTCACCCTCCCCGCCCGTCTCGTCGTACGCCGCTCGTGCGGCGAGCAACCGGCTTCCCCCGAGCCGGCCCCCGTACAGAACAGGAGCACGTCGTGAGCAACCCGGACGAGTTGCTGCGCATCGAAGGCATCCGGAAGACCTTCCCTGGCGTGGTCGCGCTGGACGGCGTCGACTTCGACCTGCGCCGCGGCGAGGTGCACGTCCTCCTCGGTGAGAACGGCGCGGGCAAGAGCACCCTCATCAAGATGCTCTCCGGCGCCTACACGCCCGACGAGGGCCGCATCCTGGCGGCCGGCGCGGAGGTGCGCATCCAGGGTGCGCAGGACGCCGAGCGCCTCGGGATCGCCACCATCTACCAGGAGTTCAACCTCGTCCCCGACCTGACGGTCGCCGAGAACATCTTCCTGGGCCGCCAGCCGCGCCGCCTCGGCATGATCGACCGCAAGCGGATGGAGGCCGACGCCGAGGTCCTGCTCGCGCGCGTGGGTGTCGACGTGTCGCCCCGCGCGCGGGTGCGCGAACTCGGCATCGCCCGCCTTCAGATGGTCGAGATCGCCAAGGCGCTGAGCCTGGACGCGCGCGTGCTGATCATGGACGAGCCGACCGCGGTGCTCACCTCCGAGGAGGTGGAGAAGCTCTTCGCGATCGTGCGCACGCTGCGCGAGGACGGCGTCGGGATCGTCTTCATCACGCACCACCTGGAGGAGATCGCCGCCCTGGGCGACCGGGTCACGGTCATCCGGGACGGAAAGTCCGTCGGGCAGGTCCCCGCCTCCACCCCGGAGGACGAGCTCGTGCGCCTCATGGTCGGGCGGTCCATCGAGCAGCAGTACCCGCGTGAAGTGCCCGAGCAGGGCGCCGCGCTGCTGACCGTCGAGGGGCTGACCCGGGACGGCGTCTTCCACGACGTGTCCTTCGAGGTCCGCGCCGGTGAGGTCGTCGGAATCGCGGGGCTGGTCGGCGCCGGGCGGACGGAGGTCGTGCGCGCGGTGTTCGGCGCCGACCCGTACGACCGGGGCGCGGTGCGGGTCGCCGGGGCCGCGCTGAAGCGGCATGACGTCAACGCGGCCATGGCGGCGGGCATCGGGCTGATCCCCGAGGACCGCAAGGGCCAGGGGCTGGTCCTCGACGCGTCCGTGGCGGAGAACCTCGGCCTGGTGACGCTGCGCTCGGCCACGCGCGCGGGGCTCGTCGACCTCAAGGGGCAGCGGGAGGCCGCCGCCCGGATCGCCGGTCAGCTGGGCGTGCGGATGGCCGGACTGGGCCAGCACGTAAGGACGTTGTCCGGCGGCAACCAGCAGAAGGTCGTCATCGGCAAGTGGCTGCTCGCCGACACCAAGGTGCTGATCCTCGACGAGCCGACGCGTGGCATCGACGTCGGCGCGAAGGTCGAGATCTACCAGCTGATCAATGAACTGACCGCTCAAGGTGCGGCCGTGCTCATGATCTCCAGCGATCTGCCCGAGGTCCTCGGCATGAGCGACCGGGTCCTGGTCATGGCCCAGGGCCGGATCGCCGGTGAACTCCCCGCCGACCAGGCCACGCAGGACGCCGTGATGGCGCTCGCCGTCAGCAACCCCAACACCCTTGAGAAGGAGGCCCCTCGTGGCCACTGACACGCTCAAGAGCACGACGGGCGCCTCAGGGCTGCGCCGCCTGCTCCTCGACAACGGCGCGCTGACCGCGCTGATCGTCCTCGTCATCGCGATGTCGGCGCTGTCCGGCGACTTCCTGACGACGGACAACCTCCTGAACGTCGGCGTCCAGGCGGCCGTGACCGCCATCCTCGCCTTCGGTGTGACCTTCGTGATCGTCTCGGCGGGCATCGACCTGTCGGTCGGCTCGGTCGCCGCCCTGTCGGCCACCGTCCTCGCCTGGAGCGCCACGTCGCAGGGCATGCCGGTGGTCCTCGCGGTACTGCTCGCCATCGCGACCGGCATAGCGTGCGGCCTGGTCAGCGGCTTCCTGATCTCGTACGGCAAACTGCCGCCGTTCATCGCGACGCTGGCCATGCTGTCGGTGGCGCGCGGTCTGTCGCTGGTGATCTCGCAGGGTTCCCCGATCGCCTTCCCGAGCTCGATCTCCCATCTCGGTGACACCCTCGGCGGCTGGCTGCCGGTGCCCGTGCTGGTGATGATCGGCATGGGTCTGATCACGGCGTTCGTGCTCGGGCGGACGTACATCGGCCGTGCGATGTACGCGATCGGCGGCAACGAGGAGGCGGCCCGTCTCTCCGGTCTGCGGGTGAAGCGGCAGAAGCTCGCGATCTACGCGTTCTCCGGTCTGTTCGCCGCGGCCGCCGGCATCGTCCTGGCCTCCCGCCTCTCCTCCGCGCAGCCGCAGGCCGCGCAGGGCTACGAGCTCGACGCGATCGCCGCGGTCGTCATCGGTGGGGCGTCGCTGGCCGGTGGTACGGGCAAGGCGTCCGGGACGCTGATCGGCGCGCTGATCCTGGCGGTGCTGCGCAACGGCCTCAACCTGCTGTCCGTGTCGGCGTTCTGGCAGCAGGTGGTCATCGGTGTCGTCATCGCGCTGGCGGTTCTCCTGGACACCGTCCGCCGCAAGGCGGGTGCGACGCCGGTGGCGGCGGGGACGGGCGGCAACAAGGGCAAGCAGGCGATGACCTATGTGCTCGCGGCCGTGGTCGCCGCGGCGATCGTGGGCGCCACCTCGCTCCTGCACAGCGGCACCTCGGAGGCGAAGAGCCAGAAGATCGGTCTGTCGCTGTCGACCCTCAACAACCCGTTCTTCGTGCAGATCCGCGCCGGAGCGCAGGCCGAGGCGAAGAAGCTGGACGTGGACCTGACGGTCACCGACGCGCAGAACGACGCCTCGCAGCAGGCCAACCAGCTGGAGAACTTCACCAGTTCGGGCCTCGGCACGATCATCGTCAACGCCGTGGACTCCGACGCGGTGACCCCGGCGGCGAAGGCCGTCAACAAGGCGGGCATCCCGCTGGTCGCCGTCGACCGCGCCGTCAACAACGCGGACACCGCCGCCCTCGTCGCCTCCGACAACGTGGCCGGCGGCAGGCTCGCCGCGAAGGACCTCGCCGAGAAGCTGGGCGGCAAGGGGAAGATCGTCGTCCTCCAGGGCCAGGCGGGCACCTCCGCGAGCCGGGAGCGCGGCGCCGGTTTCACCGAGGGACTCAAGGCCTACCCGGGCATCGAGGTCGTCGCCAAGCAGCCCGCCGACTGGGACCGCACCAAGGGCCTGGACGTCATGACCAACCTGCTCCAGGCCAATCCGGACGTCGACGGTGTCTTCGCCGAGAACGACGAGATGGCGCTCGGCGCGATCAAGGCGCTCGGTTCCAAGGCCGGAAAGTCCGTCCAGGTCATCGGCTTCGACGGAACCGAGGACGGCCTGAAGGCCGTCAAGGCAGGCACGCTGTACGCGTCGGTGGCGCAGCAGCCGGCGGAACTGGGCAGGATCGCCGTGCAGAACGCGGTGAAGGTCGCCGAGGGCGACAAGGTCGAGAAGTCGGTGATGGTGCCGGTGAAGGTGGTCACGAAGGAGAACGTGGCCGACTTCGCGGGCTGAGACCAAGGCCGGCGGGCGCTCGTCACGGGCGCCCGCCGGCTCACGTCATCTCATAGGGGAGCAACTTCATGTACGACTACGACCTCCTGGTCGTAGGGTCGGCCAACGCCGACCTGGTGATCGGTGTCGAGCGCCGGCCGGCGGCCGGGGAGACCGTGCTCGGCTCCGACCTGGCCGTCCACCCGGGCGGCAAGGGCGCGAACCAGGCGGTCGCGGCCGCCCGGCTGGGCGCGAGTACGGCCCTGCTGGCCCGGGTCGGCGACGACGGCCATGGCCGGCTGCTGCTGGACTCGCTGCGGTCGGCCGGGGTCGACACGGTGGGCGTGCTGGTCGGCGGGGCGCCGACGGGGGTCGCGCTGATCACCGTGGACCCGTCCGGGGACAACAGCATCGTCGTCTCACCGGGCGCCAACGGCCGGCTCACGCCGGAGGACGTGCGCGCGGCGAGCAGCCTCTTCCATGCCTCGCGAGTGGTGTCGGCGCAGCTGGAGATCCCGCTGGAGACGGTCGTGGCGGTGGCGTCGAGCCTCGCGCCGGACAGCCGTTTCGTGCTGAACCCCTCTCCGCCGCGTCCGCTGCCCGCCGTGCTGCTGGCGGCCTGCGACCCGCTGATCGTCAACGAGCACGAGGCGAAGGTCATCCTCGGCGACTCGGCGATCGGCGACGACCCGGAGGACTGGGCTCGCATCCTGCTGGCGAAGGGCCCGCGGTCGGTGGTCGTCACCCTGGGCGCGGAGGGCGCCCTCGTGGCGTCCAGGGACGGGGTGAGCCGGGTGGCGTCGGTCAAGGTCGACGCGGTGGACACGACGGGCGCGGGCGACGCGTTCACGGCGGCGCTGGCGTACCGGCTGGGGACGGGGGCCTCATTGCCTCAGGCGGCGGCGTACGCGGCCCGGGTCGGGGCGGCGGCGGTGACGAGGGAAGGCGCGCAGGTGTCGTTCCCCACGGCCGAGGAGGTCGACGCGCTGTGAAGAAGGCGGGCATCCTCAACCGTCAGCTGTCCGGTGCGCTGGCCGAGTTGGGGCACGGCGACGGGGTGCTGGTCTGCGACGCCGGTATGCCGATACCGGACGGCCCCCGCGTCGTCGACCTCGCGTTCCGGGCCGGGGTGCCGTCCTTCGCGGAGGTGCTGGACGGGCTGTTGGCCGAGCTGGTCGTGGAGGGCGCGACGGCGGCGACGGAGGTGCGGGACGCGAATCCGGCGGCGGCGAAGCTGCTGGCGGGGCACTTCGACGGGGGCGCCCTGGAGTTCGTGTCGCACGAGCGGCTGAAGGAGCTGTCGGCGGGGGCGCGGTTGGTGGTGCGCACCGGCGAGGCCCGGCCGTACGCGAACGTGCTGCTGCGGTGCGGGGTGTTCTTCTAGGTCGTGTCTTTCGGATCAGCCCGACTCGGAGCGACGGTGCTGAACCGGTGCCGGTGAGCGGGGCTTGGTGCGTGCAGCTGCAAGGCGGAGGAGGGAGTCGACGCGGAGCGTCGGCGACCGACGACAACGCGGCAGATGGGCGTGCCAAGCCCCGCGGCCCCGGGATGATCCGAAAGACACGGCCTAGCCGTACAAGCTTCGAGGGGGCCTGGTCCGTCGACCAGGCCCCCTCGGCTTTCCCCTCCAGTCAGAACCCCCGCGATCCCCCCAGATCCCCTCCCCAGAAGTCCTGATGCCATGTACGACCCGCGAGGTGGGGGGAGGGTTGCACGGCCGACAGGAATTTTTTTCAGGACGGTGGCCGGGGGCCGCGTTTCAGGTAGCGGACCAGGGCGTCCAGGTCGGGAGCGCCCGTCTCGGGGGCGATGTGCCAGTGCGTGGCGGAGGCCGAACCCGGGAAGCCCGGGAGGGCCTCAGGGCCGTAGCTGGGGAAGAGAACCCAGAGGATGCGCTTCTGCCACGTGGCCGGGTGCTGGTACACGTAATCCAGGATGTAACTGGCCTCCCAGGTCGCTCCCAGCCCTACGCCCGGCTCCTCCTCCTGCCGCAATCTGCGCCGGTACGCGGGTGAGGCCACCCCGATGATGAAGTCCGCCGGCTCCAGTTGCCCGTCCATCCACCGCAGCCAGATCTGCGGTTCCTCGGACGCCTCCGCATCCGTCCTGACGTCGATGTCCTGCCGCCGCAGCAACGCGGCCAGGGACCGGACGTCGTCGTCGTGCCCGGGCTGGTCGTCGGCGTGGGCGTAGGAGAGGAACACCCGGGGCGGACGCACCGGTTCGGGCGGTGGCTCCGGCGGCTCGGCGGTTCTCTGCCCGGGCACCGTGACGGGCACGGAAGCGGGCTCGGGCAGGAGGCCGTCGTCGGGTGACAGGACGGGGACCGCCGCCCGGTGGCCCTCCCGTACCTGGGCGGCCAGGGCCCGCAGCGCCCGCCGGTAGGCGGTTGACTGCCGGCCCTGTTTGCGTACCACCGTGTAGAGGCCGGACTCGTTGTAGTCGTCGTAGGCGTCCAGCCTGTCCCCGTCGAGTCGCGGTGCCCAGGGCCGGCCGGGCGGCGGGATCCGGACCGGGCGCCAACGGACCAGCACCCGCGCGGGGTTGTCGTGCGGTCGTCCCTGCTCGGGGACATGGCCGAGTCTGCGCTGGAACACCGCCCAGTCCCGCCGGCACTCCTCGTCCTGGTAGTAGGCGGGAGAGCAGAGGACGACCAGGACACCGGCCTCGGCGACGAGCGCACGGCGTTCCCCGGCGGTCAGGGTGTCGTCGCAGGCCCGGGCGACGATCTTGCGGCCCCCGAGCAGCCTGCCCACCTCCACGGCGAGATCGTCCTGGAATCGGGCCGCGTACCCCCGGTGGTCGGCGGCCGTGAAACTCGTGACGAAGTAGCTCGCCATGGGCAACCCCTTTCACTTTCCTTTGTTCCCGTTCCCCCCGGTCAGGCGGAAGAGCGGCGAACATTGGCCAGTTGACGCCTCGCTGCACGTAAAGCGCCCTGCTTACGGTGGGCGGGGGACTCTCATCACCGTGCAGCCGATCGTTTCGACGGGCATGGATGCGGCTGCCCCGTGGGAGGAATCGGGGGGCGGAGATGAACAGTCTGCATGACAGTACGTCGGTCCGCAGCGTGCCGGACAGTGCTCGGCGAGGCCCGACGTGGAATGACTACTGCCCGCCTCCTGGTCATTGGCCAATGCCTCGTCTTTCCGTCACCAAAGACGGACGGACGCGCCTTGCCGCCCTCGACCAATTCACCGTGAAGCTGCACAGCAGATGCAATCTCGCGTGTGACTACTGCTACGTCTACGAATTACGTGACACGAGTTGGCGTGAGCAGCCCCGGATCATGCCGGGCCCGATACGGGAAAAGGTGGCGGACCGCATCGCGGAACATATCCGCCGGCATGGTCTGGAACGGATCAGGGTCATCCTGCACGGTGGTGAACCCCTGCTCGCCGGCGAGGCGGTCATCGACGAGTTCGCCGCCTCGGTCCGCCGGTCGGCGCGGGCGGCGGGCGCCGTGGCGGAGCTCGCCGTTCAGACCAACGGCACCCTGCTCTCGGAGGCCGTGCTGAAGGTGCTGCACCGCCATGAGGTGCGCGTCGGCATCAGTCTCGACGGGGCCGCGGAGACCCACGACCGCCATCGGCATCGGCGCGGGAACGGCGGCTCGGCAAGGGGCAGCCACGCCGAGGTGAGCGCGGCGCTGGAGCGGCTCGGCTCGCCGTGTCATCGACGGTTGTTCGGTGGCCTGCTGTGCACGGTGGACCCCACCGCCCCGCCCCGGCAGACGTACGACGCCCTTGCCGCACACCGCCCGCCCGCCGTCGACTTCCAGCTGCCGCACGCCACTTGGGACTTCCCGCCGGCCGGCGCCGGCAGCTCGCGCGCGCCGTACGGCGACTGGTTGTGCGAGGTCTTCGACCACTGGACGGACACCGGCCGCGCGGTGCCGGTGCGGCTCTTCGAGTCGGCGCTCACCCTGCTGCGGCACGGCTCCGGCAGCAGCGCCGAGATCCTCGGCCTGCTGCCCGCGGCCGTCACCGTGATCGAGACGGACGGCAGCCTGGTGTGGGCGGAGTCCCTCAACGCCGTGGCCGATCGCGCCGCACACACGGGTGCGAACGTATTCAGCCATTCATTCGACGATCTTCTGGCGTTACCACGTGCCCCCGAAACCGGAATCGGAACTCTTTGTTCCAGCTGCCGGTCCTGCGCGCACGTCGACATCTGCGGCGGCGGACTGCGCACTCATCGGCACAGTGCGCGGCGCGGATTCATGAATCCATCGGTGTACTGTCTGGACCTCACTCGGCTCATCCGGCACATACGCCGACGAACCGGCCACTGAACCAGCATGTACATTCCTCCGAAATCGAACATCGATCAGTAACGCGCCCGGAATTTCCGGCCACTCCAAGGGGACCCGAGAGAGATGTCCCGGTTTCAAACCGGCTCCCAAGCGGGCAAAACTGCTTATCATAGGGCTGAATTGACACCGCCGCGTGGAAACACGCCGTCCCATCAACCGACCGGTGTCAATTCAGGCGATCGGGGGTGCGACGGACCATCGTCTAGCGGGAGGCTGGTCCCTTGGGGGGTTGCTGTGGGGCCGTTGTTCTACACCAGCTATGCCAGTTCGACCGGCGACAGAGGGCCGGTCCAACGGTTCCACTTCGATGTCCAGAACGAGATCCACACCCTGCTCGGCCGCCTCTCCCGCCATGAGGGCCGGCTCCAGCGCCCCACCCCCTCCCCCGGCCCCGACCCGTCCGTCCTCACCTGTCGCTCGCTGCTGGTCCTGTACTCCGCCGACTATCTGACGGACCGTCGGTGCGCCCTGGAGTGGTCCGTCTTCCGTGAGCGCATGGAGCGACGGCAGTGGCTGACCGGGCACCACTCGGACGCGCTGATCGGGGTGCTGTGGCGCACCGACGCACTGGTCCTGCCCCAGGAAGTCGCCGACACCGGCCAGTTGCTGGAGGACGTCGAGGACGGATACCAGGGTCCGGGCGTGGCAGGACTGCAGGACGACACCGGTGCCCGACAGCGCTACCGGGCCCTGGTGCGCCGGGTCGCCGAGCGCTTGACGCGCGCCGCGCGCATCCCGCTGCCCGCCATGACCGAGCAGGACGGCACAGCGGTGAAGCCGTGTTTCGGGCCGGACCGGGAGCGGTTCGTGGCCCGTCACCAACCGCCGCCCCCGCCTCCGGTCGCCGAGCTCCGACTGGTGCTCGTACTGCTCGCCGGGACCCGGGACGGCATGGAGCGGCTGCGCGAGTCCGCCGACTGCTACGCGGAGACCGCCGAGGAGTGGCGCCCCTTTTGGCCGCACAGCGACGAACCGGCCGCCGGGATCGCCGGCTGGGCGGCCCGCGAGCGCGGGGTCGACCGGCTGACCGTCGTCACCCTGGACGGCGTCGGGCAGGAAGAGCTGTCCGAGGTCGCCGATGCGGCGGTGGTCGTGGTGCTCGTCGATCCCTGGATGACCGGCGATTCATCCTTTTCGGTGCACTGGGAGCGGCTGGCGCGCTCGGGGGCCCGCGTCTCGGCTGTCATCAGTGTGTTGCCGCGACAGGACCGCGAGACCCGGCGCGCGTCGGGGAGGCTGCGCGAGGCCCTGGCCCGGACGCCGGCCCGCGATCTGGGCGCGTCGCACCACGAGGCGGGGTCGCCGGAGGCGCTGTCACTGGCCATGGCGGCGGTGCTGGCGGACGCCCACACGGATGCCGAGGAGGGGGAGGCCCCGCCACACAGAGCGGACGAACCACTGCTGGAGACCGCTGGGGAGCGGCTCGCCCGCAGACAGCAGGAACGGGCCGGCTGGCTCAGGCGCAGAGAACCCTGGCCACCGCTGGTCACGAGAGCACCCAGGGAATCATGGGGCGGGGGATGAGTACGACCGTTCGACAGACGAGAGTCATCACGTTCTACGCGGCCAAAGGGGGAACCGGCCGCACCATGGCACTGGCCAACATCGCCTGGATCATGGCCAGTCACGGCAAGAAGGTGCTCGTCATCGACTGGGACCTGGAAAATCCCGGTCTTCACCTGTACTACGCGAAGTACCTCACGGACCCGGACCTGAGCACCGGCGACGGCATCCTGGACATGTTCTCCGCCTTCGCCACCGCCGGCCAGCAACCGCTCACCGAAAACCTGCGCGCCCTGCACCCGGAGCACGCGGCGTTCGACATCTACGACGTCGACGTCAGATACGCGTTCCCGAACGGCGGCGAGCTGTACTACCTCAGCCCGGGCCATCTCGACGGCGACATCGGCGCCGCGCGGCACAAGGCGTTCGACTGGTCCCAGTTCCAGCACACCCCCGACGGGCGGGAGTTCCTCGCCGCGCTGCGGCACCGGATGACCGGCAGCAAGTACGACTACATCCTCATCGACAGCCTGACCGGCTTCGCCGAGGACGCCGCCATCTGCACCCTCGCCCTGCCGGACACCGTCGTCCTCGGCATCAACCTCGACCGGCAGTCCGTGGAGGGCGCCCGCGACATGGCCCGTCGCGTGTACGCCCACTCCCGGCCCATCGGCCTGCACGTCCTGCCCCTGCGGGTGGACAGCACCACCGACGCGACCCGCGTCGAGCGCGCGGTCACGGCCGCCCGGGCCGCGCTCGACGAGTTCCTGGACGTCGGCGACGAGGACGCCCTGGAGACGTACTGGCAGGAGGTCCGGCTCCCCTACCAGGCGCAGTTGGCCCTGGGCGAGGAACTCGCGGTCATGACCCAGGACCCGAACCTCCCGTACACCCTGCTGCACGCCTGTGTGAAGGCCGCCCGGCGGATCACCGACGGCGAGGTCGACTCCTTCCAGCGGGTCCCCAAGGAGCACCGGGAGGAATACACCCTCTGGCGGGCGCGCAGGGAGCGGGACGTCCCCCGACTGACCGCGACCGTCCTGAACCACCCCGACGACCAGCTGTGGGCCGACTGGGCCGCCGAACAGCTCACCGCGGCCGGCATCCAGGTGAAACCGGACGCCGTCCCCTGCCCGGAGGACCCGCTGGAGCCCGGCGAGGTCAGCGGACCCGACACCGACTACGTCATCGCCCTCCTCTCCAAGCACCTGGAGGGCACCACGGCCGGCGACCGCATCGCGCGGCTCACCGAGGACGCTCCGGTAGACGGCACCCCACGGCCCAAGAAGGTCGGAGTGCGCATCAGTTCGGCCCCGCTGCTCGCCCTCTTCGACTGGCCGGACGCGGTCAACCTCGCCGGGCAGACGGAAGAGACCGCGCACCGGGGGCTCCTGTCCCGCTTCGCCCGGGAGATCGGCACCGCGCCCTTCGCCCCGGCGGAGCACACCAGGTTCCCGGGCACACAGCCACGGGTGACGAACCTGCCCATGCGCAACACCCACTTCGTCGGGCGCTCCAGAGAACTCACCGAACTGCGCCGCGAGTTGACCTTCTCGCCGGGCGAGCACACGGCCCCGCGGGTGCTGTGGGGCGTCATGCGCGGGGCGGGCAAGTTCCAGGTGGCCCTGGAGTACGCCCACCGGTTCGCCTCCCAGTACGACCTGGTCTGGCATGTCCCCGCGACCAGCGAGGACGGCATCAGGGCCGCACTGCGCGAACTGGCGGCGCGGCTCAACGCGGCGCTGCGCGGCACGCGTGACGGCGACGATCCCGAGGCCCTGCTGCACGATCTGCGGACGGGCGAGTACTGCCCTCGCTGGCTGCTCGTCTTCGACGGGGCGGAGAACAGCGCGGCCGTCGAACGGTTCCTGCCGACCACCGGTCCCGGCCACATCCTGATCACCTCCCGCACCCCGGAGTGGCCGCCCGGCTACGAGGTCCAGCGGATCGACCCGTTCACCCCGGAGGAGAGCCTGGCCCTGCTGGAGAGGGGGCTGTGCGCGGCAGATCCCGCCGCTCTCGGGCGGCTCGCCGAGCGGTTCGGGCATCTGCCGCAGGTCCTCACCTCGGCGATCAGCGTGGTGGAGGCGTACCCGTCCCAGATCGACCGATTCATCGCCCGGCTCGACAGCCTGGAGGGCGCGGCCCAGGCCGAGATCATGCCGGAGTACGGCACCATGGGGACCCTCTACCGCGGTATCTACGCGGACCTCTCCCGCAACCACCCCGCCGCCGCACGGCTGTTGGAGCTGTGCTCCTTCCTGTCGCCGGACGGTGTCGGCATGATGGTCGTCGAGTCGAAGGGCATGACCAGACTGCTGGCCCGGCTGGACGAGAGCCTCCAGGACGAACTCCGCATGCGGACCGTCGTGAACCGCCTGGCCCGCGCCACGCTGGCGGTCGTGGACCAGTCCAGCGAGCGGCTGATGGTCAACCGTGTCATGCAGGACCTGGTACGCGGTTGGATGGACGCCGAGAAGCGGGAAGAGACCCGGCGCGAGGTCCTGGCGGTGCTGGCGTCCATGGTCCCCTCGGACCTGAAACGCCACCAGCCGCGGTACCGGCCCGTGTTCGCCGAACTCGACCGGCATCTGGAGGCCTCGGGAGCCCCCGACAGCACGGATCGCGACGTACATCGCTGGCTGATCAGCCAGGCCTATCACCGGCGCGTCACCGAGCGCTGGGTCGAAGCACGGCAATTGGGCGAACGCGCCCTGGAACGCTGGCGCCCGGAGTCCGGCCCGGTCCCCTTGGAAGTCCTGCGCATGGAGTCGGAGGTGGCCTCCGCCTGCCGGGAGGCCGGCCGGTACGCGTGTGCGCTGCCCTTGTCCAAGCACGCGTTCGAGACCCTGAACGAGCGGGACGCCAGGGACGTCTACACCCTCATGGCAGCGCGGGGCTACGCCGCCGACCTGCGCGCCGCCGGAGAGTTCCGCAAAGCCTTCGAGCAGGACCAGGCGACCTACCGGGGGCTCGTCGAGGAGATCAACAAGGAACACGGAGCCACCCTCGACGCCTCCAACAACCTCGCCCTGTCGAAGTTCTACATGGAGACCGTCAAGGCGGCCGTCGAGCTGGACCGCGAGACCCACACCATCCGCCTCCAGCAGTTCGGCGAGGACGACTTCCGGCCCTGGCTCTCCTTCGCCAACCTCGGTACCTACTTCCGGGAACTGGGCGATCTGGAGTCCTCGGAGCGGTACCTGGTCCGCGCCTGCGAACGCTTCCTCAAGCTCACCGGGAAGACTTCCCACCATCATCTGGGCGCGCTGGCCAGCCTGGGCATGACGATGGTCCGCAAGGGCGAGATCAAGAACGGCCGGGAACGGCTCCAGGACGCGCTGCGCGGCTTCCGGGGCCAGTGGGGCGACCGTTATCCCCGCACCATGGCCTGCGAGTTGTCCCTCGCCATCGGGCTCAACGCCGCCGGTTCGCCGTCCGACGCGTTGCGCCGCACGCAGGAGGTGTACGAGCGCTACAAGAGCGTCTTCGGCGAGAAGCATCCCTTCACCAGCATCTGCCTCAACAACATGGCCGTGTATCACCTCGCGTCCGGGGACCCGGAGGCGGCACGCTCCTGTCTGCAGAAGGCGGTGTACCAACTGGAGACGGTGTTCGGCCGCGAACACCGCTATCCACTCGCGGCACGCCTGAACCAGAGCAACTGCACGCATGTACTGGGGAGGGACACCTCCACCGAGGACATCGGCATCCACGAGGACTGCCGACAGCCGACGGCATGGGGGGAGCGGCATCCGGTGACCCTGAAAGCACTGGCCAACCGGCTTTCGTCGACAACGGACGGCGACCGCGGACTGCGGGCAATCCTCGACCGGAGTGTCTCCGAACTACCTGAGCGGCACCCGCTCAGGGCCGTGCTGCTCGCCGCCCCCTACCAGCGGGCGGGTGTGGATCTGGAGGTGCAGGATGTCTGACCCTCTGGGTGCCACGGCGCAGACCACTGTCCGCTTTCCTTCCGGGGAGACACCGCCGATGACCCGACTCGCCGAGCAGCTGCGGGAGTTACTGCGCCACGACGGCCTCGCGCATCTGGTCCTCTACGACGGCGACACGGCGACCGTCGCCCTGGACGCCACCACCGCGCATTCCCCCGCCCTGTCCCAGGATTCCCATGAACACGAGCGGGCCGGGCGACAGATCTACTACCTCCTGGAGGAACTCCAGCCCGATTTCAACGCGTTGCGCACCGGCGCGCTCATTCGCACCGTATTACGCGTGCCCTCGGGCGCCGTTCTCTATTACCAGGTGGAACCCGGATTCCATCTCTATGCGGCCACCTCGGAAAGGGAACGCCTGGACGAACTCGACGCGAGTATGGCCGAATGCGCCAATCGCCTTCGGCTGCCCGCGCGTTACAGTCCGCTGAATTACGGCTCCTGGTTCAACACCGATTCCTGGGCGCTGCTGACCGAACCCGAACCAGAACCCGCCGAGGCGGGGACCCTGGAGGAATCGACCGTCCCTGCCGAACCGCCACTGGACGAAGACCCGCCGGAAACGCCCGCCGCGCCCGTCACGGCGCGGGACATCCATGTACGGCGCCCGGAAACCGCCGTACCGCAGCCCGCGACCGAGGAGTTGCTCCGGGAGGCGCTGGACGTGCGCGGGCTGCACTACATCGCGTACCACCGGTCCCCGGGCACGGCGTGGGTTCAGGACATCTTCGGCCATACGGCGCTGGACGACTTCTTCCGGGTCCGCACTCCGGACCAGCGGCGCGAACGCTACGCCCGGATGAGCCGGCTGCTGCCCGGGGTCGCCGGGCGGATGAACCTGTCGCTGCGGGCGATCCTGGGCGGGGAACTGGTCCAGCTCGTCCTCGATGTGGAGCAGGGGGCGGTGTACTTCCACACGCTGTCCGAAGGCCGCTATCTCATCGGGGTGACGCTCGATCAGTCGCGGGTCACGGCGGCCGACCACCGGCTGGCCCGGCTGGCGAAGGAACTGCCCCCGGACGGATCCAGCGACTGACCCGCGGCGGCTCGGGCCGGCCCGGAAGGAGTGATGCGTGGAAGCCCCAGTCGGCCTCTCAGGGCGTGACCACGCCCTTCTGCGCGCGCTGGGCCTTCCCCTGTTGCTGCCGCTCTCGCTCGCCGGTGCGGGGCTCGTCGTCGGCCAGTGGCTGACGGTGCGGCCCGAGGGCGGCGGCGGCATGTACGGCCACCTCACCGCCGGGCTCCTCGCGATCGGCCTCTACGGCAGCGCCGGCGGCGTGGGGCGTCCCGAGAGCCGGGGGGACGTGTACCGGATCGTCGTCGCCATCACCTTCGGCGTGGTCGTCAAGGCGGCCTTCATCGCCGGGGTGTTGTGGCTGGCGTTCCGGGGAGAGCCGGAGTACCTGGTGCTGGCCGTGGCGATGGCGCAGATCGATCCGCTGTCGGTGTCGGCGATGCTGGAGTCCCGGGACCTGTCGCCACGCGCGAAGTCGCTGCTGGCGGCATGGGCGTCGTTCGACGATCCGGTGACCACGGTGCTCGTGGTGATCCTGGGCTCGATGGTGCTCAGCGACACGGGGAGCATCGCCTCGGGGGCGACGACGTACGCGCAGACGCTGGTCGGGAACGCGGTGCTGCTGGTGGCGGCGGCCGGGGTGTGGCTCCTCGTGCGGCAGCCGAAGGCGCGGCGGGACGAGCCGGTCGGGCCGCGCCGGGCGGTGCTCCAGGTCGTCGCACTGCTGGGCCTCCTGACCGTGGCCACCTGGAAGTTCCTGATGCTGGGGCTGGCGGTGGCGGCGTTGTTCTTCCGTCCGGCGCTGGGGCGGTGGCTGGGGCGGGCGACGAACCTGGCGCTGTGGGTGGCCACGTTCCTGCTGGGGATGCTGCTGGCCGAGGGCGCCGACTTCCGGGTGGGTGCCGTCCTCGGGGTCGCCACGTTCCTGGCGCAGGTGCTGGTCGGGGCGGTGGTGACCCTGGGTTTCCCGGCCCGCGACCGGGTCTCGTTGTCCCTCAGCCAGCAGAACGGCATCACGGCGATCATCCTCGCCCTGCTCCTGGAACCCGCCCTCCCCCAGGCCGTCGCCGTCATCGCCCCGGCGATCCTCGTCGTGAACCTGCTGCATCTGGGGTCCAACGCGCTGCGGGACCGGTTCCGGCTCACCCGGGAGGAGTCCGCGGGCCGCACGGCGAGCGTGGCGGGCACCGGCGGGCGGGCCTCGGTCCCGGGCGCACCGGAGGCCCTGGGCGCGGGCAAGGAACCACCCGCGCCCAGGGCCTCCTGAGCGCAACCGCGGCGAGGGTCAGTCCGTGTGCTCCACGAACCGCGCCGCCGTCTCCGCCAGCACCTCCCGCCCGTCCCGCGCCCACAGCGCGTCGTTGAACAGTTCCACCTCGATGGCGCCGGTGTAGCCGGCCGCCTCGACGTAGCCCTGCCACTCGCGCATGTCGATCGCGCCGTCGCCGACCTGGCCGCGGCCGTTGAGGACCCCCTCCGGCAACGGGGTGGTCCAGTCGGCGAGTTGGAAGGTGTGGATACGGCCGCCCGCGCCCGCCCGGGCGATCTGCGCGGGGGCGTGGTCGTCCCACCAGATGTGGTACGTGTCCACCGTGACGCCGACCTGGTGCGCCGGGAAGCGTTCGGCGATGTCCAGGGCCTGGGCGAGGGTGGAGACCACGCAGCGGTCGGAGGCGTACATGGGGTGGAGCGGCTCGATGGCCAGGCGTACGCCGTGCTGCTCCGCGTACGGTCCCAGCTCGGCGAGCGCGTCGGCGATCCGTTCCCGGGCGCCGTGCAGGTCCTTCGATCCTGCGGGCAGGCCGCCGGAGACCAGGACCAGGGTGTCCGTGCCGAGGGTCGCCGCCTCGTCGATCGCCCGGCGGTTGTCGGCCAGGGCCGCCGCCCGCTCGTCCGGGTCGATCGCCGTGAAGAAACCGCCTCGGCACAGGGTGGTGACCGTCAGGCCCGCGTCGCGGACCAGTTTGGCGGTCGCCTCGACGCCGTACGACTGGACCGGCTCCCGCCACAGGCCCACGTTGGTGATGCCCGACTCGGCGCAGGCGTCGGCCAGTTCCGGCAGCGACAGCTGCTTGACCGTCATCTGGTTGATGGAGAAGCGGGAGAGGTCGCCGGTCACTGGGTCACTCCGTACATCGCGAGCAGGTTCTTCATGCGCTCCTCCGCCAGCTTCGGGTCCGGGAACAGGCCCAGGCCGTCGGCGAGTTCGTAGGCGCGGGCGAAGTGCGGCAGGGAGCGGGCCGACTGCAGGCCGCCGACCATGGTGAAGTGGCTCTGGTGGCCGGCCAGCCACGCCAGGAACACCACGCCCGTCTTGTAGAAGCGGGTCGGGGTCTGGAAGAGGTGGCGGGAGAGTTCGACCGTGGGGTCGAGCAACGCCCTGAAGCCCGGTACGTCGCCCGTGTCGAGGACGCGGACCGCCTCCGCCGCCAGCGGGCCCAGCGGGTCGAAGATGCCGAGCAGGGCGTGGCTGAAGCCCTGCTCGTCGCCCGCGATCAGCTCGGGGTAGTTGAAGTCGTCGCCGGTGTAGCAGCGGACGCCCTGCGGGAGCCTGCGGCGGATGTCGATCTCGCGCCGCGCCTCCAGGAGGGAGACCTTGATGCCGTCGACCTTGTCCGGGTGGGCCGCGATGACCTCCAGGAAGGTGTCCGTCGCCGCGTCCAGGTCGGACGAGCCCCAGTAGCCCTCCAGGGCCGGGTCGAACATCGGGCCGAGCCAGTGCAGGACGACCGGCTCGGTGGCCTGGCGGAGCAGGTGGCCGTAGATCTCCAGGTAGTCCTCGGGGCCGGTGGCCGCCGCGGCGAGGGCGCGGGAGGCCATCAGGATGGCCTGGGCGCCGGACTCCTCCACCAGGGCGAGCTGCTCCTCGTAGGCCGCGCGGACCTCGGCCAGGGTCGCCGGGCCGGTGAGCTGGTCGGTGCCGACGCCGCAGGCGATGAGGCCGCCGACGGACCTGGCCTCGGCGGCGGACCGGCGGATCAGCTCCGCGGCGCCCGCCCAGTCCAGGCCCATGCCGCGCTGGGCGGTGTCCATCGCCTCGGCGACACCGAGCCCGTGGGACCACAGGTGGCGGCGGAAGGCGAGGGTGGCGTCCCAGTCGACGGCGGCGGGAGCGTCGGGCGTGGTGTCCGCGAAGGGGTCCGCCACGACGTGCGCCGCCGAGAAGACCGTACGGGAGGTGAAGGGCGTGCCCGTCTTCACCTCGAACGGCTCGGTGCGGGGCTCGTACGCCCTGAACCCGCCCTGGAAGTCGGGGAGTTGGATCGTCACAGCGAGATCTCCGGAACGTCGAGACGGCGGCCCTCGGCGGAGGACTTCAGGCCCAGCTCGGCCATCTGCACGCCGCGCGCACCGGCGAGCAGGTCCCAGTGGTAGTCGGCACCGGCGTAGACGTGCTTGAGGAAGAGCTCCCACTGGACCTTGAAGCCGTTGTCGAACTCCGTGTTGTCCGGGATCTCCTGCCACTGGTCACGGAAGGAGTAGGTGGCGGGCAGGTCCGGGTTCCAGACCGGCTTCGGCGTCGCGCTGCGGTGCTGGACCCGGCAGTTGCGCAGCCCGGCGACCGCCGAGCCCTCCGTGCCGTCCACCTGGAACTCGACCAGCTCGTCGCGGTTGACGCGCACGTCCCAGCTGGAGTTGATCTGGGCGACGACACCGCCCTCGATCTCGAAGATGCCGTAGGCGGAGTCGTCGGCGGTGGCGGCGTACGGCTTGCCGTCCTCGTCCCAGCGGGTCGGGACGTGCGTGGTGGCCAGCGCGTTCACCGAGGTCACGCGGCCGAACAGCTCGTGCAGGACGTACTCCCAGTGCGGGAACATGTCGACGACGATGCCGCCGCCGTCCTCCGCGCGGTAGTTCCACGACGGGCGCTGTGCCTCCTGCCAGTCGCCCTCGAAGACCCAGTAGCCGAACTCGCCGCGCACGGACAGGATCCGGCCGAAGAAGCCGCCGTCGATGAGCCGCTTGAGCTTGAGCAGGCCGGGCAGGAACAGCTTGTCCTGTACGACGCCGGACTTGACGCCCGCCTCGCGCGCCAGCCGGGCCAGCTCGATGGCGCCTTCGAGGCCCACCGCGGTCGGCTTCTCGGTGTAGACGTGCTTGCCGGCGGCGATGGCCTTCTTGAGGACCTCCTCGCGGCCCGAGGTCATCGCGGCGTCGAAGAAGATGTCGACGCTGCCGTCGGCGAGGACCTCGTCCACGTCCGTGGACCAGTGCTCCAGACCGTGCTTCTCGGCGAGCGCCTTCAGCGCGTGCTCGCGGCGGCCGACCAGGATCGGCTCCGGCCACAGCACGGTGCCGTCGCCGAGGTCGAGGCCGCCCTGCTCGCGGAGGGCCAGGATGGAGCGGACCAGGTGCTGGCGGTAGCCCATGCGCCCGGTCACGCCGTTCATGGCGATACGCACCGTCTTGCGTGTCACGTCGATCCCTTCGTAGGCGTCGTACGCAGCGTGCGCTGCGCATTCCGTACGCGGTTGTGCGCGCCGCGTACGCCTCGACTGGTGAGCGATACAGCAAGCGCTTTCTATCTATGAAGAAGCTAGCCTCTGACCAGCGGTCTGGACAAGACCGTGACGGGGTTGAGTTGTTCGAGGGGGCGAACAACGAGGGGTGGGGGCCTTAAGGTCTGGATGGCTGCGTGGCCTGCGGGTCCGTGTGGCCTTTCTGGGCCGGGGGTGTGGGCGGCCCGCACGAAACCGATGCCCCGCGCCTGTGCGTGTACAACGAGGTACGACTGAGATGCGCGACCGGAGGACGACGAGATGACGGTGACCCTGGCGGACGTTGCGGCGCGCGCACAGGTCTCGCCCGCGACGGTGTCGCGCGTGCTGAACGGGAACTACCCGGTGGCCGCGTCCACCCGTGAGCGGGTACTGCGGGCCGTGGACGAGCTGGACTACGTACTGAACGGTCCGGCGAGCGCACTCGCCGCGGCCACGTCCGACCTGGTCGGGATCCTCGTCAACGACATCGCCGACCCCTTCTTCGGGATCATGGCGAGTGCGATCCAGTCGGAGATCGGCGGTCCTGGTGGGCGCGCGGGCGGTGAGCGGCTGGCGGTGACCTGCAACACGGGTGGCTCTCCGGAGCGTGAACTGACGTATCTGACCCTGTTGCAGAGACAGCGGGCGGCGGCGGTCGTGCTGACGGGTGGCGCCGTCGAGGACGCGCCGCACGCGGCGGCCGTCGCGGCGAAGCTGCGGAAGTTGGGCGAGGCCGGGACGCGAGTGGTGCTGTGCGGGCGCCCGGCGGTGCCGGACACGTCGGCGATCGCGCTGACCTTCGACAACCGTGGCGGCGGACGGGAGCTGACCGAGCACCTGATCGGGCTCGGTCACCGGCGGCTGGGGTACATCGCCGGCCCCGAGGAGCGGACGACCACCCGGCACCGGCTCGAAGGGCATCGGGTCGCGCTCGCCGAGGCGGGGATCTCCGAGGATCCGCGGTGGACCGTGCACGGCCGGTACGACCGGCGGTCCGGTTACGAGGCGACGCTGGAGCTGCTGCGGCGGGATCCGTCCCTCACGGCGGTGGTGGCGGCGAACGACTCCGTCGCGCTCGGCGCGTGCGCGGCCCTGCGGGACTCGGGGCTGCGCATCCCGGACGACGTCTCCGTCGCCGGCTTCGACGACCTGCCGTTCAGCATCGACGCGGTGCCCGCGCTGACGACGGTGCGGTTGCCGTTGGCGGAGGCGGGCGCCCGCGCGGGCCGGATCGCGATGGGGCGGGAGGAGCCGCCGCCCGGGGGGATCGCGGTGATCCGGGGGGAGTTGATGGTCCGGGGGTCTTCTGGGGGGCCTCGGGAGTAGGGGCGTTGGGAGCGGGGGCCTCGGGAGTAGGGGCGTTGGGAGCGGGGGCGTCGGGAGTAGGGGCGTTGGGAGCGGGGGCGTCGGGAGTAGAGGGCGCCCGGGAGCAGAGGGCCTCAGGAACCCGGGCCGTCGAACGTAGGGGCTGACGAGCAGAGGCCCGGGGAGCAGAGGGCACCCCGGGAACAGAAGGCGCCCGGGAACAGCAGGCGTCGGGAACCTGGGCCGCCGAACGTAAGGGCTGACGAGCAGGGGCCCGGGGAGCAAAGGACACCCCGGGAACAGAAGGCGTCGGGAACCTGGGCCGCCGAACGCACGAGCTGACAAGCAGAGGCCCGGGGAGCAAAGGACACCCCGGGAACAGAAGGCGTCGGGAACCTGGGCCGCCGAACGCACGAGCTGACAAGCAGAGGCCCGGGGAGCAAAGGACACCCCGGGAACAGAAGGCACCCGGGAACAGAAGCCCTCAGGAACCCGGACCGCCGAACGCACGAGCTGACAAGCAGGGGCCCAGGGAGCAGAGGGCCTCGGGAGTGAGGGCCCGAAGAGCAGGGGCCTGGGATTTGGTCGGGTCGCCGGTGATCGCGTCACCGGTGTCAGGGTGCCGTGGCCCCCGAGGGCTGCCGATCCCATGCCCCCGCCTCTTCCTCAAACGCCGGACGGGCTGGACACACGGACCGGCGTCTGGATGTGGGCGTCCGGCCAGCACAGATGCCCGGCGTCGCGATGCGGCCCCGTGGCGGGTCAGGCTGCCAGGCGTTGTTCCGGGTAGCGCGTTGTCAGCCAGACGCCCAGGCCCGGAGTCAGGGGGACGTGGTGGGGGTGGCGGAAGCCCAGGGGGCGGAGTTGGTCGGTGTGGCGGGCGGAGAGGGTGAGGGCGACGGCTGTGGCGGTCTGCGCGTCCACCTCCGTCAGGCCGGGGGCCAGCAGGTCGGTGACCAGGGTCGGGTCCCAGGCCTCCGGGTCGCCCTGCGCGCAGACGGTGACCACGGTCCAGTGCGGCTCGGCGGGGCCGGCCTGCTTCAGGGCCGCCGGGAGGACGGGGTTCCGCGGCGGGCGGACGGTGAGTTCACGGGCGAAGAGGGTGCCGAGGCGGGCGTGGGGCGGCTCCGCACCCGTGTCCGGTGGCATCCAGACCGCGGCCGCGAGCAGCTCGCCGTCCGCGCGTTCCGCCACCCACACCTGCCCCTCCTCCAGGGCGTGATGGGCCAGCAGCAGCCGCATGGCACGCTGCGCCTGGTCCCAGTCGGCGGCCAGGCACTCCGCCGGCCGGAGCGCGGGCGCGGCCGGCGGGGTGACAAGGCGGACCACCGCCGGTACGTCCACCAGGCCCGCCTGGCGGACGGCGGCGGCACGGGGGCGCAGCTGAAGGATCGTCATGAGGGTGTTCTGCCTTTCACACGGTCACAGTGACGGGGCGGTGCCGGTCAGTTCGACGGTCGCGGGGTGGCGAAGGGACGGGCGGGGGCCGGCCACCACGACCCTCGGCGTCCGGCTCGTGGCGGTCGGGGCGCTCGGCGCGTCCTGGGCGCGGCTCAGCAGGGTCACGCCGTAGACCGCAGCCGCTCCCCCGGCGAGCGCGAGCAGCGTGCCCGTGCTGCCGTACCGGAAGCCCTCTCCCAGCAGCGTGATGCCGATGGCGGAGGCGGTGAGGGGGTTGACGAGGGTGAGGAGGGCGAGCGGGCCGCCGAGGCCGCTGCGGTAGGCCTGCTGGGAGAGCAGCAGGCCGCCGACGGCGAAGCCCACCGTCAGGAGCGCGACCAGTGCCGTGTCCCAGGAGAGCGTCGGCCCGACCGCCAGCTTCTGCGACAGCGTGGAGCCGACGCCGGAGGCGACACCGGACGCCGCGGCGAAGGCGAGGCCGGTCCCGGCCAGGCGGGTGAGCGCCGCCACGAGACCGGCCGCGGCGAGCGCGACGAGCAGGACCTCGGTCGTACCGAGCGTCTCGTGCGGCCCGTGTCCCGTCGCGGTGACGAGGAGCAGAGTGCCGAGGCCCACGAGGGTGTAGGCGACGCCGCGCCACTGGGTGCCGGAGGTGCGGCGGCCCGTGGCCAGCGAGCCGAGCGGCACCGCCAGCACCAGGCTGAGCGCGCCTAGCGGCTGGACCAGGGTCAGCGGGCCGTACCGCAGGGCGACCACGTGGAGCAGCGCGCCGCCCGCGTTGAGGGCCACGGACCCCCACCAGGCGCCCCGGGCCAGCGCACCGCGCATGCCCGGGGTGGCCGCGGCCGTCCGTTCCTGGACGACGGCGGCCGTGGCGTAGCAGACCGCGGAGACGAGGGAGAGAGCCACTGCCAGCAGCACCGGGGACGCAGTCATCCGGCCCACCTCCCTGTCGCCCATCAATACGAAACGGTTTCGTACAGATAGGCTACGGAGGGCTTTAGCGAAACGCAAGCGTTTCTTTCAGTGAGCTGCCTTTACCGCCACGAACCCGAACAGCTCCGGCACCTCCTCCCGCCCCGCCTCGACCGTGCGCTCCAGCCGCAGACCGGCCGTGAGCGCGGCGCTGAGCAGGTCGGCCAGCGGTATGTGCCAGGCGCCGACCCGGGCCCGTACGCCCGCGGGGTTCCAGCCGCCGCCCTTGCGGGAACGGTCGGCGTACCCCGCCCCCACGACCAGCCGCCCCGGCTCGGCGTGGTCCGCGAACGCGCCGACGAAACAGGGGTGGACGCCCAGGTGCACGAACCGTCCGCCGGGGGCCAGGACACGGGCGATCTCCCCGACCACGGCGGCGTAGTCGGGGACGTCCGTGCTGGCCAGCACGCACACCGCGGCCGGCACGGAGGCGTCGGCCAGCGGGAGCGCCGTCGCGTCGGCGACCGCCACGGGCAGCCGGGCGGCGGCATGCCGGAGCTGGCCGCGCGAGAGGTCGACACCGACCGGGGTCCAGCCCAGCCCCGCCGTCACGGCGGCGTGGGCGCCGGTGCCGCAGCAGACGTCCAGACAGACGCCGGCGCCGGGGCCGAGAAGCCCGCCGAGCGTGCTGTGCACCCGATGAATGTAGTCGCCGCCCGCGTCGGGCGACATGTAGTCGTTGTACCAGTCCGCGTGTGCGTCGTACGCCGCAGTCGTCGTCATACCTACGACCCTGGGAACACCGACTCCCCCACAAACCCCGGTTCACTCACGGCACATGCCCGCGGGCGGCATCTGGACGGGAGGCCGCGGCGGTCGTACCGTATCTCTGACTGAGTCAACTATCCGCGCCAGCCACCCAGAGGTCGACCGCCATGACCGTCCAGGACATCCGTGCCTTCAACCGCTTCTACACGAACGTCATCGGCGCCCTCGACTACAGCCGGCACCTCTACGCACCGTTCACCCTCACCGAGTCCCGAGTGCTGTACGAACTCGCGCACTCCCCGCGGACGGACGCTGCCGATCTGCGGGGAGAGCTCTCGTTGGACGCCGGCTATCTGAGCCGGATCCTCAACAAGTTCGAGGACGACGGCCTGATCGAGCGGTCGGCCTCGCACCGCGACCCGCGGCGGCGGCGCGTCACACTCACCACCCGGGGCCGGGAGACCGCCGCGCTGCTCGCCGAGCGGGCGGACGAATCGGTGGGCGCGCTGCTCGCCACCGTGCCCGCCGCCGAGCGACCGCGGCTCGCGGAGGCCCTGCAGACGGTGCGCACGCTGCTGTCCGAGGGACGGCCGCCCCGCCGGGAGGACGTGCTGCTGCGTGAGCCCGGCCCCGGTGACCTGGGCTGGATCGTGCAGCGCAACGCCGCGCTGTACACCGCGGAGTACGGCTGGAACGCGGACTACGAGGGGCTGGTGGCCCGGATCGTCGCCGACTTCGCGGAGGATCACGACCCGCACCTGGAGCGGGTGTGGATCGCCGAGCTGGACGGCCGGCCGGTGGGGTGCGTGATGTGCGTGCGGGACGAGGCGCCCGGCACGGCGAGGCTGCGGCTGCTGCTCGTCGAGCCGGACGCCCGCGGCCTCGGCATCGGGGACCGGCTGGTCACGGCCGTCGTCGACTTCGCCCGCGAGGTCGGCTACCGGGACCTCGTGCTGTGGACCAACGACATCCTCAGCTCCGCCCGCCACCTCTACCAGCGCCACGGCTTCGTGCTGCTCGCCGAGAAGCCGCACCGCTCCTTCGGCAAGGACCTGGTCGGTCAGGACTGGCGTCTGGACCTGCACGGCACCCGGGAGTGACGCGTAGAGTCCGGAACCATGAAACTCGCGTTCTCCACCCTCGGTGTCCCCGGTCTCCCCGTCCCCGAGGTGCTGCGGCTGGCCACCGCGCACGGGTATCACGGGATCGAGCTGCGCGCGCACCCCGAGGAAGCCGTGCATCCCGGGATCGACGCGGACCAACGGGCCGACGTCGTGAGCGAGTTCAAGGCCGCCGGGGTGGAGATCCTGGGACTGGCCGGATACGCGCGCGTGGCCGCGCCCGGCGCCGACGAGCCCGTGATCGACGAGATCCGCACCCTCCTCGACCTCGCCCGCGACCTCGGCGCCCCCTACATCCGCGTCTTCCCCGGCGCGAGCCCGGAGCAGTCCCGCGCGGAGGCCGACGCCACCGCCGCCCGGCGGCTCGGCACGGCCGCCGAGTACGCCGCCGACCTCGGCGTACGGATTCTGCTGGAGACCCACGACTCGCACCGCACCGGCGCCGACGCGATCCGGATCCTCGGCCTGGTCGGCCACCGCAACGTCGGCTCGCTCTGGGACGTCATGCACACCTGGCTCGGCGGCGAGCAGCCCGGCGAGACCTACGCGGCCCTCTCCCCCTACCTCGGATACGTCCAGGTCAAGGACATCGCCTCGGCCGAGGACACCACCCCGCTGCGGCTCGGCGCCGGCGTCCTGCCGCTCGCCGAGTGCGTCGAGATCCTCTCCCGGCACGGCTGGGACGGCTGGCTGTGCTGGGAGTACGAGAAGCGGTGGTACGAGGGGGCCGCGCCGCTTCCGGGGCTGCTCGGCCGGGGGCGCGATCATCTGGCGCACCTCCTGAACGACAGCGCGTGAGTAATTCGGTGGCCCGGGCGGGGGTCGCCGGATAACGTCCCGGGGTGCATCAGCCCACCCCGCCCCCGCTCGCGCTCTCATGAGCCTGTCCGACGCGCTGCTCGACGTACGGCCCCTGCGCACCTCCCCCGTCTTCCGGCGGCTGCTGTTCGGGCGCACGGTGTCCACGCTCGGCAGCTTCATGACCATGGTCACCGTCATGTACCAGGTCTGGGACATGACCCACAGCGCGTTCTGGAGCGGCGCGGTCGGCGTCGCGCAGGCGGTGCCGATGGTCGCCGTCAGTCTGTTCGCGGGCGCCTGGGCCGACCGTGTCGACCGCCGCCGGCTCTACCTCACGGGCACCGTCGGCTCGGCGGTGTGCTCCCTGCTGCTGGCCGTGCAGGGCCTGGCCGGGCACGCGCCGGTGGCCGTGGTCCTCGTCCTGGTCGCGCTCCAGACGTCCTTCAGCGCGCTCGGCGCCCCGGCGGCGGGGGTGTTCGTACCGCGGCTGCTGCCCAAGGACCAGGTGGCCGCCGGTCTCGCCCTGCAACAGGTCACCGGCCAGGCGATGATGCTGGTCGGCCCGGCCGTCGCCGGTGTCGTCCTGGGCTGGTGGGGCATCGGCGTCTGCTACCTCCTGGACACCCTGAGCTTCGCCCTGTCCTTCTACGGCGCCTACGGCCTGCCCGCGCTGCGACCTGAGGGCGACACGTCCCGCCCCGGCGTGCACGGGGTACTGGACGGCCTGCGCTTCCTGGTCGGCCACCGCGTGGTGCGCGGTGCGCTGCTCACGGATCTCGCGGCCTGTGTGCTCGCGATGCCCACCTCGCTGTTCCCCCTGGTCAACGAGGAACGCTTCGGCGGCGACCCCCGCACCCTCGGCCTGTTCCTGTCCGCGCTGGCCGTCGGCGGAGTCGCCGCGACCGTCTTCTCCGGCCCGGTGACCCGACTGGCCCGGCCCGGCCCGGTGATGCTGTGCGCGTCCGCCGGCTGGGGTGCGGGCCTGTTCCTCTTCGGCCTGACGACCAGCGCCTGGGCGGGCCTCGGTCTGCTCGCCCTGGCCGGAGCGGCCGACGCCCTCGCCGTCCTGTCCCGCACGACCATCGTCCAGACCCGCACCCCCGACGCCCTGCTCGGCCGTGTCACGGCGGCCGAGACGATCGTCGGCCAGGCGGGCCCCCACCTCGGCAACCTGCGCGGCGGCCTGGTCGCGGGCTGGACCTCGGGGGCGACGGCGCTGATCGCCGGAGGGCTGATGTGCCTGGCGGCGGTGGCTGCGGTCGGCGTCGGCACACCGGAGCTGCGCGGGACCCGCGCCCCGGAAGCCGGGGACGATCCCCCGACTGCCGTGCCCGCCGCCCCTACCGGACCCTGAACACCGCCCCTACCGGACCTTGAACTCGGCCTCCGGATCCAGGCACCACTCCAGCACGGACGGCCAGGCTCCGTAACCGGCGTCCAGGTCCAAGTGGGCCGCGCCCGGGAGGAGTCGGGTGGGGACGCCCAGCGGGTCACCGTAGGCGGCCCGTGCGCCTCCCGGGCAGTACGGGTCGTCGTCGCCCGCCACCAGGAACGTCGGGCCCGGCAGTGTGAAGTCCAGGGGCGGCGCGACGAATTCGGCGACCTCGGGCAGGCCCTCGAGGACCGAGCGGGCCGGCGGGGCCACCAGCAGTACCCGCTCCACGTCCCCCACCCCGGCGGTCCCCCGCGCCACCGCGTGCAGCCACAGCAGGACGGAGGCGCTGTGGGCGACCACGACGTCCGGCCCCTGCGCCAGACACCGGGTCAGCTCGCTCAGCCACACCTCCAGCGACGGGTCGTCGGGGTCGGGCAGCTGCGGGTAGGTGACCTGGTGGCCGAGGTCGGTGAGGCGGTCGGCGAGGTGATGCTGCCAGTGGTCCGCGGGACGGTGGTTCTGCCAGCCGTGGAGGATGAGGTAGGCGGTCATGGCACCGATCGTTTCCGATCCCCTCCCCTTCGGTCCAGTTAATCTTTCTTGATGGAACCGGTAAGCGAGACCTTCACCGTCGACCTGCGCCGTCTGACCGTCCTGCGGGAACTCCAGCGCCGGGGCAGCCTGGCACGCACCGCCGAGGCCCTCCATCTCACCCCCTCCGCGGTCTCCCAGCAGATCGCCGCGCTGGCCCGCGAGGTGGGCGCGCCGCTGACCGAACGGGATGGCCGGGGCGTACGGCTCACCGGCCAGGCCCGGGTCCTGCTGGCACACGCCGACCTGATCGCCGCCCAACTGGAGCGCGCCCGCGCCGACTTGGCGGCGTACGGCGAGGGCGGGCGCGGCTCGGTGACGATCGGCTGCTTCTCCAGCGGCATCCTCGGTCTGCTGCCGGCGGCCCTGGGGGCGCTGGGTGCGCGGATGCCGGACGTCCGCGTCGACGTCGTCGAGGCCGAGCCGCCGGACCTGTTCACCGCGCTGGACGGCGGACAGGTGGACATCGCGGTGGCGGTGGACTTCGCGGCGGGCCCCCCGCACACGGACCGCCGCTACAGCCGGATCGACCTGCTCACCGACGTCATGGACCTGGTCGTGCCCAAGGACCACCGGCTGGCGGGGCGCGCCGAGGGCGTCCCGCTGCGCGAACTGGCCGCCGATGCCTGGATCGTGGGCCATCCGCGCAGTTGTGTGGGGGCGGTGGCGCGTTCCGTGTGCGCCACCGCGGGGTTCACCCCGGACATCCGGCACGCCGTGAACGACTGGGCGGCGGTGGCCGCGCTGGTCGAGGCGGGCGCGGGGGTGGCGCTGATCCCGCGCCTGGTACGGCCGTTGTACGCGAGCCGTCGGCTGGCCACCGTGACGACCGAGGGCGAGCCACCGTCCCGCAACGTCTTCGCGGCCGTGCGCACGGGCTCGGAGGACGACCCGGTGCTCACTGTCGTACGCGAGGAACTGCGGCGCGCGGCCGGGGAGTCGGTCACCGTGCAGACCGGTTCGGGCCCGCACCGCTGAACCGTCTCCGGGCTCAGCGCGCGGGCTCTCCGCCCGCCCGGTGGGCCACGAACCGTCCCACCCGCTCCGCCAGCCGCGGCCGGATCTCCGGCCATTCCTCCGCCGTGATCGAGAAGATCGCCGAGTCGCGCAGCCGCCCTTCCTCCCCCGGCGCCCAGGAGCGCGACCAGTTGCGCAGGACACCCTCGAAGCGGGCCCCGACGCTCGCGATCGCGGCGTGGGAGCGTGCGTTGCGGGCGTCGGTCTTCAGGTCGACGCGGGAGACGTCCCACTCCTCGAAGGCATGCCGGAAGAGGAGGTACTTGGACTCGGCGTTCACGCCCGTGCCCTGCGCGGAGCGGGCCAGCCAGCTGAAGCCGATCTCGATGGCGTCGAGCCGGTCCGCCGAACGCCAACTGCGCGGCTCCCAGAAGGAGGTGGTGCCGACCACGCGTCCGGTCGCCGTCGAGATCTGCGCGTACGGTGCGAGCCTGCCGTCCGCCGCCCGGCCGAGCTGGGCGTCGATGTACCCCAAAACCTCGTCGGCGCGCGGCACCCAGGTGAACGCGTAGGTGTCCCGGTCCTCCTCGGCCGCCTCCGCCAGACCGGCGGCGTGCCGGTGCGCCAGCGGCTCCAGGCGCACCAGCTCGCCCTCCAGAAGCGGCCCCTCCAGCGTGAAGCTCACTGCCCGATGTCCTTTCGCAGTTCGGCGAACGCCCCGTGGAAACCGGGGAAAGTCTTCCGGACGCATCCGGGGTCGTCGAACGAAATACCGGGCACGCGCAGGCCGGTGACCGCGAAGGACATGACGATGCGGTGGTCGCCGTGCGTCGTGATCTGCGCGCCCGTCCCGGGCGGACCCGGCTGGATCTCGATCCAGTCCGGGCCGACCGCGACCTCCGCGCCCAGCCTCCGCAGGTTCTCCGCGCTGGCCTCCAGGCGGTCGCACTCCTTGACGCGCGTGTTCGCCACGTCCTCGATCCGGACCGGGCCGTCGGCGAAGGGGGCGATGGCCGCGAGGGTCGGCATCGTGTCGGAGATGTCCCGCATGTTGACGGTGAGGCCGCGCAGCCGGCCGGTACCGCGGACCGTCGTCCCGGAATCGCCGACCGACACGTCCGCGCCCATCCGCCGCAGGACCTCCACGAAACCCAGGTCGCCCTGGAGCGCGCCCGTCCCGAGGCCGGGGACGGTGACCTCGGCGCCCGGCGTGACGGCCGCCGCGGCGAAGAAGTAGCTGGCGGTGGAGGCGTCGGGCTCGATCGGGTACGTCGTCGCCCGGTAGCCGCCCGGCGGGACGACGAAGACGTTCCCCTCCCGGCCGACCTCGACCCCGAACGCCCGCATCATCGCGATCGTGATCTCCACGTACGGGACGGAGACCAGGTCCGTCACCCGGATCCGCAGGCCCTTCCGCGTCAGCGGACCCAGCAGAAGCAGGGCCGTCAGGTACTGGGACGACTGACCCGCGTCCAGCACCACCTCGCCGCCCTCGACACCGGACGCCCGCACGGTGAGCGGATGGTGGCCGTCGGCCCCCTCGTGCCGCAGGTCCACGCCCAGGTCGCGCAGGGCGCGGGACAGGGGCAGGAGGGGGCGGCGGCGCATCTGCTCCGAGGCGTCGAAGCGGAAGGTGCCGTGGCCCGCGGCGGCCAGCGTCGGCAGGAAACGGGCGGTCGTGGCGCCGTCCCGGCAGTAGACGTCGGCCTCCGTCACCGCGGGGCCCTCCGGCCGGCCGTCGACCTGCCAGGCGTCCGGGGTACGCCCGACCCGATAGCCGAGCCGGACCAGCCCCTCGGCGAACCCCTCCGTGTCGTCGGACCGGAGCGGTCGCGTGAGCGTCGTGACACCGTCGGCCGCCGCCGCCAGGAAGAGGGCGCGGGCGGTGATGGACTTGGAACCGGGGATGTCGACCGTGGGCATGGCCTCATGATCGGACGCCGGACGCCTGTGGCGCCGGGACGTCCACGGGATGGACCCGCGCCCTTCGCCCGGGCGTCACCGAGGCCAGTGCCACGCCGCCCACCAGGAGTGCCGCCGCGCACCAGCGCAGTCCGCTCACCTCCTCGCCCAGGAACAGGGCCGCCGAGGACATGCCGAAGACGGGGACCAGCAACGAGAAGGGGGCGACCGTGGAGGCCGGGTGGTGGCGGAGGAGCCGGCCCCAGGCTCCGAAGCCGAGGACCGTCGTGATCCAGGCGACGTAGACGACCGTGCCGGCGCCCTGCCAGTCGAGGGCGCGCAGGGCGTCGTAGTCCCGGGTCGGGCCCTCTGTCAGCAGGGACAGGGCGAGGAGGGGGAGGACCGGGACCGTGCTCACCCACACCATGAAGTTGAGGGCGTCGGGGGGCGCCGCCTTGCGGGTGAGGACGTTGGACGCGCCCCAGCAGGCCGCCGCCGCGACGCACAGGGCGAAGGCGCCGAGGGGGCCCGAGGTGCCCTCGTCGACGGCGGCGACGGCGATGCCGGCCAGGGCCACCGCCATGCCCAGCATCCTGATGCCCGAGGGGCGTTCGCCCAGGACCGCGAACGCGATCACCGCCGTGAACACCGCCTGGATCTGGAGCACCAGGGAGGACAGCCCGGCCGGCATGCCCGCGTCCATCGCGACGAACAGCAGGCCGAACTTCGCGACCCCCAGCACCAGGCCGACCCCGATGATCCACTTCCAGGCCACCTTCGGCCGGCCCACGAAGAACACCGCGGGAAGGGCCGCCGCCAGGAAGCGCAGGGCGGAGAAGAGCAGGGGCGGGAAGTGGTCGAGGCCGATCTCGATGACGGTGAAGTTCACGCCCCAGACGGCGGCGACAAGGACGGCGAGGGCGATGTGGGCGGGACGCATGCGTCGAGGATCACTCGCCTCGACCATGTAGCACCAGCGATGATTGCTGCATGGTCGGATGAAGCGTCGCTAATGAAAAGAGGCTGCGAGATGCTCGATCTGCAACGCCTGCGCGCCCTGCACGCCGTCTCCGTGCACGGCACCGTCGGCGCGGCCGCCGCCGCCCTCGGCTACACACCCTCCGCCGTGTCCCAGCAGATCGCCAAGCTGGAGCGGGAGACCAGGACGGTGCTCCTGGAACGGGAGGGGCGCGGGGTCCGGCTCACCGCCGAGGCGCTGCAACTCGTCGACACCGCCGAGCAGTTGCTGGCGATCGTCGAACGGGCCGAGACCGGGATCGAGCGACGCCGCAACACCCCGGCGGGACGGCTGACGGTGGCCGCGTTCGCCTCGGCGGCCCGTGGGCTGCTGCCCGGCGTGCTGGCCGACCTCGCCCACCGGCATCCCGCCCTCGACGTCCGGCTCTGCGAGATCGACCCGCATCTGTCGGTCGGGCTGGTCGCACGGGGCGCGCTGGACCTGGCCGTCGTGCACGACTGGGACATCTCCCCGCTGCCGGTGCCGCCCGGCGTGGAGCAGGCGGCGATCGGCGAGGACCGGTGCACGCTGCTCGTACCGGAGGGCCACCCCTTCGCCGAGCGCAGGCGGGTGCGGCGCGAGGACCTCGGCGGGGAGCGCTGGGTGTGCCAGCCGCCGGGCCGGGTCTGCCACGACTGGCTGGTGCGCACCCTGCGGAGCGCGGGGCACGAGCCGGAGATCATCCACCAGGCCGACGAGAACCCCACCCTCGTCGCGCTCGTCGCCGCCGGCCTCGGCATCTGTCTCATCCCCCGTCTCGGCCGCGGCCCCCTCCCGGCCGGAGTCGTCGAGGTGGAGCTCGACCCGACGCCGGTACGGCGGCTGTACGCCCTCTGGCGCACCGGCGCGGCGGGCCGCCCGTCGATCACGGAGACCGTACGCACCCTCCAGCACCACTGGCCCGAGACGGCGTCCCACCCGCCCCGCTGAACCCCGCGGCCCCAACTTGCGGGATTCGGGCCCGAGCCGGGAACCCCGCCCCAGCTCCGCTCGTCCAATGCGCGAGCTGTCGGAGAGTCACCGCGGTGCGGTGTCGGCCTCGCTGCTGGCTGCGAACGCTGACCTACCCTCTCCGCCGTACCGCGGCCGACAGCACGCCGTCATCGGCGCGCCCCCCTCCAACAGCGCCGATGACGGCCCTCATTGCCGGGCCCGGGGCCCATCGCGGGTTACTGTGCACTCCCTTGACTGGCAGAAACTTCCCGGATATTGGTGACTCCTCGGAAGTTTCCTTCAGCGGATCACCTCCGGAAGGAGCGCACGTGCCCTCCAGACGTACCGTCCTAGCCGCCACCGCGGGAGTCGCCGCCACCCTCGCCATGTCCGGCCCCGCCTACGCGGACGACAAGAAGCTCCGCTCCCTCATCTCCCGTATGACCCTGCCGGAGAAGGTCGGCCAGCTCTTCGTGATGCGGGTCTACGGCCACTCCGCCACCACCCCCGACCAGGCCGACATCGACGCCAACCTCAAGGAGATCGGCGTTCGCACGGCCGCCGAGCTCATCGCCAAGTACCGCGTGGGCGGCGTCATTTACTTCACCTGGGCGCACAACACCCGCGACCCGCACCAGATCGCCGACCTCTCCAACGGCATCCAGAAGGCGTCCCTCACCCAGCCCCGGGGTCTGCCCGTCCTGATCTCCACCGACCAGGAGCACGGCATCGTCTGCCGGGTCGGCGAGCCCGCCACGCTCTTCCCGGGCGCGATGGCGATCGGCGCGGGCGGCTCGCGCAAGGACGCCCGCACCCTCGGCCGTATCGCGGGGCGGGAGCTGCGGGCCCTCGGCATCCGGCAGAACTACTCCCCCGTCGCCGACGTCAACGTCAACCCCGCCAACCCGGTCATCGGCGTCCGTTCCTTCGGCGCCGACCCGCACGCGGTGGCCGGGCTCGTCGCCGCCGAGGTCGCCGGGTACCAGCACTCCCGGCAGGTCGCCGCCACCGCCAAGCACTTCCCCGGACACGGCGACACCGCCGTCGACAGCCACTACGGCTTCCCCGTCATCACCCACACCCGCGAGCAGTGGGAGCGGCTGGACGCGCCGTCGTTCCGGGCCGCGATCGCCGCCGGCATCGACTCGATCATGACCGCGCACCTCATGGTCCCGGCCCTCGACGACTCCGGCGACCCGGCCACCCTCTCCCGCCCGATCCTGAACGGCATCCTGCGCGAGGAACTGGGCTACGACGGGGTGATCGTCACCGACTCCCTCGGCATGGAGGGCGTCCGCACGAAGTACGGCGACGACCGCGTCCCCGTGCTCGCCCTGAAGGCCGGGGTGGACCAGCTCCTCAACCCGCCGGATCTCGACGTCGCCTGGAACGCCGTGCTGAAGGCCGTCCAGGGCGGAGAGCTGACCGAGGCGCGGCTCGACGAGTCGCTCCTGCGGGTACTGCGGCTGAAGGCGAAGCTGGGGCTGTTCAAGGAGCCCTACGTCAGCCAGGCGGGCGTCACCCGCACCGTGGGCGTCCCGGCGCACCTCGCCGAGGCCGACCGGATCGCCGAGCGGACGACGACCCTGCTGGTCAACAAAGGCGGTCTGCTGCCCCTGTCGCCCCGCAGGCTCCTGGTGTGCGGCGCCGATCCGGCCTCCCCGTCCGGGACCACCGGGCCGCCCACCGGGGTCCTCGCGACCGCGTTCACCGAGCTCGGCTTCACGGCCACGGCCCTGTCGACGGGTACGGCACCCGCCGCCGCCACCATCGCCAGGGCGGTCGCGGCAGCGCAGGAAGCGGACGCGGTCGTCGTGGGGACGTACAACCTGAGCGCCGCCCAGAAGACGCTCGTCGAGCAGCTGGTGGCGACCGGGAGGCCGGTGGTCGCGCTCGCGATCCGCAATCCGTACGACGTGGCCCAACTGCCCGGCGTCCCGGCCTACCTGGCGTCGTACTCATGGACCGACGTCGAACTGCGGGCCGCCGCGCGGGTGATCGCGGGTGCGGTGGCGCCGCGCGGGAAGCTGCCGGTGCCGGTGCAGAAGGCGGACGATCCGGCGAAGGTGCTCTATCCGATCGGGTACGGACTCTCGTATCCGGCGTAGCGCGGGTACGCCACGCCCCCGGCGCACGCCCGCCAAAGGGCGCAAAGCACCCCGCACGTCTGGCGTGTGCCCGCCACGGCGGGTCACGCTGGTCCGGGGTGTCCGGGGGGATGCGATGCGCGAGAGATGGTCGGTGGGGGCGGTGTGCGCACTGCTGGCTGCGCTGCTCGCGGCCCTGCTCACCGGGTGCCAGGGCACCCCGGACGACGGCACGGAGAGCGACGGCCGGATCAGCAACGAGGTGACACCGACCCGGCCCTCGGGGTACGGGACGGTGTTCCTCGGCGTCGACGAGTGCAGCTCCTTCGGCACCACCAGCTTCACCGAGGTGCCCTGCGCCGGTGAGCGGGCGGCGGCGCGGGTCGTGGCGCGCTTCGACGGCACGACCGAGGACGGTCCGCTCTGCCCGGGGACCACCGACTTCGTGCTGCACATCAGCGAACAGGCCAGGACCGCCGACGAGGACGGCGACGGGGAGGTCCCGCAGGGCTACGCCTGTATGCGCAACCTCACCGCCCCGCACCCCGGCGACCCGGGCGGCGGGGGCGGGCCGCGCACCATCGTCGGGGACTGCGTCTACAGCTCCGGCGACGGCCAGGTCCGCGAGACCGCCTGCGACGGGAAGGGCGCGAAGAAGCCGGAGTTCAAGGTGACCAAGGCCGTCGGCAAACGCAGCCGGTGCCCGCTGTCCACGGCTCTGTACGTCCAGCTCGGTGGCCAGGAACCGGTCGGCTGCGCCCGGCCGCTCTGACCTGTCCTGATCCACCTTTTCCTGATCTCCCCTGGTGCACACGGGAGTTGCTCCGATAGCTTCCGCTCGCACATCTGTCTCACAGGGGAGGGTGCATGCGCAAGGCGCTCAGATGGCTGCTGGCGCTCACGGTGCTCATAGGCACGTTGAGCACGGCAGGGGCGGCCACCGCCGCCGAGCCGGAGGCCACCACCACCGATATCAAGGAGCAACTGCTCTCCATACCGGGCATGAGCCTGATCGAGGAGAAGCCGTACACCGGGTACCGCTACTTCGTTCTCAACTACACCCAGCCGGTGGACCACCGGCACCCGTCCAAGGGCACCTTCCAGCAGCGGATCACCGTGCTGCACAAGGACGTGAGCCGCCCGACGGTGTTCTACACCGGCGGCTACAACGTCTCGACGACACCGAGCCGCCGCGAGCCGACCCAGATCGTGGACGGCAACCAGGTCTCCATGGAGTACCGCTTCTTCACGCCGTCCCGGCCCGACCCGGCCGACTGGAGCAAGCTGGACATCTGGCAGGCGGCCAGTGACCAGCACCGGATCTTCAAGGCGCTGAAGAAGATCTACGCGAAGAACTGGATCGCCACCGGCGGTTCGAAGGGCGGCATGACCGCCACCTACTACGAGCGCTTCTACCCGAAGGACATGGACGGCGTGGTGGCCTACGTGGCCCCGAACGACGTCGTCAACGACGAGGACTCGGCCTACGACCGCTTCTTCGCGTCCGTCGGCACCAAGGAGTGCCGTGACCGGCTCAACGCCGTGCAGCGCGAGGCGCTGGTGCGCCGGGAGCCGCTGGAGAAGAAGTACGCGGCCTACGCCGAGGCGGAGGGCTTCACCTTCGACACCATCGGCAGCCTCGACCGGGCGTACGAGGCGGTCGTCCTCGACTACGTGTGGGGCTTCTGGCAGTACAACCTGCTGGCCAACTGCGCCGACGACGAGCTGATCCCGCCGGACGCGAAGACCGCGACCGACGACCAGATCTGGAACTCGATCGACACGGTCTCCGGGTTCTCCTTCTACACCGACCAGGGCCTCACGCCGTACACGCCGTACTACTACCAGGCGGCCACCCAACTCGGCGCCCCGACCATCCACTTCCCGTACATCGAGAAGAAGTACGTCCGCTACGGCTACCAGCCGCCGCGCAACTTCGTCCCGCGCGACATCCCGACGAAGTTCCAGCCGTACGCGATGCGGGACGTCGACACCTGGATCCGGCACAACGCCCGGCACATGCTCTATGTCTACGGCCAGAACGACCCGTGGGGCGGCGAGCGGTTCCGGGTCGACAAGGGCGCGAAGGACTCCTACGTCCTCACCGCCCCCGGCATGAACCACGGCGCGAACGTGGCCGGTCTGGTCGCCGACCAGAAGGCCTTCGCGACGGCCCGCATCCTCGACTGGGCGGGCCTGTCGGCCACCGCGGTCGCGGAGGCGAAGCCGCTCGCGACGTTCGACCGGAAGCTGGACGTGCGTGACGTGGAGCGGGAGCCCACGCTGCGTCCCTGACACGGAGGCCGGCTCCGGTGCGCGCCGCGCGCCGGAGTCGGCCGGTCAGTACCGCTTCCAGCTGCTGGACTCGTAGGCCCCCCGGCCCACCTGGCCCTTGATCCACACCTTGCGGGTGCCGGCGTACGTCCGCACCGGCCCGGCGTGATGGGCGTACTTGCCCTTGTCGACGACGGCCCCGAAGCCGCGCGCCTGGATGCTGACCATCATGGTGCGCTTGGCGCCGCCGCTCTTCGGGAACGTCATCGCGCAGAGCCAGCCGCCGTCCTTGTAGAGCTTGACGGCGCCGGTGGAGAACGTGAACGTGCGGATCTTCCGGCCCTCGCAGGAGTCCGCCGAGAACGCCTGCGCCTGGCCCGGCACCGCGACCGCGAGCAGCCCGGAAGCGGTCAGCGCGGCGAGCACGACCGCGGCCCGCCGCCGTATCGCACCAGTCCCTCGGTCCACTGTGGTCCCTCCCGTACCCCGGCGATGAGCGTACTGGTGTACGGACGCACGACGTATGTCGGATGGTTGCACGACCGTCACGAGATCAGGCCATCACGCGACCACCGGCTCGTCCTCCCCCACGAACGTCCGCCACAACGTGGCGTAGAGGCCATCGCGTTCGATCAGCTCGTCGTGCGTCCCGTCCTCGGCGACGCGCCCGTGATCCATCACGACCACCCGGTCCGCGCGCGCCGCGGTCGTCAGCCGGTGGGCGACGACGAGGGTCGTGCGGCGGCCCGCGAGGCGGTCGGTGGCCTGGTTGACCTGGGCCTCGGTGGCCAGGTCGAGGGCGGCCGTCGCCTCGTCGAGGAGCAGGATGTCGGGGTCGACGAGTTCCGCGCGGGCCAGCGCGATCAGCTGGCGCTGGCCGGCCGAGAGGTTGCGGCCGCGTTCGGCGACCTCGTGGAGGTAGCCGCCGTCGAGGGTGGCGATCATCTCGTGCGCGCCGACCGCGCGGGCCGCCGCCTCCACCTCGGCGTCGGTGGCCTCGGGGCGGCCGTAGGCGATGGCGTCGCGGACGGTGCCCTGGAAGAGGTACGCCTCCTGCGGGACGACACCGAGCCGGTGCCGGTACGAGGTGAGGTCGAGGGCCCGCAGATCCGTGCCGTCGACCGTGACCCGGCCGCCGGTCGGGTCGTAGAACCGCGCCACCAGCTTCACCACGGTCGACTTGCCGGCGCCGGTCTCGCCGACGAACGCGACGGTCTGCCCGGCCGGGATGCGCAGGTCGATCCCGCCGATGGCCTCCTCCCCTTCTGCCTCTTCGGCGGAGCGGTACGCGAAGTGGACGCCCTCGAAGGCGACCTCGCCTCGGAGGGAGAGGACCTCAAGCGGCTCGTCCGCCGCCTTCGTCGACGTCGGCTCCTGGAGCAGTTCCTGGATGCGGCCAAGGGAGACGGTGGCCTGCTGGTAGCCGTCGAAGACCTGGGAGAGCTGCTGCACGGGCGCGAAGAACAGGTCGATGTAGAGGAGATACGCGACCAGCGCGCCGGTGGTGAGGGTCGCGTCGTCGATCCGCCCGGCGCCCGCGACGAGGACGGCCGCGGCGGCGACCGACGACAGCAGCTGCACGAAGGGGAAGTAGACCGAGATCAGCCACTGCCCCCGGATACGGGCCTGCCGGTAACTGTCGCTGCGCTCCGCGAACCGCGCCCCGCCGTCCCGCTCGCGCCGGAAGGCCTGCACGATCCTGAGCCCGGCGACGGACTCCTGAAGGTCGGCGTTGACCACCGAGACGCGCTCACGGGCGAGTTCGTACGCCTTCACGCTCGCCCGGCGGAAGAAGAACGTCGCGACGATCAGCGGCGGCAGCGTCACGAAGACGACCAGGGCCAGCCGCACGTCGAGGACGAGCAGGGCGCCCATGATGCCGAAGAAGGTGACGACGGAGACGAAAGCGGTGACGAGCCCGGTCTGGAGGAAGGTCGAGAGCGCGTCGACGTCCGTGGTCATCCGCGTCATGATCCGGCCGGTCAACTCGCGCTCGTAGTAGTCGAGTCCGAGCCGCTGGAGCTGCGCGAAGATCTTGAGCCGCAGCGAGTACAGCACCCGCTCGCCGGTCCGCCCGGTCATCCGCGTCTCACCGATCTGCGCGGCCCATTGCACCGCCACGGTGAGCAGCCCGAGCAGCGAGGCCGCCCACACCGCGCCGAGCGCCATCTCGCCGACGCCGCTGTCGATGCCGTGCCGGATCAGGATCGGCAGCAGCAGCCCCATGCCGGCGTCCACGGCGACGAGCCCGAGGCTGATGAGGAGGGGGGCGCCGAACCCGCGCAGCAGGCGCCGGAGCCCGTACGACTCCTCGGGCGTGACCGCCCGCGCCTCGTCGATGTCCGGGGTGTCGGTCGCCGGGGGCAGCGCCTCCACCTGGGCGAGCAGCTCGGGCGTGGCCGGGGTGCCGGAGAGCGCGGCGTCCTTCGGCTCCCGGTCGCCGGTCCACAGCCGCGGGGTGAGGCCGCGCTCGGCGTCGAACTCGGCGTCCAGTTCGTCGCGTACGGAGGTGTCCTCGGCCGGGGCGAGGGGCTGGGCGTGACCGGGTGAGACGCCGCCGAGCTCGTCGGGGTCGGTGAGCAGGCGCCGATAGAGGGCGGACCGCTTCTCCAGCTCGGCGTGGGTGCCGAGGTCGGCGAGCCGGCCCTGGTCGAGGACGGCGATGCGGTCGGCGAGGTTGAGGGTGGAGCGGCGGTGCGCGATGAGCAGCGTGGTCCGCCCCTCCATGACCTGCTTGAGCGCCTCGTGGATCTCGTGCTCGACGCGGGCGTCCACGGCGGAGGTGGCGTCGTCGAGGACGAGGAGGCGGGGGTCGGTGAGGATGGCGCGGGCGAGCGCGACGCGCTGGCGCTGGCCGCCGGAGAGGGTGAGGCCGTGTTCGCCGACCTTGGTGTCGTAGCCCTCGGGCAGCTCACTGATGAAGCGGTCCGCCTGGGCGGCGCGGGCGGCCTCCTCGATCTGTTCCCGGGTCGCCTCGGGGCGGCCGTACGCGATGTTGTTGCGCACGGTGTCCGAGAAGAGGAACGAGTCCTCGGGGACGAGCCCGATCGCGGCCCGCAGCGAGTCGAGGGTCAGCTCGCGGACGTCGTGGCCGCCGATGAGGACGGCACCGTGGGTGACGTCGTAGAAGCGCGGCAGGAGGAGGGAGACGGTGGACTTGCCGGAGCCGGAGGAGCCGACGACGGCGAGGGTCTCACCGGGCCGGATCTCGAAGGAGAGGCCGTCGAGAACCGGGCTGGTCTTGCCGGGGGCGCCCTCGTATCCGAAGGACACGTCGTCGAACTCGACGGTGGCCGGGGCGTCGGCGGGCAGCTCCTTGGGCCCGTCCTTCATCGACGGCTCGGTGTCGATCAGCTCCAGGACCCTCTCCGTACCGGCCCGCGCCTGCTGGGCCACGGTGAGGACCATGGCGAGCATGCGCACCGGCCCGACGAGCTGGGCGAGATAGGTGGAGAAGGCGACGAAGGTACCGAGGGTGATGTGCCCGCGCACGGCCAGCCAGCCGCCCAGCGCCAGCATGGCGACCTGCCCGAGAGCGGGGACGGCCTGGAGCGCCGGCGTGTACTTGCTGTTGAACCGGATGGTCCGCAGCCGCCCCGCGAAGAGCCGCCGCCCGACCTCCCTCAGCTTCCCGGTCTCCTGCTCCTCCTGCCCGAACCCCTTGACCACGCGTACGCCGCCCACCGCGCCGTCGACCACCCCGGCGACGGCGGCGGCCTGGGCCTGGGCGTACCAGGTGGCCGGGTGCAGCTTGCTGCGGGAGCGTTTCGCGATCCAGGCCAGGGCGGGCGCGACCGCGAGGGCGACCAGGGTCAGCGGGATGGACAGCCAGGCCATGACGACCAGGGAGATCAGGAACAGGGCGAAGTTGCCGATGGTCATCGGCAACATGAAGAGAAGCCCCTGGATCAGCTGGAGATCGCTGGTGGCCCGCCCCACGACCTGCCCGGTCGACAGCTCGTCCTGCCGCCGCCCGTCCAGCCGCGTGATCGTCCCGTACATCTCGGTCCGCAGGTCGTGCTGGACGTCGAGGGCGAGACGCCCGCCGTAGTAGCGGCGGATGTAGGTGAGGACGTACACCAGCACGGCGGAGGCGATGAGAAGACCGGCCCAGGGGGCCATGTCCCGGCTGTGGTCACCGATGACGTCGTCGATGATCACCTTCGTGATCAGCGGCACGAGCGCCATGACGGCCATGCCGGCGAGGCTGGACCCCAGGGCCAGGACGACGTCCTTCGGATACCGCCAGGCGTATCCGGCCAGCCGCCGTGCCCATCCCCGCTGTCTCACGTGCCCGTCCTCCGCTCTGCTGGTGTGCCGGAAGGGCACAACACGGAGGGGCGGGGATTTCATCCCGCTGCAACAATTCGGGCGGCCCGGTCACCGTGCGTGAACGACCGAACCCCCCGGCGCACGGCACGGGGGGTTCGGTGGGGCGCTGTGTGCCGGGTTCTACCAGATCGCCTCGACCCACTCCGGGTGGTCGATGAACGGGTTGCGGTTGTGCTGGTAGGTGTCGTAGATGACCTGGTTGCGGCGCTCCTCGAAGGCGCTCGGCGGGTCCGCCTCGTTCCACGCCTTGAGGACGGAGAGCTTGCCCATGTACGGGTTGGAGCCGTTGCCGACCTTCTCGTTCGGCTCCAGGTCGGCGAAGCCGTCGTCACCCTCGTAGCGCACGGCCATGTAGAGGATCATGCGGGCCACGTCGCCCCGGTCCGCGGCGCGCGGCGCGAAGGAGTCGGAGTCGACGGTGGAGCCGCCGCCGTTGGTGACCGCGCTGCCGCCGTTGTCGAAGTCCAGGTTGCCGCGGGTGCTGTTGACCTGGACGTCGCAGGCGCGCAGATGGTGCAGGTCGGTGCCCGGACCGGTGACCTCGCCGAAGTCGCCGTGCGACTTGGCCCAGGTGTGCTCACGGTTCCAGTCGCCGACGTCACCGCCGTTGAGGGACTTGCTGCGGGACACGCCGCTGTACAGCAGCAGCACGTTGCTGGTGTTGTTCGGGTCCTGGTCGGTGACCTTGAGCGCGTCCCACACCGCGGAGTACGAGATCTTCGACTGGCTGCTGATGATCGTGTGCAGGGACGACTTCAGGCTCGTGCCCGTCTTGCCGATCGCGTTCTTGTAGTACGTCGAGTCGTACGCGGTCGTCGTGGCGGCGGCCGGGCTCGCGGTCACCACCGGAGCGGTGAGTCCGGCCATGACCGCGGCGGTCGTCAGAGCCACTGTCTTCCAGCGGCGTATGCGTGTCGCCAGCATAAGCGGGGGTCCCATCTACGCGGGTTGAATGGAGGCGGCAAGCGAGAGAGTGGCATGGACATGCAGCCGTGTAAATGGAATCCGCGTGTCCATTGGGTGACCCGAAACGGCAATTCGGGCGTTGTCTACGCGAGTTGACATGACAAAACGGCCCCCGACCGAAGGGTCGGGGGCCGTTGAGTGATCGTCAGTCGACGTCGGAGGCGTCCAAGCGGTAGATCGTCGAGGTGCTGCTCGACGAGGAACCGCTCGTGCTGTAGTCGCTCGCCTTCACCGCCGTGCCGTTCTTCTGCACCCAGCTGGTGATCTCCTGGTTGAGGCTGCTGTTGCCGCCCATGCCGCCACCGCCGAGCTGGATGTAGTGCAGCTCGCCCTTCTTCACCAGCTCCTTGAGCCTGGCCAGGGTCATCGCCTTGTCGGAGCCGGTGAAGCCCCACATGGAGATGACGGGCTTGTGGGTGCTGAGGATCAGCTGGCCGGCGCTCTGCGAGTTGGAGACCGCGAGCAGCCACTTGGCGCCGTCCTGATGCTTCTCCAGGTACGCGACCAGCTCACTGTCGACGCTGCCGCCCATGCCGCCACCGCCACCACCGCCGAAGCCGCCGCTGGGCGCGCCGCCCGTACCGCCGTTGCCGCCGGGGGCCGTACCGCCGCCCGGGAGCTCCCCGTTCGTGCCGCCGGGTGCGCCGCCGCCCTGGGGAAGCTCGCCGTCGCCGCCGCCGGGCTGCGTCTGACCGCCACCGCCGGGGAACTCCCCTGCCTCCTGGCCGCCCTGCTGGGTGCCGTCCTGCCGACCACCCCCCGGGCCACCTCCGTCGCCGCCGCCGAAGCCGCCCCGGCCGCCACCGCCGCCGGGACCGCCCATGCCGTTGCCGGTCGAGGGGCCCGCGGTGGGGTTGGTGCCGCCCATGCCGCCGGTGGCCGAGGCGAAGGCCGGCGAGGCGGCGTACGCCGTGGGGCCGGCGAGGCCCGCCACGACCGCCGCGGCCACGGACGCGGCCAGCAGCCGTGCCCTGGTCCCGGAACCCGCCGTACGGAACACGAACAGGCCCACGACCGCGAGCGTCATGACCACGCCGACGACCGGCCACAACCAGGTGTTCCAGCCGGTGGCCCGGCGCAGCAGCACGATCGCCCAGACCCCGGTGACCACCAGGCCCACGGGCAGCACCCACGACCAGCGGGCGTCACCGGCGCGGAAGGCGCGCCACAGCAGCACACCACCGCCACCGCACAGCGCCGCGATGCCGGGGGCGAGCGCGGTCGTGTAGTACGGGTGCATGGTGCCCTCGGCCATCGCGAAGGTCAGGTAGTGCAGCACCAGCCAGCCGCCCCACAGGACGAGCGCGGCCCGCGTCAGGTCGGTGCGCGGGGCCCGGCCGCACCGCACCAGGCCGGCGACGAGCGCGAGGAGGGCGAAGGGGATCAGCCAGGAGATCTGGCCGCCGAGGACGTCGTTGAACATGCGTCCGATGCCCGCGGTGCCGGCGAAGGTGCCGCCCCCGCCGCCTCCGCCGCCCCCGCCGTTGCCCTCGCCGCCGAGGACCCGGCCCAGGCCGTTGTAGCCCATGATGAGGTCCCACGCGGAGCCGTCGGTCGAACCGCCGATGTAGGGCCGGTCGTCGGCCGGGACCAGGGAGACGGCGGTGGCCCACCAGAAGCTGGCGACGGCCAGCGCGACCGCGGCCAGGGCCAGGTTGACGGCCTTCCTCTTCCAGCCGAGCTTCGAGGCGTACACGTACACGGCGAAGACGGCGGGCAGGGCGATGTAGCCCTGGAGCATCTTGGTGTTGAAGGCCAGCCCGAACAGGACCGCCGAGCCGATGAGCGGCAGCAGCCTGTCGGTGCGCACCGCGCGCAGCGCCAGGGCCGCGCCACCGACCATCAGCAGGACGAGGATGGTGTCCGGGTTGTTGTCGCGGTTGATCGCGACGGTGATCGGGGTGAGCGCGAGGACCAGCGCGGCGATGGTGGCCGCCACATGCCCGAAGTGCCGCTTGACGGAGGAGTGCAGGATCCAGATCGTGCCGAGCGCGGCCGCGATCTCGGGCGCCATCATCTGCCAGGTGCCGAAGCCGAGGACCCGGCAGGACAGCCCCATGATCATCAGCGCGAAGGGTGGCTTGTCGACGGTGAGGAAGTTGCCCGCGTCCAGCGAGCCGAAGAACCACGCCTTCCAGCTCTGCGTGCCGCTGTAGATCGCCGCGCTGTAGAAACTGTTCAGGCTGCTCCCGGACAGGTTCCAGGCGTACAGAAGGCCCGCCAGGACCAGGATCGCGAGCAGCGCGGGCAGCGACCAGCGCGGCGCCTTGTCCGGCGTCTGCGTGGGTGGTGCCGGCGGCGGCCAGTCGGGAGAGACGGCCGCGGCCTCGGACTCGGTGTGGGGGTGTGGATCGGTGGCAGATGTCACCCGAGCATGGTGCGGACCCGGGGTGGGCGTGCGCTGTGCCGTACCTGGCCGCTGCCTGTGAATTGACCAAGGGGCGGGCAATGCCTCCCCCATAGCCGGCTCAAGGGGCGGCCCTTCGCCGGATTCTTATCGAACACGCATGCAACCTTTCACTCCCGTCCGTGAGTCAAGAGGGCATGACTCACGGCATATCCGTATCCACACGCGCCAGATGGGTGGCAGGGGCGGCGCTCGTGGCGTGCGTGGCCGCCGCCACACCCGCCACCGCCGCCACGACACCGACCGTCAGCTGTACGTCCGCGAAGGCCGGCCTCGCCGACAAGTTGAAGCGGGACATCACCTCGGCCCTCGCCAACCGCAAGGGCACGATCGCCGTCGGCCTCTACGACCGCAGCACCAAGACGACCTGCACACTGCGCCCTTCGACGGCCTACGACTCCGCGAGCGTCGTCAAGGTCACCGTCCTCGCCACGCTGCTGTGGGACGCGAAGAAGCACGACCGGTATCTCACCGACCGCGAGACGACCCTCGCCAAGGCCATGATCACCAAGTCGGACAACGCCGCGACCAGCACCCTGTGGAAGCAGTTGGGCCTGACGAAGATCAAGGGCTTCCTCACCGCGGCCGGCATGACCCAGACCAAGCCCGGCGCCGACGGCTACTGGGGCCTGACCCAGATCACCGTCACCGACGAGCAGAAGCTGCTCAAGCTGATCACCGCGTCGAACACCGTCCTGAGCGACAACTCCCGTACGTACATCCGGAAGTTGATGGGCCAGGTCATCTCCTCGCAGCGCTGGGGCACTCCCTACGGCGCCCCGTCCGGCGTCCTCGTGCACGTCAAGAACGGCTGGCTGCAACGCTCCACGCACGGCTGGCGCGTCCACAGCGTCGGCACCTTCAAGGGCGGCGGCCACGACTACATGATCACGGTGCTCACGCACGGCAACAGCACCATGAACTACGGCATCACGACCATCCAGGGCGTGGCGAAGGTGATCCACAAGGATCTCGCCGCCAGTTGACGCCCGCAGGTCTCCCGTTCGTCACCCACGCCTCCTACGGTGGCGCCCATGCGCCTGAGAACCGTACTCGCGACCGTCACCGCCGGCCTGGCGGCGGCCGCCACCGGCCTGTCCGCCGGGGGCCCCGCAGCCGCCGACACCCCCTCGGTGGAGGCCTGTTCACCCGCCGTCTCGATCGAGCGCTTCTCCGACGCGCTCGACAAGACGTCGTACGACGGGACCTTCGTCGGCAACTTCTCCGCGCTGGCGGTGGACCGGGACGGCTCGCTCGCGGCGCTCTCCGACCGTTCCTCGCTGTTCTCCCTGGACGCGAGGACGCTCGCCCCGCGAGGCATGGTGACGCTGTCCGACGAGAAGGGGGCCGCCCTCGACTCCGAGGGCCTGGTCATCGACCGGGACGGCACACGGCTGGTGACGTCGGAGACAGAGCCGTCCCTACGCCGGTACAGCGCGGACGGCCGGATCCTCGACCGCCTGCCGGTGCCGGACGCGCTGCGGGTGGCACCGGCGGGGCGGGCGGTCTCCAACGGCACGTTCGAGGGCCTGACGCGGTTCCGCGGAGGACTGCTGGCATCGATGGAGTACGCCCTGTCCGGTGACACCTCGGGCGCGGTCCGCTTCCAGACGTGGGACCGCGCAAGGGGCGGCGGCCTCGGGCTCGCCGCCCAGTACGCCTACCAGCCCGACCCCGGCCTCGGCGTCCCGGAGGTCCAGTCCCTCCCCGACGGCCGCCTCCTCGTCCTGGAGCGCGGCTTCACGTCCGGCGTCGGCAACACGGTCCGCCTCTACCTGGCCGACCCGCGCCACGCCACGGACACCAGCGGGGTGGAGTACCTCACCGGCCAGGACGGCATACGCCCGCTGCGCAAGACCCTCCTCACGGACATCGCCACCTGCCCCACCCTCGGCGCCACCGCCAAGCAGCCCCAGCCGAACCCGCTCCTCGACAACATCGAGGGCATGACGATCACGGGCCACGCCAAGGGCGCCTGGAAGGTCCTGCTCGTCAGCGACGACAACCAGAACGCGGTACAGACGACGCGGTTCTACTACCTGAGGGTCAAGACCTCGGGTACGACACCGTGAACCGGATCACCAGGGGCAGCGGCACAAGACACACGAACACGGCCCGTCAGTCCAGATGCGTAGCCGCGAACATCCGCAGCACCGCCGGCAGCACGACCACCGAAGGCCCCGGCGCGGCCAGCGCCTTCGCCAGGTCCGCCGCCAGCGTCTCCGGCGTCGTCCGCACCCCCGGTACCCCGAAGGACTCGGCGAGGGCCACATAGTCCGGCCGCGTCAGTTCCGTCGCCGTCGCCTCGCCGAACGCGTCCGTCATGTACTCGCGCAGGATGCCGTAGCCGCCGTCGTCGACGATCAGCCACGTCACGTTCAGGTCGTACTGGCGGGCGGTGGCCAACTCCGCGATCGAGTACAGCGCACCCCCGTCCCCCGACACCGCCAGCACCGGACGCGAACCGTCGGCCACCGCCGCGCCCAGCGCCGCCGGGAAGCCGTAGCCGAGGCCGCCGGCGCCCTGCGCGGAGTGAAGGAGGTTGGGGCCCTTGGCGTCGAAGGCGGACCAGGCCCAGTACGCGAGGATCGTCATGTCCCAGAAGGACGGGGAATCGGCGGGGAGCGCCTTGCGCACCGACGCCAACACGTCCTGTTCCAGGGTGAGTTCCTGGGCGGCGATGCGGTCGGCCACCCGGGCCAGCACCTCCCGCACCCGCTCCGCCGCGTAGGCGTCCTCCCGCTCCTGCCCCACCGTCTCCAGCAGCGCCTGCAACGCCAGTCGCGCGTCCGCGTGGATGCCCAAAGCCGGGTGGTTCGACTCCAGTTTGCCGAGGTCCGCCTCGATCTGGATGACCCGGCCCCGGGGCTTGAACGTGTGGTAGTTGGAGGACAGTTCACCCAGTCCCGAACCCACCACCAGCAGTACGTCCGCCTCCTCCAGGAAGTCCGTGACGTACCGGTCCTCGATCCAGGACTGGAGGGACAGGGGGTGGTTCCAGGGGAACGCCCCCTTGCCGCCCGGCGTCGTCACCACCGGGGCCTGGAGCAGCTCCGCCAGCTGGCGGAGCTTGCGTGAGGCGTCGGAGCGTACGACTCCGCCGCCCGCGACGATCGCCGGGCGGGCCGCCTTCGCGAGCAAGTCCGCCGCCAGCGCCGTCAGTTCCACCCGCGGCGGGAGCTCCTCCGGGAACGCGTCGCCGCCCGTCACCACGGGGATCCGCGTGGGAGCCAGCAGCACGTCCTGCGGGATCTCCACCCACACCGGGCCGTGCGGGGCGGTCAGCGCCGACTTCCAGGCCGCCTCGATCGCGGACGGGATCTGGGACTGGGTGCGGACGGGGTGGACCGACTTGACCACGCCGCGGAAGGAGGCGGACTGGTCCGGGAGTTCGTGCAAATAACCGTGGCGGCCGCCGCCCAGACCGGCGGAAGGGATCTGGCTGCTGATCGCCAGGACGGGGGCCGACGCCGCCGCCGCCTCCTGAAGCGCGGCCAGGGACGTCAGCGCGCCCGGACCCGTCGAGAGGAGCAGCGGGGCCGCCTCGCCCGTGACACGGCCGTACGCGTCCGCCGCGAACCCGGCGTTGTTCTCCACCCGCAGGCCCACATAGCGCAGATCGCTGCGCCGCAGTGCGTCGAACATGCCGAGCGCGTGCTGGCCCGGCAGGCCGAAGACCGTCGTCGTGCCGAGCGCGGCCAGCGTCTCCACGACCAGGTCTCCGCCGTTCCGGCCGGCGGGCGGGTTCAGGGCGGCGGCGGTCTGCGCTTCCGTCGGGCGGAGCACCAGGTCGTGGTCGTGGGTCACTTCGCTGCCTTCTCCTGGGCGATCTGGCGGGACATGATCGTGGTCAGTTCGTACGCCGTGTGGGACGCGGCCACCGACGTGATCTCCGCGTGATCGTACGCGGGGGCCACCTCGACGACGTCCGCCGAGACCAGGTTGCAGGAGGCCAGGCCACGCAGGATCTCCAGCAGCTCGCGCGAGGTCATGCCGCCCGCCTCGGGCGTGCCCGTGCCGGGGGCGTGAGCCGGGTCCAGGCAGTCGATGTCGATGGAGATGTAGAGGGGGCGGTCGCCGATGCGCCCGCGGAGCTGGTCGGCGACCTCGTCCGCGCCGCGGCGGTAGACGTCCGCCGACGTCACGATGCCGAAGCCAAGCTTCTCGTCGTCAGTGAGGTCCTGCTTGCCGTACAGGGGCCCGCGCGTGCCGACGTGGGAGAGCGCGGAGGTGTCGAGGATGCCCTCCTCCACCGCCCGCCGGAACGGCGTGCCGTGCGTGTACTCGGCGCCGAAGTAGGTGTCCCAGGTGTCGAGGTGGGCGTCGAAGTGGAGCAGGGCGACCGGGCCGTGCTTCTTGGCGACCGAGCGCAGCAGCGGCAGGGCGATGGTGTGGTCGCCGCCGAGGGTCATCAGCCGCGCGCCCGTCCCCAGCAGGTCGTCGGCCGCGGCCTCGATCGTCTCCACGGCCTCGTTGATGTTGAACGGGTTCACCGCGATGTCCCCGCCGTCCGCGACCTGGGCGAGGGCGAACGGGGACGCGTCCTGCGCGGGGTTGTAGGGGCGCAGCAGCCGGGACGCCTCGCGGATCGCGTTGCCGCCGAAGCGGGCGCCCGGCCGGTACGAGACGCCCGAGTCGAACGGCACGCCCACGACGGCGACGTCGGCGCGGCCGACCTCGTCGAGGCGGGGCAGCCGGGCGAAGGTCGCGGGGCCGGCGTACCGCGGGATGCGGGAGGAGTCGACGGGGCCGCGGGGCGTCTCGTTGCTGCTCATGAGGTAATGCCTTCTTTCCTACGCTTCATCACGTATGTGCGGAATACGCACTCGACTCTACTGGGGAGCCGGGACCGGTTCGGACACGAGTTCGGGAGCGCCACGGCCGGCCAGCCGCTCGCGCCAGGCGGTGAGGACCGCCTCGTCGGTCGCCGGGGTGGCCAGGGACACGACCACGTAGGCGGCGAGGGACGACAGCAGGCCGTAGTAGACGGGTTCGTTGGCGAGGATGCCGTAGCCCGCCATCAGGCCGATGACCGCGAGGCCGCCGACGATCACGGACGCGAGGGCGCCGTACACCGTGCCGCGCTTCCACAGCAGACCGCCGAGGATCGGCACGAGGAGGCCGCCGACGAGCAGGTTGTACGCCACGGTCAGCGCCTCGACGACGTTGTTGAGGGCGATGGCCGTGCCGATGACGCCGACGCCCATGATGAGGATGAAGGCGCGGTTGCCCGCCACCTCGTCCCGCTCGCCGCCCGTGACCTTTCCGCGCAGCCGCGACCAGATGTCGTTGTTGGCGACCGTCGCACAGGCGATCAGCGCTCCGGAGGACGTCGACATCACGGCGGCGAGCGCGGCGGCCAGCACCAGGCCCCGTACGCCGACCGGGAGTTCGTCCTTGACGATGGTGGCGAAGGCGTCGTCCGCATTGGCCAGGTTGGGGTAGAGGACCTTGGCAGCCGTGCCGATGACGGCGCCGGCGAGGGCGTAGACCAGGCAGTACGTACCCGCGACCGTGCCGCCCCACTTGGCGGTCGTGTCGCTGCGGGCGGTGAAGACGCGCTGCCAGATGTCCTGACCGATGAGCATGCCGAACGTATAGATCAGCACGTACGTGAAGATCGTCTCGCCGCCGATGCCCAGCGGGTCGAAGTACGAGGTCGGCAGCTTGGCCTTCATCTCGCCGAAGCCGCCCGCCTTGACGACCGCGATGGGGAGCAGCAGGAGCAGCACGCCGATCGTCTTGACGACGAACTGCACCATGTCCGTCAGGGTGATCGACCACATGCCGCCGAGCGTCGAGTACGCGACGACGATCGAGCCGCCGAGGACGATCGCGACGGTCCGGTTCATGTCGAAGAGGACGTCGAAGATCGTGGCGTAGGCGATGGTGGAGGTGACCGCGAGCATGAGGGTGTACGCCCACATGACGAGGCCGGAGATGACTCCGGCCCGGCCGCCGTACCGGAGATCCAGCATCTCGGAGACGGTGTAGACCTTGAGGCGGGCGATGCGGGCGGAGAAGAAGACGCTCAGCGCCAGCAGTCCGAGGCCGATGGTGAAGACCATCCAGGCGCCGGAGAGGCCGTACTGGTAGCCGAGGCCGACGCCACCGATGGTGGAGGCGCCGCCGAGGACGATGGCGGCCATGGTGCCGGAGTACATCGCGGGCCCGAGGCGGCGGCCCGCGACCAGGAACTCGCTCTTGGACCTGGCGCGGCGCATGCCCCACCAGCCCACGGCCAGCATGCCGAGCAGATAGACAACGATCACTGTGTAGTCGACGGCCACAGGGCCCTCCTTCGCTCGGGTCTCGCCGGCGGGTGACGAGCACCGACACTAGGTGGCCGGAAAGCGGCTGCGAAGTGTACGTTTCATCCATCGAGGCCGTTCGGAGTGAAGGAAACGCACATCATGCCGGACCCGGCCGTCCCGCCCACCCCACCCGTCCCGCTGGCCGCGCTCCTGGCCCGCGAGGACCTCGCGCTGCGGCAGATCGCCGGCCCCGTGGACCCGGCAGCCGTCATCCACTGGGCGCACACCTCGGAGATGGCCGACCCGTACCCGTATCTGCTGGGCGGCGAGCTGCTGCTGACCGCGGGCGTGCATGTGCCGGAGGCGGCCGGGTCGGGGGCGTACTTCGACGACTACGTCGCCCGGATCGTGGCGGCGGGCGGAGCGGCTCTCGGCTTCGGCGTCGCCCCGGTGCACGACACGGTGCCGCGCGCCCTGGTGGCGGCCTGCGACGCCTACGAACTCCCCCTGATCGAGGTCCCGCCCCAGACCACCTTCTCCGGCGTGGCCCGCGCGGTCTGGCAGCTCATGGCCCAGGCCCGCCTCGCCGAACTCCGCCGTGTGACGGAGGCCCAGCAGCGCCTCGCCGCGGCCGCGTCCCGCCCGGACCCGGTGCCGTCCGTCCTGCGCCAACTGGCCCAGCGGGTGGGGGGACGGGCGGTGCTGTACGGGCCCGAGGGGACGGAGATCGCGGCGGCGGGGCGGGGCGTGGAGGACGCCGCCCGGCTCGCGCTGGCCGACCTCGCCCAGGTCGTACGCCCCTCCGGTCCCGGCACCCCCACCTCCGCCACCCACAGCACCGCCGGCACCCACCTCGCCGCCTACGCCCTCGGCGCCGGTCAGGGCTTCGTCCTCGGGGTGGCCGCCCCCGCCCGCGAGCCCGGCGACCACACCATCGCCTCCGTCGCCGCCGTCCTGCTCTCCCTTCTCACCGGCGAGCACCAGAGCGGCTCGGGAGCGGCCCGTTCCTCGGCGCTGGTACGGCTGCTGCTGGGCGGCCGGCCTGAGGAGGTGGCGGTGCTGCTGGGGGCCGGGCGGTGGGTCGTGGTGCACGCCCGTCCCGATGCGCAGACGCCGGACGCCGTGGCGGCCTCCGCGCTCGGGGCCGCGCTCGGGTCGCCGCTGGTCGACGTCGCGAAGGACGTCGTACGCGTCCTCGTGCCGGCCGAGCGGGAGCCGGCCGTCCCGCAGCCCGGCTGGGCCCTGGGTGTGAGCGCCGCCGTCGAGCCCCGTGACTGGGCCGTCGCCGACACCCAGGCCGCCCGCGCCCTGGCCCGTGCCCGCGCCACGCGTGCCCCGCTCGTCCGGCACGACAGCCGCGCCCGCCTGGCCGCCCTGGTCGCACCCGACGCCGCCGAGGCGCACGCCCGTGCCCTCCTCGCGCCCCTCGCCGGCTCCCCCGCCCTGCTGGACACCCTGCGCACCTGGCTGTCCCTGCACGGCAGTTGGGACCGTACGGCCGTGGCGCTCGCCGTGCACCGCAACACCGTGCGGCAGCGGGTCGCCAAGTGCGCGGGGTTGCTCGACGCCGACCTCGACGACCCAGACGTACGCATGGAGCTGTGGTTCGCCCTGCGTGAGTGACCCGCGTCCCAGCGTCCGGGACACCCGGCATGTGCACAGTCGCCTGCCTCACAATGGACCCCATGCCGATACCCGGGACTCCCAGCCGCGCCGAGCTCGTCGACCACCTCCTACGGACCCGCATCGCGGGCGACGTCGCGACGCCCCGAGAGAACAACCTCTCCCACTACCGTCAGCTCGCCAACGGCAACCGCCACTACTGGCTCGGCCTGGAGCTCGGCGACCGCTGGAGCGACGAGCAGGACGTGCTCGCGGTGATGGCGGAGCGGGTGGGTGTCAACGACGACCCCGAGTACCGGTACGGCCAGGACACCATCGACCCCGAGCTGACGGTGGACGGGCTGGAGCGCATGGCGGCGCGGCTGCGCAAGGCGGCGGAGGGACAGCAGCGGGTGCTGTTCGCCACCGGTCACCCGGGCGGCCTGCTGGAGGTGCACCACTCCACGGCCGCCGCGCTGCGGGCGGCCGGCTGCGAGATCGTCGTCATCCCGGAGGGGCTCCAGACGGACGAGGGGTACGTCATGCAGTTCGCCGACGTGGCGATGCTGGAGCACGGCGCCTCGCTGTGGCACACCCACTCGGGCGAGCCGATGAAGGCCATCCTGACGGGCATGGAGCGCGAAGGGCGCCCGCTGCCGGACCTGGTCGTCGCCGACCACGGGTGGGCCGGGTACGCCGCCCAGCACGGCGTCGACTCCGTCGGATACGCCGACTGCAACGACCCCGCCCTCTTCCTCGGCGAGGCGGAGGGCACCGTCCAGGTGACGGTCCCCCTCGACGACCATGTCGTCAGCCCGCGCCACTACGACCCGATGACGGCGTATCTGCTGGCGGAGGCGGGCCTGAAGTGACCCGCCCTTAGAGTCCCTCAGGGCCAGGGGTTCAGCCCCTCCGTCCGCTGCTGCGCGTGCCCCGGCGTCGGGTCCAGGTAGACCCTCGTCACGCCGGGGAACTCCGCCCGCAGCCGGAGCTCGGCCTGTTCACAGGCCCACTCGATCTGGGCCGCCGTCGACACGTCCCGGAAGTCGACCTTGGCGGCGACCAGCGCCTCGCGCGGCCCCTGGACCAGGGTCGTCAGCTCCAGGACGGCCTCGATGTGCTCCACCGCCAGCAGCTCCGCCCTGATCCGCTCCCGCATGGACCGCGGCAGCGGACGGCCGATCAGCAGCTCGGCGTTGGACCGCCCGAGCACCCACGCCACGCACAGCAGCAACAGCCCGATGAGCAGCGAGGCGACCCCGTCCCACACGCCCGAACCGGTGAGCTGGCCGCCGAGCAGCCCGCCCGCGGCGAGCACGAGGCCGATCAGCGCGGCGGAGTCCTCCAGGACGACGGCCTTCACGGCGGTGTCCGGGGTGTGGCGCAGATAGCGCTTGAACGGCGTCCGGAAGCGGGCCGCCTCCCCGCGGGCCTGCTTCAGCCCCGTGCGCAGCGAGTAGCCCTCCAGAAGGAAGGCGACGCCGAGGACGATGTACGAGACGAGCGGGTCGCCGAGGTCCTCGCCCTCGACGAGGGTGTGGATGCCGTCGTACAGGGAGAAGACCGCGCCGCCGACGAAGGTGGCGACGGCGGCCAGCATGGCCCAGATGTAGCGCTCGGGGCCGTAGCCGAGGGGGTGTTCCTCGTCGGCGGGCTTCTCGCTGCGCTTCAGGGCGGTGAGCAGCAGCACCTCGGTGACGGTGTCGGCGACCGAGTGCGCGGCCTCGGAGAGCATCGCGCTGGAGCCGCTGATCACACCGGCGACCGCCTTGGCGAGGGCGATCCCGAGGTTGGCGACGGCGGCCACGATCACCGTGAAGGTGCTCTCGCCGCCGCCCGCTGCTGTCTCTGCTTCCGCTGCGGTCATGCCCCTCAGTGTTGCCGAGGTGCCCGGACCACGCCTTCCTGGATCACCGAGATGGCGAGCTGTCCGTCCTGGGTGTAGATGCGCGCCTGGCCGAGGCCTCGGCCGCCGTGCGCGGACGGGGACTCCTGGTCGTACAGGAGCCATTCGTCGGCGCGGAAGGGCCGGTGGAACCACATCGCGTGGTCGAGGGAGGCCCCGACGACGTCCCCGGTCGCCCAGCCGCCGCGCCCGTGCGCGAGCAGGATGGAGTCGAGGAGGGTCATGTCGGAGACGTAGGTGGCGAGGACGACGTGCAGCAGGGGGTCGTCGGCGAGCTTGCCGTTGGTGCGGAACCAGACCTGCGAGTGCGGCTCGCGCGGCTCGCCGAACCTCCCGTACGGCGGCTCGTCGACATGGCGCAGGTCGATCGCCTCGCGGGCCTCGATGAACCTCTCGACGACCTCGGGGGCGATGTGGTCGTATCCCCGCAGCCGCTCGGCGGAGGTGGGGAGCGTGGCGGGGTCGGGGGCGGCCGGCATCGGGGCCTGGTGGTCGAAGCCCTCCTCGTACGTCTGGAAGGACGCCGACAGCGCGAAGATCGGCTGGCCGTGCTGGACGGCGACGACGCGGCGGGCGGTGAAGGAGCGGCCGTCGTTCATGCGCTCGACCGTGTAGACGATCGGCGCGCCCGGGTCCCCGGGACGCAGGAAGTACGCGTGCAGGGAGTGGGCGAGGCGGTCCTCGGGGACCGTCCGCCCGGCGGCGACGAGCGCCTGGGCCGCGACCTGGCCGCCGAAGACGCGCGGGACGATGGCGGGCCGGGACTGGCCGCGGAAGATGTTCTCCTCGATCTGCTCCAGGTCGAGCAGATCGAGGAGACCCTGTAGTGCCTGACTCATGCAGTCATTTCTACTGGTCAGCAGTTGCAGGGGTCTTACAGACCCGTGTCCTGCGTTCTTACAGACCCATGTCCTTGGCGATGATCGTCTTCATGATCTCGTTCGTGCCGCCGTAGATCCGGTTGACGCGGTTGTCCGCGTACAGGCGGGCGATCGGGTACTCGTTCATGAAGCCGTAGCCGCCGTGCAGCTGGAGGCAGCGGTCGATCACGCGGTGCGCGACCTCGGTGCAGAACAGCTTCGCGGAGGCGGCCTCGGCCGGGGTCAGCTCGCCCGCGTCCAGCGCCTCGGTGGCACGGTCGGCGACCGCCTCGGCGGCGTCGACCTCGGCCTTGCAGGCGGCCAGCTCGAACTTGGTGTTCTGGAAGGTGGCGACCGGCTTGCCGAAGACCGTGCGGTCCGTGACGTACTGCTGGGCGAACCGGACGGCGGCCTTGGCCTGCGCGTAGGCGCCGAAGGCGATGCCCCAGCGCTCGGACGCCAGGTTGTGGCCGAGGTAGTAGAAGCCCTTGTTCTCCTCGCCGAGCAGGTCCTCGACGGGCACCTTGACGTCGACGAACGCGAGCTCGGCGGTGTCGGAGGTGCGCAGGCCCAGCTTGTCGAGCTTGCGGCCGATCGAGTAGCCCTCGGCCTTGGTGTCCACGGCGAAGAGGGAGATGCCGTGGCGGCGGTCCTCGGCGGTGGAGGCGGCGGTGCGGGCGGCCACGATCACACGGTCGGCGTGCACGCCACCGGTGATGAAGGTCTTGGCGCCGTTGAGGACGTAGTGCGTGCCGTCCTCGCTCAGCTTGGCGGTGGTCTTCATGCCCGCGAGGTCGGAACCGGTGCCCGGCTCGGTCATCGCCAGCGCCCACATCTCCTCGGCGGAGACGAACTTCGGCAGGTAGCGCTTCTTCTGCTCGTCGGTGGCGAGCATCTTGATGTAGGGCAGGGCGAGCAGCACGTGCACGCCGGAGCCGCCGAAGTGGACGCCCGCGCGGGCCGTCTCCTCGTACATCACGGCCTCGAACTTGTACGAGTCGATGCCGGCGCCGCCGAACTCCTCCGGCACGTTGATGCCGAAGAGGCCCAGCTCGGCGAGCTTGTAGTAGAACTCGCGCGGCGCCTGGCCGGCCGCGAACCACTCGTCGTAAACGGGGACGACCTCGGCCTCGATGAAGGCCCGGAGGGTCTCCCGGAACGCCTCGTGATCCTCGTTGAACACCGTACGGCGCACCGCCGCCACCTCCACCTGGCTCCAGGGTCACTTGCCTAAGCGCTTGCTCAGACCTTAAAGGTACCGGCCGGTAGGGAGGAGCGTCCAGGGGAACCCCTCCGTAACGCTCGTCACTCGCCCGCCGCCCCGAACGCCCCCCGGGCCATCCGGTGCAGCAGTACCGCCGTGACGCCGCGCCCCGGGAGCGCGCCCGGGCGTCCCAGATGCGGGGTCGAGTTCAGGAGGCCGAAGACCGAGTGGACGGCGGACCGCGCCGTGGGCTCCGTCAGCGCCGGGTACACCTCGCGGACGACCTCCACCCACAGCTCCACGTACTGCCGCTGGAGCTGGCGGACCAGCTTGCGGTCGCTGTCGCGCAGGCGGTCCAGCTCGCGGTCGTGGAGGGTGATGAGAGGGCGGTCGTCCAGGGCGAAGTCGATATGGCCCTCGATCAGGGAGTCGAGGACGTCCGCCGCCGAGGAGCCGTCCGCCTCGGCCAGCCGCCGCCGCGCACCCCGCAGCAGCTGCTCGCTGATCCCCACCAGCAGCTCCGCCAGCATCGCGTCCTTGCCCGCGAAGTGCCGGTAGAGGCCGGGGCCGCTGATGCCGACGGCGGCCCCTATCTCGTCCACGCCGACGCCGTGGAAGCCGCGCTCGGCGAAGAGGCGCGCGGCCTCCTTGAGGATCTGCTCGCGCCGGGTGGGGGCGTCGGTTCTGGTGGCCATGGAAGCAATTCTAGACAGGGAGGTTAGCGGTCGTTAACCTGAAGGAAATGGTTAACGCTCATTAACAGTCGACCACTGGGTGAGGGGACCGCAGGATGCACGAGGCACCGGAGCTGACGAGCGCGGCAGAACCCGCGTCGGAGGCCTGGCGGGCCAACGAGGAAGCGCACCTCGCACTCGTCGGGGAGCTGCGCGGCAAGCTGGCCGCCGCTCGGCTCGGCGGGGGTGAGAAGGCGCGTGCCCGGCACACCGCGCGCGGCAAGCTGCTGCCGCGCGACCGTGTGGACACCCTCCTCGACCCGGGCTCGCCCTTCCTTGAGCTGGCCCCGCTCGCCGCCGACGGGCTGTACGAAGGGCAGGCCCCGGCCGCCGGTGTGATCGCCGGGATCGGGCGGGTCAGCGGGCGCGAGTGCGTGATCGTCGCCAACGACGCGACCGTCAAGGGCGGCACGTACTACCCGATGACGGTGAAGAAGCATCTGCGCGCCCAGGAAGTCGCCCTGGAGAACCGGCTGCCCTGTCTGTATCTGGTGGACTCCGGCGGGGCCTTCCTGCCCATGCAGGACGAGGTCTTCCCCGACCGCGAGCACTTCGGGCGGATCTTCTACAACCAGGCCCGGATGTCGGGCGCCGGCATCCCCCAGATCGCCGCCGTCCTCGGCTCCTGCACGGCCGGCGGTGCCTATGTGCCCGCGATGAGCGACGAGGCCGTGATCGTCCGCAACCAGGGCACGATCTTCCTCGGCGGCCCGCCCCTGGTGAAGGCCGCCACCGGAGAGGTCGTCACCGCCGAGGAGCTGGGCGGCGGCGAGGTCCACTCCCGGGTCTCCGGCGTCACCGACCACCTCGCCGAGGACGACGCCCACGCCCTCAGGATCGTGCGGAACATCGTCGCCACGCTCCCCGCGCGCGGGACGCTCCCGTGGTCCGTGGAGCCGGCCGTGGAACCGAAGGTGGACCCGTACGGCCTTTACGGCGCCGTCCCGGTCGACTCCCGCACCCCCTATGACGTACGCGAGGTCATCGCGCGCGTGGTCGACGGCTCGCGCTTCGCGGAGTTCAAGTCCGAGTTCGGGCAGACCCTGGTCACCGGCTTCGCCCGGATCCACGGCCACCCGGTCGGCATCGTCGCCAACAACGGCATCCTGTTCTCCGAGTCCGCCCAGAAGGGCGCCCACTTCATCGAGCTGTGCGACCAGCGCGGCATCCCGCTGGTGTTCCTGCAGAACATCTCCGGGTTCATGGTGGGGCGTTCGTACGAGGCCGGTGGCATCGCCAAGCACGGCGCGAAGATGGTCACGGCCGTGGCCTGCACACGCGTGCCGAAACTGACGGTGGTGGTCGGCGGCTCGTACGGCGCCGGCAACTACTCCATGTGCGGCCGGGCCTACTCGCCCCGCTTCCTGTGGATGTGGCCCAACGCCAAGATCTCGGTGATGGGCGGCGAACAGGCCGCGTCGGTCCTCGCGACCGTCAAGCGGGACCAGCTGGAGTCCCGCGGCGAGAACTGGCCCGCGGAGGACGAGGATGCCTTCAAGGACCCGATCCGTGCGCAGTACGACCATCAGGGGAATGCCTACTACGCGACGGCCCGCCTGTGGGACGACGGGGTCATCGACCCCCTGGAGACCCGCCAGGTGCTGGGTCTCGCCCTGACCGCCTGCGCGAACGCCCCGCTGGGTGACCCCCAGTTCGGCGTCTTCCGGATGTGAGGACCCATGTTTGACACCGTTCTTGTGGCGAACCGCGGCGAGATCGCCGTCCGCGTCATCCGGACCCTGCGCGCGCTGGGCGTGCGCTCCGTCGCCGTCTTCTCCGACGCCGACGCGGACGCCCGGCACGTCCGGGAGGCCGACACGGCGGTACGACTGGGCCCGGCACCGGCCGCCGAGAGCTATCTGTCCATCGAGCGGCTGCTGGAGGCCGCCGTGGCGACGGGCGCCCAGGCCGTCCACCCCGGCTACGGCTTCCTCGCCGAGAACGCGGCCTTCGCGCGCGCGTGCGCCGACGCCGGGCTGGTCTTCATCGGCCCGCCCGCCGAGGCCATCTCCCTCATGGGCGACAAGATCCGCGCCAAGGAGACGGTGGACGCGGCGGGGGTGCCGGTGGTGCCCGGCGGCCGTGACCCCGAACTGGCGGCGGCTGCTCGCGACCTGGGCGCCCCGGTGCTGCTGAAGCCGAGCGCCGGCGGTGGCGGCAAGGGCATGCGGCTGGTGCGGGATCTGTCGGTGCTGGACGACGAGATCGCCGCCGCCCGCCGCGAGGCCCGCGCCTCCTTCGGTGACGACACGCTCCTGGTGGAGCGGTGGATCGACCGCCCCCGGCACATCGAGATCCAGGTCCTGGCCGACGGGCACGGCAACGTCGTGCATCTCGGCGAGCGCGAGTGCTCCCTCCAGCGCCGCCACCAGAAGATCATCGAGGAGGCCCCGTCGGTCCTCCTGGACGAGGCCACGCGTGCCGCCATGGGCGAGGCGGCGGTCCAGGCGGCGCGCTCCTGCGGCTACCGGGGCGCGGGCACGGTGGAGTTCATCGTCCCCGGCAACGACCCCGCCTCCTACTACTTCATGGAGATGAACACCCGTCTCCAGGTGGAACACCCGGTCACCGAACTCATCACCGGCCTGGACCTGGTGGAGTGGCAACTGCGGGCGGCGGCGGGCGAACGGCTGCCGTTCGGACAGGACGACGTACGGCTCACGGGCCACGCGATCGAGGCGCGCCTGTGCGCGGAGGACCCGGCCCGCGGCTTCCTCCCCTCCGGGGGCACGGTGCTGCGGTTGCGCGAACCCCAGGGCGACGGCGTCCGCACGGACTCCGGGCTCAGCGAGGGTGTGGAGGTCGGCAGCCTCTACGACCCGATGCTGTCCAAGGTGATCGCGTACGGCCCCGACCGTGCGACGGCGATCCGCAAGCTCCGCGCGGCCCTCGCGGACACGGTCACGCTGGGCGTGCAGACCAACGCGGGCTTCCTGCGCCGCCTCCTGGCCCATCCGGCGGTGGTGGCGGGCGAGTTGGACACGGGCCTGGTGGAGCGCGAGGTGGACGGCCTGGTCGCGACGGACGTACCGGAGGAGGTCTACGAGGCGGCGGCGGCCGTACGCCTGGAGGCCCTGAAGCCGGGCGGCACGGACGGCGACGGCTGGACGGACCCCTTCTCCGTGCCGAGCGGCTGGCGGCTGGGCGGCGCGCCCAAGCCGGTCGCCTTCCCTCTCCGCGTCCAGGACCCGGTGGAGTACACCCCGCGCGGCACCGCGACCGTCACGGACGACCGGGTGAGCGTGCTGCTGGACGGCGTCCGGCACACCTTCCACCGGGCCGCCGACTGGCTCGGTCGCGACGGCGACGCGTGGCACGTGCGGGACCACGACCCGGTGGCCGCGTCCCTGTCCGGGGCGGCCCACGCGGGCGCCGACTCGCTCACCGCGCCCATGCCGGGGACGGTGACGGTGGTGAAGGTCGCCGTGGGGGACGAAGTGGCGGCAGGCCAGAGCCTGTTGGTGGTGGAGGCGATGAAGATGGAGCACGTCATCTCCGCCCCGCACGCGGGCACGGTCGCCGAACTGGACGTCAAGCCGGGCACGACGGTCGCGATGGACCAGGTCCTGGCCGTCATCACCCCCGTGGAGGACGAGACATGACACTCCCCATGGTCGTACCGCAGGAAGGCCTGCCGTCGCGCGTCCGTATCCACGAGGTCGGCGCGCGCGACGGCCTTCAGAACGAGAAGGCGACCGTCCCGACCGACGTCAAGGCGGAGTTCGTCCACCGCCTCGCCGGCGCGGGCCTGACGACGATCGAGGCGACCAGCTTCGTCCACCCCAAGTGGGTGCCCCAACTGGCCGACGCGGAGGCGCTGTTCCCCCAGCTGTCCGACGTGAAGGCGGACCTGCCGGTCCTGGTCCCGAACGAACGCGGCCTGGAGCGCGCCCTGGCGCTGGGCGCGACCCGGATCGCCGTCTTCGCCAGCGCCAGCGAGTCGTTCGCGAAGGCCAACCTCAACCGGACGATGGACGAGGCGCTGGCCATGTTCGAGCCGACGGTGGCGCGCGGCAAGGAGGCGGGCGTCCATGTCCGCGGCTACCTCTCCATGTGCTTCGGCGACCCCTGGGAGGGCGCGGTACCGGTCCCGCAGGTCGTCCGGGTCTGCCGGGCGCTGCTCGACATGGGCTGCGACGAACTGAGCCTGGGCGACACGATCGGCGTGGCGACCCCGGGCCATGTGCGGGCGCTGCTGAGGGCGTTGAACGAGGAGGGAATCCCCACGTCCGCGCTGGGCGTGCACTTCCACGACACGTACGGCCAGGCGCTCGCCAACACCTACGCCGCCCTGGTGCACGGCGTCACCACGGTCGACGCCTCCGCCGGCGGTCTGGGCGGCTGCCCGTACGCCAGGTCCGCCACCGGCAACCTCGCCACCGAAGACCTCGTGTGGATGCTGCAAGGCCTCGGCATCGACACCGGGGTCGACCTCGACCGTCTTGTCGCCACCAGCGCCTGGATGGCCGACCACCTGGGCCGACCCAGCCCGTCCCGCACCGTTCGAGCCCTGTCCCACAAGGAGCAGTGACCCGCGATGGACCACCGACTCTCCCCCGAACTCGAAGAACTCCGCCGCACCGTCGAGGAGTTCGCACACGACGTAGTGGCGCCGAAGATCGCCGACTACTACGAACACCACGAGTTCCCGTACGACATCGTCCGCGAGATGGGCCGCATGGGCCTGTTCGGGCTGCCGTTCCCCGAGGAGTACGGCGGTATGGGCGGCGACTACATGGCGCTGGGCGTGGCCCTGGAGGAGTTGGCGCGCGTCGACTCGTCCGTGGCGATCACGCTGGAGGCGGGGGTGTCGCTGGGCGCGATGCCGCTGCATCTGTACGGCACGGAGGCCCAGAAGCAGGAGTGGCTGCCTCGGTTGTGTTCGGGCGAGATCCTGGGCGCGTTCGGCCTGACGGAGCCGGACGGCGGCAGCGACGCGGGAGCGACGCGTACGACGGCCCGTCTGGACCCCGAGACGAACGAATGGGTGATCAACGGCACGAAGTGCTTCATCACCAACTCCGGTACGGACATCACGGGTCTGGTGACGGTGACGGCGGTGACGGGCCGTAAGCCCGACGGCAAGCCGCTGATCTCCTCGATCATCGTCCCCTCGGGCACACCGGGCTTCACGGTGGCGGCGCCCTACTCGAAGGTGGGCTGGAACGCCTCGGACACCCGGGAGTTGTCGTTCGTCGACGTCCGCGTCCCGGCGGCGAACCTGCTCGGCGAGGAGGGCCGCGGCTACGCCCAGTTCCTTCGCATCCTGGACGAGGGCCGCATCGCCATCGCGGCACTCGCGACCGGCCTGGCGCAAGGCTGCGTGGACGAGTCGGTCAAGTACGCCAAGGAACGCCACGCCTTCGGCAAGCCGATCGGCGCCAACCAGGCCATCCAGTTCAAGATCGCCGACATGGAGATGAAGGCCCACACGGCACGCCTCGCCTGGCGCGACGCGGCCTCACGCCTGGTCTCGGGCGAGCCCTTCAAGAAGGAAGCGGCCCTCGCCAAGCTCTACTCCTCGACGATCGCGGTGGACAACGCCCGCGACGCCACCCAGGTGCACGGCGGCTACGGCTTCATGAACGAGTACCCGGTGGCCCGCATGTGGCGCGACTCCAAGATCCTGGAGATCGGGGAGGGCACGAGCGAGGTACAGCGGATGCTGATCGCTCGGGAGTTGGGGTTGGTGGGCTGAGTTCCGGGCCGGTTCGCCGCAGAAGTCCCCGGAGCCCCTAGCCGGGCCCGGGGGCTCAGAGCCAGGTGGGCCGGAAATCGGGCCCGTCAGGGGTGTCCACCCTTTCCCAGGCGAACGCTTCCAGCGTGATGTCCTCCCGGGCCCCGAACTCCCTGACCAGGGTTGCCATGCTGCCGTCCGGCAAACGGTCGGCGACCTTGGCGAAGAGAAACCCCGGATCGACACCGATCACCGTCGCCACCACGTGATGGAGGCTCATGCCGACCATCACATCGCGGCCATCCCTCGGCTCCGGTTTGCTCACCGCGCACGCGAGCAGCGCACTTTCCAGTCACTGAGGGAGGCCACGAACCTCGCGTCGACATTCCCCTGGACGCGGTCCAGGATCCTCATGGCCAGCCAGTCCTGGTCGCCCGGGATCCTACTGAGGTTCGGCCGCATTTCCCCCACCCTTACGTCGCCCACCAATGGGCGCAAATTTTAAGGGAGTTGAGGCAAGGCAACCAGTCGTTGGCTCGACACAGGCCGCGCACAGCTTCGAAACCAAGGCCCCCACCCCCTGGACAAGATCTGAGGTTAGGCTAACCTACCTTCGAACTTGTCCGGCGGGCGTTTCGCCCCGTTCGAAAGCAGCCACACACATGTCCAACGCCAGAGCCACCCACCTCACCCGTCGCGGCATCCTCGCCGCGGGCGGCGCCCTCGGCCTCGGTGCCGTGCTCGCGGCCTGCGGTGACGACGACGCGAAAAGCGGTGGCTCTGGCGAGGAGACCGCCGCCGCCGAGAAGTCCGGTCCCTGGACGTTCAAGGACGACCGCGGCACCGAGGTCAAGCTCGACAAGATCCCCGCGAACATCGTCGCCTTCACCGGCGTCGCCGCCGCGCTCCACGACTACGGCATCTCCGTGAAGGGCGTCTTCGGCCCGACCAAGACCGCCGACGGCAAGGCCGACGTCCAGGCCGGCGACATGGACATCTCCAAGGTCGAGATCCTCGGCAACGTCTGGGACCAGTTCAACGTCGAGAAGTACGCCGCCCTCGCCCCGGACGTCCTCATCACCACGATGTTCGACGACGCCGGCACCCTCTGGTACGTCCCGGCCGCCTCCAAGGACAAGATCGCCAAGCTCGCCCCGAGCGTCGGCATCTCCGTCTACGACCGCCAGATCACCGAGCCGCTCCAGCGCATGTGGGAGCTGGCCGAGTCCCTCGGCGCCGACATGACGGCCGCCACCGTCACCGACGCCAAGAAGAAGTTCGAGGCCGCCGCGACCCGGCTGCGCGCCGCCGCGAAGGCGAAGCCGAACATCAAGGTGATGGCCGGTTCCGCCAGCCAGGACATCTTCTACGTCTCCGGCACCAACCTCTCCATCGACCTGGAGTACTTCAAGGCCCTCGGCGTGAACTTCGTCGAGCCCTCCGAGAAGTCCAAGGCCGAGGGTGGCGGCTGGTACGAGTCGCTGAGCTGGGAGAACGTCGACAAGTACAAGGCCGACATCATCATGATGGACGACCGGTCGTCGACGATTCAGCCGGCCGACATCACCGAGGCGACCTGGAAGAAGCTGCCCGCCGTGAAGGCCGGGCAGGTCATCTCGCGGTCGCCGGAGCCGATCCTGTCGTACGACAAGTGCACGCCGCTGCTCGAGACCCTCGCCGAGGCTCTTGAGAACGCGAAGAAGGTCAGCTAGGCGCTCCGCTGGAAGAGCCGAGTTGACGCCGTGGGGAACTGCCGGTCCGTTGCGGCTGGTCGCGCAGTTCCCCGCGCCCCTTGGGACGTCACCCTGCCCCCTGATTCAGGAGCACCGAAATGACCACCGCCGTCGCCGCCCCGTTCCGCTTCTTCGCCCTGCACGTCGTGAGAACGCGGCAACTCGGGCCGTCTCTCGTCCGGGTCACCTTCGGCGGTGACGAGCTGCGGGAGTTCTGCTCCAACGGGTGCGATCAGTCGCTGTCGCTCTTCATCCCCGCCGAGGGGCAGACGGAGCCCTGTGTTCCGATCGAGCTCGGTGACGGCTGGTGGCAGGCGTGGCGCGAACTCCCCGATGAGGTACGGGCCGTGATGCGGTCGTACACGCTTCGCTCGCTGCGCCGCGACCCCGACGAGATCGACATCGACTTCGTGCTGCACGGCGTCGAGCCCGGTGCCGACACACAGGCCGGGCCCGCTTCCCGCTGGGCCTCGCGGGCCACCGCCGGGGACCGTGTGCTCCTCCTCGGTCCCGCCGTCGCCGACAACCGTGCCATCCGGTTCCGGCCGGCCGACGGCAGCGACCTCACCCTCGTCTGGGGCGACGAGACCGCCGTACCGGCCGTCTCCTCGATCCTGGAGTCCCTGCCGGCCGGCACCCGTGCCCGGGTGTGGCTGGAGGTGCAGCACGCCGGCGACATCCAGGACCTGGTGACCGAGGCCGACGCCGAGATCACCTGGTTCGTCCGGGACCACGAGGGTGCCGAGGGGTCCCCCATGGCCCTCGGCGCCATCCGTGACGCCCGACTGCCGGACGCCGAGCGGCCGTACGTCTGGATCGCGGGCGAGTCGAGCTGTGTGAAGCAGCTGCGCCGGCACTTCGTCGGCGAGCGCGGCATCGACCGCCGCAGCGTCACCTTCGTCGGCTACTGGCGGCAGGGAATGACCGAGGAACAGCTCCGCGCCGCCGAGTAGTCCACAGCGGAACGACAGCCGCCGTACACCCAACTCCCGGGCGTGCGGCGGTGACTGCTGTGCCCGCAGGGGCAACTGCGGTGCACGTGACCGTAGTCACGCACGAGGCCACGTTTTATTCTCGTTACTTAGGTTAGGCTAACCTAAGTAAGCGAGATCAGAGCAAAGCCAAGATCGCGTCCCCACCCCCGTCCGACCCGCACGGACTGCTCCCCACCGGAGGACCCCCACCATGCGCTCGCACCTGCTCAATGACACGACCGCGGAGCAGTACCGCCGCTCCGTGACCGAAGGTATCGAGCGGGTGGCAGCCAAACTCGCCGCCACCGACCGTCCGTTCACCGGTGTCACCGTCGACGCCCTCGCCCCGACCATCGACGCGATCGACCTCGACAAGCCGCTGCTCGACACCGGCGCGGTGCTCGACGAGCTGGAGGACGTCTACCTCCGCGACGCGGTCTACTTCCACCACCCCCGCTATCTCGCCCACCTCAACTGCCCGGTCGTCATCCCGGCCGTCGTCGGCGAGGCGATCCTGTCCGCGGTCAACTCCTCCCTGGACACCTGGGACCAGTCGGCCGGCGGCACCCTCATCGAGCGCAAGCTCATCGACTGGACGACGGCCCGAATCGGCCTCGGCCCGGCCGCCGACGGGGTGTTCACCTCCGGCGGCACCCAGTCCAACCTCCAGGCGCTGCTCCTCGCCCGTGAGGAGGCGAAGACGGACAGCACCGCCAAACTGCGTATCTTCGCCTCCGAGGTCAGCCACTTCAGCGTCAAGAAGTCCGCCAAACTCCTCGGCCTCTCCGCCGACTCCGTGGTCACCATCCCCGTCGACCACGACAAGCGGATGCAGACCGTCGCGCTCGCCCATGAGCTGGAGCGCTGCAAGGCCGCCGGTCTCGTCCCCATGGCCGTCGTCGCCACCGCCGGCACCACCGACTTCGGCTCCATCGACCCGCTGCCCGAGATCGCCGAGCTCTGCGCCCAGTACGGAACCTGGATGCATGTGGACGCCGCCTACGGCTGCGGACTGCTCGCGTCGGTGAAGTACCGCGGCCGCATCGACGGCATCGAGCGCGCCGACTCGGTCACCGTCGACTACCACAAGTCCTTCTTCCAGCCCGTGAGTTCGTCCGCCGTACTGGTCCGCGACGCGGCCACGCTCCGCCACGCGACCTACCACGCCGAGTACCTCAACCCGAAGCGCATGGTGCAGGAGCGCATCCCCAACCAGGTGGACAAGTCCCTCCAGACCACCCGCCGGTTCGACGCCCTCAAGCTGTGGGTGACACTGCGGACGATGGGCGCCGACGGCATCGGACAGCTCTTCGACGAGGTCTGCGACCTGGCCGTCGAGGGCTGGAAGATCCTCGCCGCCGACCCGCGCTACGACGTCGTCGTCGAGCCGACGCTCTCCACCCTCGTCTTCCGCTACATCCCGGCCGCCGTGACCGATCCCGCCGAGATCGACCGCGCCAACCTCTACGCCCGCAAGGCCCTGTTCGCCTCCGGCGACGCGGTGGTCGCGGGCACCAAGGTCCAGGGCCGCCACTACCTGAAGTTCACCCTGCTCAACCCCGAGACGACGACCGAAGACATCGCCGCCGTCCTCGACCTGATCGCCGGCCACGCCGAGCAGTACCTGGGAGAGTCCCTTGACCGCGCGTCCTGAAACCCCGACCAAAACCTACGATTTCGTAGGGATCGGGCTCGGCCCGTTCAACCTCGGCCTCGCCTGCCTCACCGAGCCCATCGACGAACTCGACGGTGTCTTCCTGGAGTCGAAGCCCGACTTCGAGTGGCACGCGGGCATGTTCCTCGACGGCGCCCACCTCCAGACGCCGTTCATGTCGGACCTGGTCACACTGGCCGACCCGACCTCGCCGTACTCCTTCCTGAACTACCTGAAGGAGAAGGGCCGGCTGTACTCGTTCTACATCCGGGAGAACTTCTACCCGCTGCGCGTCGAGTACGACGACTACTGCCGCTGGGCCGCGAACAAGCTGAGCAGCGTCCGCTTCGGCACGACGGTCGCGGACATCCGGTACGTGGCTGACGTGTACGTCGTGACGACCACGTCCGGCGACGTCTACCGCGCCCGCCACCTCGTCCTCGGCACCGGCACCTCCCCCCACTACCCGGAGGCCGTGCGCGGTCTCGGCGGGGACTTCTTCCACAACTCCCGCTATGTGCAGAACAAGGCGGAGCTGCAGAAGAAGGACTCGATCACGATCGTCGGCTCCGGGCAGTCCGCCGCCGAGATCTACTACGACCTCCTCGCCGAGATCGACGTGTACGGCTACCGGCTGAACTGGGTGACCCGCTCGCCCCGCTTCTTCCCCCTCGAATACACCAAGCTCACGCTGGAGATGACCTCCCCGGAGTACATCGACTACTACCGCGAGCTGCCCGAGGCCACCCGCTACCGGCTCACCGCCCAGCAGAAGGGCCTGTTCAAGGGCATCGACGGCGATCTCGTCAACGAGATCTTCGACCTGCTCTACCAGAAGAACCTCGCCGGGCCCGTCCCCACCCGGTTGCTCACCAACTCGGCGCTGAACGCGGCGACCTACGAGAACGGCACCTACACCCTCTCCTTCCGCCAGGAGGAGCAGGAGAAGGACTACGACCTCCAGACGCAGGGCCTGGTCCTCGCCACCGGATACAAGTACGCCGAGCCCGAGTTCCTGACCCCCGTCAAGGACCGGCTGCGCTACGACTCGCAGGGCAACTTCGACGTCGCCCGCAACTACTCGATCGACACCACCGGCCGCGGCGTCTTCCTCCAGAACGCCGGCGTGCACACCCACAGCATCACCTCACCCGACCTGGGCATGGGTGCGTACCGCAACAGCTACATCATCCGTGAGCTGCTCGGCACCGAGTACTACCCGGTCGAGAAGACGATCGCGTTCCAGGAGTTCTCCGTATGACCACCCCCCACACCTTCACCTTCCGCCCCCTCGACCCGCTCAAGGACGCCGAGCTGCTGCACGGCTGGGTCACCCATCCCAAGGCCGCGTTCTGGATGATGCAGGACGCCAAACTGGAGGACGTCGAGCGGGCGTACATGGACATAGCCGCCGACGAGCACCACCACGCGCTGCTGGGTCTCGACGAGTACGGCGTCCCCGTCTTCCTGATGGAGAAGTACGACCCCGCCCACCGTGAACTGGTGGGACTGTACGAGCCGTTGCCGGGTGACGTCGGCATGCACTTCCTCACCCCGGCGACCGACACGCCCGTCCACGGCTTCACCCGGTCCGTCATCACCGCCGTCATGGCCCACCTCTTCGAGGACCCGGCCGTCGAGCGGGTCGTCGTCGAGCCGGACGTCTCCAACAAGGCCGTCCACGCCCTCAACGAGGCCGTCGGATTCGTGCCCGAGCGGGAGATCGAGAAGCCGGAGAAGAGGGCGCTGCTCAGCTTCTGCACGCGAGAGCAGTTCCGCACCGCGACGGGGGTGCCCGCATGAGCCTCGCCGACTCCGTCGCCCACCTCTCCCCCGAGCGCTGGGAGAAGGCCAACCGCCTCCTCATCCGCAAGGGTCTCGCCGAGTTCGCGCACGAGCGGCTCATCACGCCGGAGGCCACCGCCGACGGCCGCTTCGAGGTCCGCAGCGACGACGGTCTGACCCGCTACGGGTTCACCGCCACCCGCCGCGCCCTCGACCACTGGCAGGTCGACGCCGACTCCCTCTCCCGTCGGCGAGACGGCGTCGACCTCCCCCTCGCCGCGCTGGACTTCTTCATCGAGCTGAAGACGGCGCTGGGCCTGAGCGACGAGATCCTGCCGGTCTACCTGGAGGAGATCTCCTCCACCCTCTCCGGCACCTGCTTCAAGCTCACCAAGCCGCAGATCCCGGTCGCGGAGCTGGTCGGCAGTGGCTTCCAGGCCATCGAGACCGGCATGACCGAGGGCCACCCCTGCTTCGTCGCCAACAACGGCCGGCTCGGCTTCGGCATCCACGAGTACCTGTCGTACGCCCCCGAGACGGCGAACCCGGTCCGCCTGGTCTGGCTGGCCGCACACCGCGACCGGGCCGCGTTCACGGCGGGTGTCGGCATCGAGTACGAGACCTTCGTGCGCGACGAGTTGGGCGCGGAGACGGTCGAGCGCTTCCACGACACCCTGCGCGCCCAGCAACTCGACCCGGCCGACTACCTCCTCATCCCGGTCCACCCCTGGCAGTGGTGGAACAAGCTCTCCGTCACCTTCGCCGCCGAGGTCGCCCGCCGCCACCTCGTCTGCCTCGGCGAGGGCGACGACGAGTACCTGGCCCAGCAGTCCATCCGGACCTTCTTCAACCGGTCGAACCCCCAAAAGCACTATGTGAAGACGGCCCTGTCCGTCATCAACATGGGCTTCATGCGCGGCCTTTCGGCGGCGTACATGGAGGCCACCCCGGCGATCAACGACTGGCTCGCGCAACTCATCGACAACGACCCGGTGCTGAAGTCGACCGGCCTGTCGATCATCCGCGAGCGCGCGGCCGTCGGCTACCGTCACCTGGAGTACGAGGCGGCGACGGACCGCTACTCGCCGTACCGCAAGATGCTGGCGGCGCTGTGGCGCGAGAGCCCGGTCGACTCCCTCCAGGACGGCGAGTCGTTGGCGACGATGGCCTCCCTGGTCCACGTCGACCATGAGGGCAGGTCCTTCGCCGGGGCCCTGATCGAGCAGTCGGGCCTGACCCCGGTGGAGTGGCTGCGCCGCTATCTGACGGCGTACTTCACCCCGCTCCTGCACAGCTTCTACGCCTACGACCTGGTCTACATGCCGCACGGCGAGAACGTGATCCTGGTCCTGAAGGACGGCGCGGTGACCCGCGCGATCTACAAGGACATCGCCGAGGAGATCGCCGTCATGGACGTCGACGCGGTGCTCCCGCCGACGGTGGAACGCCTGCGCGTGGACGTCCCGGAGGACAAGAAGCTCCTCTCCATCTTCACGGACGTCTTCGACTGCTTCTTCCGCTTCCTCGCCGCGAACCTCGCCGCTGAGGGAGTCCTGGAAGAGGACGACTTCTGGCGGACGGTCGCGGACATCACCCGCGAGTACCAGGCGTCGGTCCCCGAACTCGCCGAGAAGTTCGAGCGGTACGACATGTTCGCCCCGGAGTTCGCCCTCTCCTGCCTCAACCGCCTCCAACTGCGCAACAACCAGCAGATGGTGGACCTGGCGGACCCGGCGGGCGCGCTCCAGCTGGTGGGCAACTTGAGGAACCCGATAGCGGGGTTCTGATCCCAGGGACAGGCGGGCGCCTACGAGGTACGGTCCCTCGTAGGCGCCCGTCAGCTTTGACTCCCTAGGGGCGCGGGGCTGTGTCAATTTGCGGCTCCGCCGCGGGGCGCGACCAGCCCCCACAGACCCGCAGCCGAACTACGACCAAGGCACCTGAGGCGACCGGTAGTAGTTGATCCCCAACGCCTCCCACCGCTCAGCCTGCGCAGCAAGCCGCACCTTGTACCGCTCCCAGTCGTGCGACACAGCCGCCGACCACCCCAGCTCGGCCACCCCCGCCAACCTCGGAAACGCCATGTACTCGAGGTCCGCGGACGTCACGATCGTCTCCGTCCACAACGGCGCCTCAACCCCCCGCACAGCGGACCCCGGCACCCCCTCCAGATAGTCCCCCGGATCCCAGTCGTACGACCGCCGCACCTCCACCAGCCCGGCCCAGTCCTGACCCAACGGCGTGTCCGCGGTGTACTTCATGTCGAGGTACACCCGGTCGGCGGGCGACAGGACAATCCCCGTCCCGTTCTGCGCGGCCTTCGCCACCTGCGCCTTCTCCTCCGCACCGGTGTCGTCGAGCCCCCAGTACTGGGCGACGGCCCCCTTCGCCGGCGTCGCCCCGGTGAGCTGATGCCACCCCACCACGGTCTTTCCGTACTTGGCGACGATCGGCTGCACCCGGTCCATGAACTTCACATAGTCCTCGTGACTCGTGGAGTGCGCCTCGTCCCCGCCGATGTGGAGATACCGCCCCGGCGTGAGCGCGGCCAGCTCCCGGACCACGTCGTCCACGAAGTCGTACGTGCGGTCCTCGCCGACGCACAGCGAGCTGAACCCGACCTCGGTGCCGGTGTAGAGCGGCGGCGCCACACCGTCACAGTTCAGCTCGGCATACGAGGCGAGCGCGGCGTTGGTGTGCCCCGGCATGTCGATCTCGGGAACGACCTCCAGATAGCGCGCGGACGCGTACCGGACGATCTCCTTGTAGTCGGCCTTGGTGTAGAAGCCGCCGGGACCGCCCCCGACCTGCGTGGAACCGCCGTACGTGGTGAGGCGCGGCCAGGAGTCGACGGCGATGCGCCAGCCCTGGTCGTCGCTGAGATGCAGATGCAGCTTGTTGACCTTGTAGAGCGCCAACTGATCGATGTACCTCTTCACCTGGTCCACGGTGAAGAAGTGCCGGGACACGTCCAGCATGGCGCCGCGCCAGCCGTACCGCGGGCTGTCGGTGACGGTTCCGCCCGCGACCAGCCAGGGGCCGGACTGCACGGTGTCCTTCTCGACCTTCGCCGGCAGCAGCTGCCGCAGGGTCTGCACACCGTGGAAGAGACCGGCGGGCTGCGCGGCGGTGATCGTGACCCCCTTGGCCCCGCTGTCGAGCCGATAGCCCTCCGCGCCGAACGGGCCTTTGGTGAGCCGCAGTTGAATGTCCCCGCCGCGCCCCGCGCGTACCGGCAGCCGATAGCCGGTGGACGGTCGCAGCACCCCCGCGAGGTACTCGCCGACCCGGCGCACCTCCCGCGAGTCGTCCACGCCGATACGGGTCTTCGTCGTGATGCGGTACGGCGATCCGCCCGGCGTCACCTTCGTGGGTGCCGGAATCACCTGGTCGAGCGGTGCGGCCCCGGCGGGCGTCGGCGCCGCGCCCACGGTGAGCGAGCCCACCGCCACCAGCAGCAACGCACCCAGAACTCGGGTCGTACGGGGAGTCGTTCCGCGCTTCCGTCTCACCTGCGCCCCTTTCATGGTCCACCCAGGATTGGTGCAGACCACTCTGCCCGGTAACCGGCCCGGTGCGGAAGTGCACAGCCCCGTCACAGGCAGGGCCACTACGGTCCACACCTTGCCGTGACGGCTCCTTGGGGGGAGACGAAGATGTCCGAGCACACCGCACAGCAAGCCGGTACCGCCCACGCCCCGGCGCCGGGTGTCCCGTTGGAGGACGTGTCGGCGGTGCGCGCGTACGCGGGCGCGTTCTGCGGCAAGCAGCACGCCGCCGCAGAACTCGCCGCCGAGGTCCTCGCCCGTGCCGCGCACCGGCAAGGGCCCGCCGGCCGTCTGGAGTTGCTGACCGACGTGCGCCGCACCGCGGACACCTGGGTCCGCGACGAACGGGCGGCGCTGCTGCGCCCGGGGTTCCGGTCCTGGTCGCAGCGCGCGGCCGACACCTTCGGGCCGGTCGACACCCTGCGCCGGGTGGAGCACACCTCGCTGCTCCTGGCCGCCTTCGCCACCCTGGCCGACCAGCCGCGCGCCGCGCTGTGGCTGTGCCGGGCCGAACAGGGGGAGACGGCGTTCGCCGCGCAGGTCCTCGGTACCTCGGAGGAGTACGTCGAGGCGATGGCGGAGTCGGCCCGCGCCCGGCTGGCCGACGGGTTCCTGCGGCTGCGCGCCGAGCGCACGGCGGACGCCCGCTGTGTGCACTACGGCACCATGCTCGGCGCGATCGCCCGCGGCACCCACCGCGAGACCCCCGACGACCTCCAGCAGCACCTGGACGGCTGCCGGTTCTGCACCCACGACGTCACCGTCCTGCACACGCTCACCTCCGGCCCCCCGGAGGAGTTGCGGGCCCTGCTGGTCGACCAGGTGCTGGTATGGGGCGGTCCTGCCTACCGGGCGGCACAGCAGCCCCAGCCGACGCCTCCGCCACCCCCAGCACCCGACCCCGAGCCGGAGACCGCGCCTCCCCTGTCCGGGACCCCACGCCGCCGACGCCCCGTCCTCGCCGTGACGATCGCGGTCGTCGTCACCGCCATGGCCACCACGGCCGCCCTCAAACTGCTGACCGGCGAAGAACCCGCAGCACAGGCCGCGACCGCCGCCCCCACCCCCGTTGCCTCCTCCGCCCCCACCACGACCTCCCCGAGCACTGGCACGGCGATCGCCTCCATCACCCTCACCAACACCGCCACCGGACGCTGTGTCGCCGCCGACGCCGGCACCTCCTTCGACAACGCTCCGAAGACCGCCGCCTGTACGGAGGGACCGACCCAGCAGTGGAAGGTCGTCCCCTCCGGCAGGAACACGTACGCCCTGGAGCACGTCTCCTCGACGTTCTGCCTCGACATCGCGGGCGACCGCGTCACCGGCGACCCCATGCAACTGCGCCCCTGCGCCTACCAGCAGGGCGACGACGCCCCCTACCCCGAGGACCAGGCGTTCCTCCTCAGGACCCACGCGGACGGCACCTTCACCCTCGTGTGCCAGGACAACCAGGACATCGCCGTCGGCATCCGCGCCGGAGAGGTCCGCATGCTGGCGGCGACCGGGAGCGGCAGGGCGATCCGGTTCAAGGCCACCGCGAACCTGACGAAGGCACTCGGCGGCTGACCGTCACCCGCGACCCGAATGCCAGACTTGCCCCATGGCGGAAATCATCCAGCGGGACGGTACCTGGGCCTTCGACGGCGACGCCCTGCGCCTGACCCCGGGACGCGACAAGAACGTCAGCCTGTTCCGCACGTCGCTGGGTGAACTCGTCGTCCCGCTCGGTGCGTTGGCGGGCATCTCCTTCGAGCAGGGCCGCAAGGCAGGGCGGCTCAGGCTGCGGCTGCGCGACGGCGCCGATCCGCTGCTGCACGCGACCGGCGGCCGCCTCACCGAACCCAACGACCCCTATCAGCTGATCGTCGAGTCCGACCGCTACGGCGTCGCCGAGTACTTCGTGGACGAGGTCCGCGAGGCCCTCCTCCTCGACCAGGTGCCGGTGACCCCGGTGACCGAGTATCTGCTCCCCGGCCCCGCCGTCCCGCTGTCGTTCTCCGCCGGGGACGGCACCGCGTCCTTCGACGGCGAGCGGGTCCGCCTGGAGTGGAACTGGAAGACGGAGGACGCCAAGGCCGCCGCCGGCATCCGTACCCTCCCCCTCGGCGAGCTCGCCGCCGTGGAGTGGCTCCCGGCGGCGGGTCTGGACAACGGCCATCTGCGCTTCACGGTGAAGCACGCGCCGACGAAGGCACCGCCGAAGTACGACCCCCACTCGGTGGAGCTGTGGGGCTTCAAGAAGGACCCGCTGATGGCCCTGATCGCGGCGGCCGTCCAGGCCAGGCTCCCCCACCCGGCCCGGGCGGCCACCGTCGACGTACGCAGGACCCTGGACCCACGACCGGAAACGCCTTCCCTCCCGGTCGCCCCCGTCGAGGACGGCCACGACGCCCTCCTGCGCCGTCTGCGCGAGCTCGGCGAGCTGCGCCGCACGGGCGTGCTGACGGACGAGGAGTTCACGATGGCCAAGCAGGCGATCCTCAAACGGATGTAAGTCCCCTGTCGGTGCGGCTACTTGGCCTTGCGCGCCACCGTGAAGTGGTCGATCCGGTCACCGGTCTCGGCGATGCCGGACACCTTCAGCTTGGCGTAGTGCCCGCGCGGCGCCGGTTCCACGTCCACCCGCAGGAACGAGTAGTTGAGATACCGCACCCGGGACCAGGCCACGGTCTCGTTGACCTTGCCGTCCTTGGTGTTGACGAAGGAGGCGACGGAGTCGACCTCGTTCAGGTGGCCCTCGTAGGAGTCGGGCGCGGTGAACGCGTAGAGGCTGCGCCCCGCCGCACCGGCCGTCACATAGACGACGCCCTCGGTCTCCGGGTAGGCCGTCTCGCCGATCGGCAGCTTCTTGACGACCTTGTCGCCCTTGATGACGTCCGTCCGCTCGTACTGGTGGTTGTGGCCGTTGATGACCAGGTCCACCGTGTACTTCTCGAACAGCGGCACCCACTCCTGCCGTACACCGCCCTCGGAGGCGTGCGCGGTGGAGGTGCAGTAGGCGCAGTGGTGGAAGAAGACGACGACGAAGTCGATGTCGGGCCGGGCCCGGAACTTCCTCAACTGCCCCTCGAACCACGTGGTCTGCGTCCCGCCGGAGATGCCGAGGTTGGCGGGGATCTCGTACGACACGTCGTTCGGGTCGAGGGAGATGATCGCGGTGTTGCCGTGGACGAAGGAGTAGACGCCCGGGAGGTTCTTCTTGTCCGGCCCGTTGTCGGGGAGCGTGAAGCGGGCCTCCTCGCCGCCGTAGCCGTTGGGCGAGTACCAGGCCTCCATGTCGTGGTTGCCGTAACTCACCATCCAGGGCACGGACTTGGCGACCGACTCGGTCTGGGCGAGGAACTGGTCCCAGACCCGCGAGTCGAAGCCGGTGTCGGCGGACTTGCCCTGCCCGGCCGGGTCGGCGTAGGCGATGTCGCCGGCGTGCAGGTGGAAGGCCGGGTTCTGGCCGAGGAGCAGGCTGTCGTTGGCGAGGCCGTGGTAACTGACGCCCTGGTCGCCGAAGGCGGTGAAGGTGAAGGGCGCCTTGTGGGCGGGGGCGGTGGTGAAGGTGCCGAGGGTGCCGGCGAGGTGCGGGGTGGCGGGGTCGAAGCCCTGGTGGCCGGCGCCGTAGTAGTACGTCTTGCCGGGCTTGAGGTGGGTCAGCTTGGCGTGGATGTAGTACTGGGTGTGGTCGGCGCTCGTCCCCACACCCGCCGGGGTGTAGAGGGTGCGGACCTCGGCCTCGATCTTGCGGGAGAGGTCCCAGGGGTGGGCGCCGATGCGGATGAAGGGCTTCTTCACGGCGACCGGAACCTGCCACGAGACGGTCATCTCGGTGCGCGGGTCGTTGCCGTAGGCGAGGTGGCGACCGAAGGGGGCGACGAGTGCCCCGTCGACGGTCTCGGTGCGCGGAGCGGCCATGGGCGTGGCCTGGGCCGTGGCGCCGGGCACGAACGCGCCGCCCGCGACGGCGCCCAGCGTGACCGCGCCGCCCCTGATCATCGTGCGCCGGGAGAATCTGGCGCGCAGGTACTCGTGCTGCTCGGCCATGCTCATGCGCTCGGCGAGCTGCTCCGGTACTCCCATGCGAGGAATGTCCATGACGACCGAAACTCGTCCCCTCAGGCAACGAGATGCAAGACGCCGGGTGGCCAGGTCACGAACACGGCCTCATAAGAGATTCAATGTTGTTCTAAGAGTTTCTACAGCGCCCTGCCCGATATCGGGCAGGATTCTTGCGAGGTGGCCGCCGATACCCCAGGATCTACCGAGTGCACGACGACCTTGTTGATCACCTGACCCGCACCACGCCCCTCCAGCGGGGCGAGGCGCTGCGGGTGGTCCAGGACGTGCTCGCCTACTTCGACGAGACGACCGAGGTGTACGTCCGTCGCCGCCACCGCGAGCTCCAGGCCCAGGGCCTGGTGAACGCGGAGATCTTCGACCGGATCGAGGCGGACCTGAAATACCGGGCGGTGGCCCCGCCGGAGCTCACGCTCCGCCAGCTGCGCCGGATCGTCTACGGCTAGGAATACGTATATATGTGCGGAATCGTCGGATACATCGGCAAGCGTGATGTGGCCCCTCTCCTCCTGGAGGGCCTCCAGCGCCTGGAGTACCGGGGCTACGACTCGGCGGGCATCGCCATCACCGCGCCGAAGACGGCCGGTCTGAGGACCGTCAAGGCCAAGGGCCGCGTCCGCGACCTGGAGGCCAAGGTCCCGGCCCGCTTCAAGGGCACGACCGGCATCGCCCACACCCGCTGGGCCACCCACGGCGCCCCCTCCGACGCCAACGCCCACCCGCACCTCGACGCCGAGGGCCGGGTCGCCGTCGTCCACAACGGCATCATCGACAACGCCTCCGACCTGCGCCGCAAGCTGGAGGCCGACGGCGTCGAGTTCCTCTCCGAGACCGACACCGAGGTCCTCGTCCACCTGATCTCCCGCTCCACCGCGGAGAAGCTGGAGGACAAGGTCCGCGAGACCCTCCGCCTCATCGAGGGCACCTACGGCATCGCCGTCCTGCACGCCGACTTCCCGGACCGCATCGTCGTCGCCCGCAACGGCTCCCCGGTCGTCCTCGGCATCGGCGAGAAGGAGATGTTCGTCGCCTCGGACATCGCGGCGCTGGTCGCCCACACGCGGCAGATAGTGACGTTGGACGACGGCGAGATGGCCACCCTGAAGGCCGACGACTTCCGCACGTACACGACCGAGGGCACCCGTACGACGTCCGAGCCGACCACGGTCGAGTGGGAGGCGGCCTCCTACGACATGGGCGGCCACGACACGTACATGCACAAGGAGGTCCACGAGCAGGCCGACGCCGTCGACCGCGTCCTGCGCGGCCGCATCGACGACCGCTTCTCCACGGTCCACCTCGGCGGCCTGAACCTGGACGCCCGCGAGGCCCGCCAGATCCGCCGGGTGAAGATCCTCGGCTGCGGCACCTCGTACCACGCCGGCATGATCGGCGCGCAGATGATCGAGGAGCTGGCCCGCATCCCCGCGGACGCCGAGCCGGCCTCCGAGTTCCGCTACCGCAACGCGGTCGTGGACCCCGACACCCTCTACATCGCGGTCTCCCAGTCCGGTGAGACCTACGACGTCCTCGCTGCCGTCCAGGAGCTGAAGCGCAAGGGCGCGAGGGTCCTGGGCGTGGTCAACGTGGTCGGCTCCGCGATCGCCCGTGAGGCGGACGGCGGCATCTACGTCCACGCGGGTCCCGAGGTCTGCGTGGTCTCCACGAAGTGCTTCACCAACACCACGGTCGCCTTCGCGCTGCTCGCCCTGCACCTGGGCCGCACCCGCGACCTCTCGGTCCGCGACGGCAAGCGCATCATCGAGGGCCTGCGCAAGCTGCCCGCCCAGATCTCCGAGATCCTCGACCAGGAGGAGGAGATCAAGAAGCTGGCCGAGCAGTACACCGACGCCCGCTCGATGCTCTTCATCGGCCGCGTCCGGGGCTACCCGGTGGCCCGTGAGGCCTCCCTGAAGCTCAAGGAGGTCTCCTACATCCACGCCGAGGCCTACCCGGCCTCCGAGCTCAAGCACGGCCCGCTGGCCCTGATCGAGCCCGCCCTCCCCACGGTCGCGATCGTCCCCGACGACGACCTGCTGGAGAAGAACCGCGCCGCGATGGAGGAGATCAAGGCCCGCAGCGGCAAGATCCTCGCGGTCGCCCACCAGCACCAGGAAAAGGCCGACCACACCATCGTCGTCCCGAAGAACGAGGACGAACTCGACCCCATCCTCCTGGGCATTCCCCTCCAACTCCTGGCGTATCACACGGCATTGGCCCTGGGGCGGGACATCGACAAGCCCAGGAACCTCGCCAAGTCGGTGACGGTCGAGTAAAGGCTTTGCCTTTTAGCTCAACGCAACGGAACGGACCCCCACGTGATGCCACCCATCACGGGGGGTCCGCTCTCATAACGCCGGGGCCGCCCAATACCCCGGCGTCGGCTGCCGGTTAGCCGGTTGCCGTCACGCCCCGACCAGCAGCACGCCTCGGAAGCACCGTGGGCCAATGAGCGAGCGCAGCAGTAGCCGCGTACCAGGCCACCGCCCCCGCCCCGACGGCGAACCAACCGCCCACCTTGCCGAGCCCCCCGTTGTCGGCGAAGGCCGCGATGGCCATCAGCACGAGGGACACGAAGAGCAACCCGTAGGTGCCCTGCCCGAGTTGGTCCCCACCGGCGAGGGTGAGGGACAGCGCCACGAGGGCGAAGAGCAGGAAGAACAGCCCGGCCGCGTTGGCGGATCCGGCGTCCGAGACGGCCCACGTGAACCACAGCGCACCCAGCGCCGCGAACGCGGTCCCGTTGGCGGTGTCGCGGTCGCGGAAGGCCATGAGCCCGGCGACGAAGAGGGCGATTCCGCCCACGTAATGGGCGATTGACACGGCGTCAGCGGCTGTCACGCCGTCGATCACGTCGGTGTGGCCGAGCCCGAACGCCAGGAGGGTGATCCCGAGGGCGAGTCGGCCGACGATGGTGGTGGTTGCTCCCGCGGAGACGTCGTTGTCCACGGCGGGCTCCCTTCATGCTGTGCAGTTGTGCGGTGTGTGCGATATATGCCCTTCACAAAGGCACAAACACCTCTACGCGCCAGTAGATTCGGGCGTCGCACAAAGGGGAGGGGGCGTTCCCGGCTCGCATCCCACCTGGGAGAACGACGAGTTACGGAATGACGACGACGGGGCGCTTGGCGCGCTTGGCGAGCCGTCCCGCGACGGAGCCGAAGATGCGGCCCACGATGCCGTGCGTGGAGCCGACGACGATCGCGTCCGCCTCGTACTCCCGCCCGACCTCTTCGAGTTCATGGCAGATGTCGCCGCCGCGCTCGACGAGGATCCAGGGCACTTCGGCCAGGTAGTCCGCACAGGCCAGCTCAAGACCGAGAACCTCGGTGCGGTGGTCCGGGACGTCCACGAAGACCGGCGGCTCGCAGCCCGCCCACACGGTGGTGGGCAGCCGGTTGGCCACATGGACGATGATCAGGGCCGAGCCGGAGCGGTGGGCCATGCCGATGGCGTACGCGAGGGCGCGCTCGCTGGAGGTGGAGCCGTCGAAGCCCACGACGACGCCGTGCTTGAAGGCGGGGTCGCAGGAATGGCGTGGCTCTTCCGCCGCCAGGGGCTCGGCCGCCGTGGGATCGGCGACGGGCCGCTTGCGGTCCGCGGGTTCGAAGAATTCGTGACCGGCCATGGCTGTCTCGGCGTTGTGATCCTTAGTGGGAGGGACGACAGTGTGCGGCGGAGCTGTGTCCGGGAATCATCTTCCCAACCCCATACCCCCAAGGGTACGGCGGCACGCCTCCTTCGCCCATATCCCGCTCACCGTCAGTGAGAGGTTCCAGGGAGCATGCACGAGGGTGCGCCCGTAACGCAATGGTTGCTGCGCTGTACAGGCGGTTTGCACAGGCTTCAAGCACCCGAGGCCCCCCGAAGGGCCCTGCGGGCAGTGACCGACCCGTCGAACGGGCGTTGAACCCCGCGACCCACCCCCAGGGAGCACGCCATGTCCGGACACCGACCGCCCTCCGACGAATCCGCCACGGACGTGGTCCGCTGGGCGGCCTTCAGTTGCGTCCTCGTGCCGGTGGTCCTTGTCTGGTACGGCTCCTCGCTCGCCGGCGCCGCGGGCACCGCCCTGGGGCTCGCCGCCGTCACGGCGGTCTGCCGGGTGCTGCTGCGGCAGTCGGAGCGCGGCGCGGCGCGCTTGCTCGCCGAGGAACACGCACCCCATCGTGGCCGTCGTCACAGGACCGGATCGGGCTCTCGTCGAGGCGGTCGTCACACTGGGGGAAACTCACCGGTCGCGTGACCGGTTTCCATGCACGGACCCGTATCTTTTCAGCCAACTTCTCGGCCCCGCACATCCGTTGCCCCCAGCACCCCCCACCCCCCGTTCGACCTGCACGGAAAGGGTCCCGGGGCCCCTTCGCACCCCTCGTGGATTGGCCACTACGACGAGGCGCACTTCCCTGCACGGCCCGTGAGTGCAACGCTTCGTGATCGAATGCTTCACGCCAAGTTGCCATGTCGACAATGTGCCGGTTGCCGAACTGGTCACCCCGGCACCACGGGACACAGTAGATTCGATCTTGACGTCTTACGGCGGGGGACTCGTGCAGGACCGAGGGGAAACGTGCAGGAGCGACACAACCGAGGAGCCGCGACCACCGAGGGGGGCTTAGCAGTATGAGCCACGACTCCACTGCCGCGCCGGAAGCCGCGGCCCGGAAGCTTTCCGGGCGACGCCGCAAGGAGATCGTCGCGGTGCTGCTGTTCAGCGGCGGCCCCATCTTCGAGAGTTCCATACCGCTGTCGGTGTTCGGGATCGACCGCCAGGACGCCGGCGTGCCGCGCTACCGCTTGCTGGTGTGCGGCGGCGAGGAAGGCCCGCTGCGGACCACAGGGGGCCTGGAACTCACCGCGCCACATGGCCTGGAGGCGATCTCGCGGGCGGGCACGGTCGTCGTGCCGGCCTGGCGTTCGATCACTTCGCCACCGCCCGAGGAAGCACTCGACGCACTGCGTCGGGCGCACGAGGAAGGCGCCCGTATCGTCGGGCTGTGCACGGGTGCCTTCGTCCTCGCCGCGGCGGGCCTGCTGGACGGCCGCCCCGCGACCACACACTGGATGTACGCGCCGACGCTGGCCAAGCGCTACCCGTCGGTGCACGTCGATCCACGAGAACTCTTCGTGGACGACGGCGACGTGCTGACCTCCGCCGGCACGGCGGCCGGCATCGATCTCTGCCTCCACATCGTGCGCACGGACCACGGCAACGAGGCGGCGGGCGCACTGGCCCGGCGTCTGGTCGTGCCCCCGCGCCGCTCGGGCGGTCAGGAGCGCTACCTCGACAGGTCTTTACCTGAGGAGATCGGCGCCGACCCGCTGGCCGAGGTCGTCGCCTGGGCGCTGGAGCACCTCCACGAACAGTTCGACGTGGAGACGCTGGCGGCGAGGGCGTACATGTCGCGACGCACCTTCGACCGCCGCTTCCGCTCGCTGACGGGATCGGCCCCTCTCCAGTGGCTGATCACCCAGCGGGTGTTGCAGGCCCAGCGTCTGCTGGAGACATCGGACTACTCGGTGGACGAGGTCGCGGGCCGCTGCGGCTTCCGGTCGCCGGTGGCGCTGCGCGGGCACTTCCGCCGCCAGCTGGGCTCGTCGCCCGCCGCGTACCGGGCCGCGTACCGGGCCCGGCGTCCGCAGGGCGACCGGCCGCCGACGGACACCGACGGCCCCACGGGCCCTTCGGGGCCGCCGCTCCTCCACCCGGAGGCCGGTCCGGTCCCGCTCCAGACCCGCCGTACGGCGGCGGCGAGCGCGATGGGTCCGGCGGCGCAGCTGTCGGCGAGCCTGCCGGGGCAGCGCAGCGGCTCGTGAGGCGCTGAGGCGTTGACGCCGGACGGGGTGATCCACTCATCCCGTCCGGCGTTCCGCCATGCCGTGCCGCGACCATGGCCACTGCCGGGAGACTGGCTGCACCACCGGTCCTCCCAAACCGCGACACCAGCTTTAGGGTGTTCGCATGAACGATCGCATGGTGTGGATCGACTGCGAGATGACCGGCCTCTCGCTGTCCGACGACGCTCTCATCGAGGTAGCCGCCCTCGTCACCGACTCCGAGCTGAACGTACTCGGCGAAGGAGTGGACATCGTCATCCGCCCGCCGGCCCGGGCGCTGGAGACGATGCCGGAGGTGGTGCGTCAGATGCACACCGCGTCCGGACTGCTCGACGAGCTGGCGGGCGGCACCACGCTCGCCGAGGCCGAGGAACAGGTCCTCGCCTACATCCGGGAGCACGTCAAGGAAGCCGGCAAGGCTCCCCTGTGCGGCAACTCGGTGGGCACCGACCGCGGTTTCCTGGCCCGGGACATGGCGGCGCTGGAGGGCTACCTCCACTACCGCATCGTCGATGTCTCCTCGGTGAAGGAACTGGCCCGCCGCTGGTACCCGCGCGCCTACTTCAACAGCCCCGAGAAGAACGGCAACCACCGCGCCCTCGCCGACATCCGCGAGTCCATCGCGGAGCTGCGCTACTACCGCGAGGCCATCTTCGTGCCGCAGCCCGGCCCCGACTCGGACACCGCGCGCACGATCGCGGCCAAGCACGTACTGCCTGCTCAGTAGGCGGATGAGGGTCCTCCGGAGGGGCGCCGAAAAAGCCGTGCGCGAGCACCCCTTCGGACCCTGTACACTTTTTCTCGGCCGGTAGGGAACACCACAAAGTCCCTCGCCGGTCGTGGTGGGTGTAGCTCAGCTGGTAGAGCACCTGGTTGTGGTCCAGGATGCCGCGGGTTCGAGTCCCGTCACTCACCCTGAACAGTCGGCCGGTGACCTTGGCAACAAGGTCACCGGCCGACTGCGTTGCGCACCCCCAACCCGTCCATGTAGTCGCGGACTTGAACCAGCCGGCCGTCCCGTACGCGCAGCACCAGCAGACCCGGTACGTCGACGGTCCCCGTCCGCCCGGGCAGGGACGCCACCACGGTGTGCTCGGCGACGACCACCTCCGGGTCGCCGGTGTCATGGACGGCCGCCACCTCGATCCGCTCCACCCGCACGGGACTGCGCCCCCACGCCCCCCGGTATCCCGCCCGCACCGCCTCCCTCCCCTGGAACCGCGGCGGGAAGCCGGGACTCGCGAACGGGAACTCGTGCACCGCGTCCTCGGCGTAGAGATCCGCGAGATCGTCGGCCGACTTGTCGCGCATGGCCTGGTAGTAGCGAGCGAGCACATCCCGAGGATCACTCATACCCCCACCCCTTTCGCTCAACAGTTGTTGAGCCACCGACTCTACGGCCGCTCCACCGCACCGGTCAACGCTTGTAGAGTGAACGGGTGAGTGAAGGAGTGAGTGAACGGGTGAGCGAACCTGCCATGACCCGCGCCGAGCGGCGCCTCGCCAGCAGGGCCCGGATCCTGGAGAGCGCGCGCGGGCTGTTCGCCGAGCGGGGCTTCGAGCGGACGACGATCCGTGCGGTGGCGGCGGGGGCCGGGGTGGACCCGGCGCTGGTGATGCAGCACTTCGGCAGCAAGCGGGACCTGTTCACGGAAGCGGTCGTGGCACCCCCGGACCCCTTGGCGGTCGAAGACCCGGACGGCGTCGTCGACCAGCTCCTCACCACCCTCGGCGTCAAACTCGGCGGGCTCCCCGACGGCACCCTGGCCACCCTGCGCTCGATGCTCACCGACCCGGCGGCGGCGGAGCACGCCCGTACGGCGATGACGCGGCAGATCGACGGTCTGGCCGCCACTCTCCCGAGCGCCGCCCAGGACGACGCCGAGCTGCGCGCCGCGCTGGCCGTCACCGCCCTGGTCGGCATCACCATCGGCCACCAGCTCCTGGGCCTGCCCGCCCTTCGCGAGGTCCCCGCGGACCGGGTGGCCGCACTGCTCCGTCCCGCCCTCAAGGCCCTGACGGATCCGCCCGCTTGAGAGAGGAGCCCCCGTGCTGACCGAGCCCATCCGCGCGGCCCGCCTGGACCTCGTCCCGCTGGCGGTGGAGCACGCGGCGGAGATGTCGGGCGTCCTGGCCGACCCCGCCCTGCACACGTACATCGGCGGCGAGCCCCTCTCCCCGGAGGCCCTGCGCGCCCGCTACGAACGCCTGACCGCCGGCTCACCGGACCCGGCCGTCTCCTGGCACAACTGGGTCCTGCGCCTGCGCACGGCCGACTGCCTGATCGGCACCGTCCAGGCGACGGTCACCCCGGCCCGCCGCACGGCGGAGATCGCCTGGATCACCGGCACTCCCTGGCAGGGCCAGGGCCTCGCCACGGAAGCGGCCCGCGCCCTGACCACCTGGCTCGTCCGCCACTACATCCGCACGATCACGGCCCACATCCACCCCGCCCACCAGGCCTCGGCGGCGGTGGCGAGGGCGGCGGGGTTGTCGCCGACTGAGGAGGTGGACGACGAGGGAGAGGTGGTGTGGCGGTTGTCGCTCGGAGGCTGAGAGGGCGTGGCTCCGGACAACTCCGGCCGTCGTTCAGGTGCGGGCGTCCCGCCGGTCGGCGTCCTTCAACGCCTCCCACCAGCATTCCGGACGCTACGACGAAGCCCGTGCCACCAGTTCCGTCACCAGTTCCACCTGGCGTCGGTCCAGTCCCCTCGACGCGGCCGGTCTGCGGTCCGCGATCTCGGTCAGGAGGAGGTTGATCATCTGGCGGCCCATCTCGGCGATGGGCTGGCGGACGCTGGTGAGGGGCGGCTCCATGTGGCGGGCTATGGCGGAGTCGTCGTAGCCGACCAGCGCCACGTCGTCGGGGATGCGGCGGCCCGCCTCCCTGAGGGCCTGACGGGCGCCGGCCGCGGTGACGTCGGAGGCGGCGAAGACCGCGTCCAGGTCGGGCCGGCGGGACAGCAGCGCCGTCATCGCCCGGCTACCGCCCTCCTCCGTGAAGTCACCCGCCTCGATCAGCGCCTCGTCCGAGCCGAGGCCCGCGTCCAGCAGGGCGTCACGGTAGCCGTCGACACGGCGCTGAGCGCCGTACACGTCGAGGCGGCCGGTGATGTGGGCGATACGGCGATGGCCGCGGGACAGCAGATGCTCGACCGCCTGGCGGGCACCGCCGTAGTTGTCGGAGTCGACCGACGGCAGCGTCTCCAGCGCCGAGCGCGGGCCGCTGATCACCGCCGGGATCTCCAGCTGGGACAGCAGGTCGGGCAGCGGGTCGTCGGCGTGGACCGAGACCAGCAGCACGCCGTCGACCCGGTGGGCGGCGAGGTACTGGGCCAGCCGGCGGCGCTCCTTGTCGTTGCCCGCGAAGATCAGCAGCAACTGCATCTCGGTGTCGGACAGTTCCGCCGCGACACCCTTCAGCATGTCCGAGAAGTACGGCTCCGCGAAGAACCGGGTCTCCGGCTCGGGGACGACGAGCGCGATCGCGTCCGTGCGGTTCGCCGCGAGGGCGCGGGCCGCCGTGTTCGGGACGTACCCCAGCTCCGCGACCGCCGCCTCCACCGCGGCACGCGTCGCGTCACTGACCCGCGGCGAGCCGTTGATGACCCGGGAGACCGTGCCACGCCCCACGCCGGCGCGTGCGGCCACCTCTTCGAGGGTGGGCCGGCCACCGCTCCGAGCTCGCGCCCCGTGGCTTGCCATGTGGCTCCGCCTCCCGCCGTTCTCACCTACGTTGGCCTGGAATCTAACAGTCGTGATCGGACCGGGATCCCGCGACAACGCCTCGCATCCGGTACGACGGGACCCGCCCATCGATTCCGCTTCGGTTCCGCTTGCCGGAGCACTGTGCGTTCAGACTTGCACGCAACACTGGTACGCAGGTTCGCGAAGGCAACCTCGAACGCCCTCACGGCCTCCCCGACGGGCCTCGCACCAAGGAAGGCGTCCGCGCACCCGACACATCGCATACGAACAGATCAGCCTCCCCCCTTCAGCGAAAGAAACATCTCGAAGCGATATCGCACTGTCCGTGCCCTTGACACCCCCGCCGAGACCGACGACTCTTCAACTCATCACTGGTGGGAGCGCTCCCACAGTACCTGACACATACACATCCCGCACGTTCCCCGCCCGAGCCGCCGCGAGAAACTAACGGGCCCAACAATGCAGTTGGCCGGGGGGTCGGCACGTCAGGGCAACAGGAGGACTCAATGCGAGCACGTACCCGAACCGCCCGTCGCAGGGTGGTCGTCCTCGCGGCCGTAGCGTCGCTGGGCGCCGGGCTGCTGGCCGGCTGTGCCGACGACGGCAACGACGACAGCAACGAGTCGTCGGGCGGTGGCGGCGGTAAGACCACGATCACCCTCGGCCTCTTCGGCACCGCCGGCTTCAAGGAGTCGGGCCTGTACAAGGAGTACGAGAAGCTCCACCCGAACATCCACATCGAGCAGACCGTCGTCGAGCGCAACGAGAACTACTACCCGGCGCTGCTGAACCACCTCACCACCAACAGTGGTCTCCAGGACATCCAGATGGTCGAGGTCGGCAACATCGCCGAGATCGTCCAGACCCAGTCCGCCAAGCTGCTCGACCTGTCGAAGTACGGCAAGGAGAGCGACTACCTGGGCTGGAAGTGGAAGCAGGCCACCACCTCCGGCGGCCAGACCGTCGCGCTCGGCACGGACGTCGGCCCGATGGCCATCTGCTACCGCAAGGACCTGTTCAAGGCGGCCGGTCTGCCGACCGACCGCGAGGAGGTCAGCAAGCTGTGGGCGGGCAGCTGGGACAAGTTCGTCGACGTCGGCAAGCAGTACCAGAAGAAGGCCAAGGGCACGACCTTCCTGGACTCCCCCGGCGGTCTGCTGCAGGCCATCGTCAGCAGTGAGGAGGAGCGCTTCTACGACGCCTCCGGCAAGGTCATCTACAAGACCAACCCGGCCGTGAAGTCCGCCTTCGACCTCACCGCCAAGGCCGCCGAGGCCGGACTGATCGGCAACCAGACGCAGTTCCAGCCCGCCTGGGACACGACGATCGCCAACAGCAAGTTCGCCGCGATGTCCTGCCCGCCGTGGATGCTCGGCTACATCAAGGGCAAGTCGAAGGCCGACGCCAAGGGCAAGTGGGACGTCGCCCAGGCGCCGAAGTCCGGTAACTGGGGCGGTTCCTTCCTGTCCGTGCCCAAGTCCGGCAAGAACACCGAGGAGGCCGCCAAGCTCGCCGCCTGGCTGACCGCCCCGGAGCAGCAGGCCAAGCTCTTCGCCGTCCAGGGCAGCTTCCCGAGCACCCCGGCCGCGTACGACTCGGACGCGGTGAAGAACGCCAAGAACGACATGACGGGTGACGCGCCGATCGGCACGATCTTCGCCGAGGCCGCCAAGAACATCCCCGTGCAGTCGATCGGTCCGAAGGACCAGATCATCCAGCAGGGTCTCACCGACAACGGCGTGATCCTCGTGACCCAGGGCAAGTCCGCCAAGGAAGCCTGGGAGACGGCCACCAAGACCATCGACAACAACCTGGACCAGTGACCCGTATGACCACTGGGCACGACACCGCCGCCGCGTCCCCCGTCAAGGGGGGCGCGGCCCCGGCCCGCCCGACGGCGGGACCTCCGGACGACGAGCGCCGCCGGGCGCGGCTCTCCCGCCGCTGGCAGCGGGACATGCGCTGGAGCCCGTACGCCTTCGTCTCGCCGTTCTTCCTGCTGTTCCTGGCGTTCGGCCTGTTCCCGCTGATCTACACCGGGTGGGCCTCGCTGCACCAGGTGGAGCTGACCGCGCCCACCGACATGCACTGGGTGGGCTTCAGGAACTACACGCGGATCTTCGACGACGACTTCTTCTGGAACGCGGCGAAGAACACGCTGACCATCGGGATCATCGCGACGGTCCCGCAGCTGCTGATGGCGATGGGCCTCGCGCACATCCTCAACTACAAGCTGCGTGGCTCGACCTTCTACCGGGTCGCGATGCTCGCCCCGTACGCGACGTCGATCGCCGCCGCCTCGCTCGTCTTCGTCCTGCTGTTCGGCCGTGACTACGGCATGATCAACTGGGTTCTCGACCAGGTCGGCATCGGCAAGATCGACTGGCAGAACGACAAGTGGCCGTCGCAGATCGCGGTGTCCTCGATCGTCATCTGGCGGTGGACGGGGTACAACGCGCTGATCTACCTGGCCGCGATGCAGGCGATCCCGCAGGACCTGTACGAGTCCGCGGCGCTCGACGGCGCCAGCCGCTGGCAGCAGTTCTTCCATGTGACGCTGCCGTCGCTGCGGCCGACGATCCTGTTCACCGTGGTCGTCTCGACCATCGGCGCCTCCCAGCTCTTCGGTGAGCCGCTGCTGTTCGACGCGAACAAGGGTGCGTCCGGCGGCTCCACCCACCAGTTCCAGACGCTCGGCCTGTATCTGTACGAGCAGGGCTGGGTCAACCAGCACCTGGGCCGTGCCTCCGCGATCGCCTGGACGATGTTCCTGATCCTCATCGTGGTCGGAATCGTCAACTACGTCATCTCGCGCCGGCTGCGCGCCAGTAGTTAGGAGAACCGGCCGTGACGACGACACTCACCAAACCGCCGGCCGACGAGGCGAAGCGTCCCCGGCGCCCCAAGTCGGCCCGTGCGGGCGGCACCCTGCACGCCGGTCCGATCGCGTATCTGATCCTGATCCTGTTCACCCTCGGCTCGCTGTTCCCGCTGGTGTGGACGGCGATCGCCGCCTCCCGCGACAACCAGCGGCTGGCGGAGAACCCGCCGCCGCTGTGGTTCGGCGGGGGCCTGTTCGACAAGCTGGAGATCGCCTGGAACGACGCCAACCTGGGCGAGGCGTTCATCAACACCACGTTCGTGGCGGGCATCTCGGCCGTGACCATCGTCTTCCTGTCGACGATCGCCGGCTTCGCCTTCGCCAAACTGCGGTTCAAGGGCCGCGGTGCCCTGATGCTGATCGTGATCGGCACGATGATGGTGCCGCCGCAGCTGAGCGTGATCCCGCTGTACATGATGGTCGCCAAGCTCGACTGGTCCGACCAGCTGCAGGCGGTGATCCTGCCCTCGCTGGTCAGCGCGTTCGGCGTGTTCTTCATGCGGCAGTACCTGCTCCAGGCGCTGCCCGACGAGATCATCGAGGCCGCCCGGGTGGACGGCGCGAACAGCTGGCGGGTCATCTGGCACGTGGTGTTCCCGGCCGCCCGCCCCGCGATGGCCGTGCTCGGCATGCTGATGTTCGTGCAGACCTGGAACGACTTCCTGTGGCCGTTCCTGGTGCTCACCCAGAACGGCAGCCCGACCGTGCAGGTCGCGGTCGCGGGCCTGGGTCGCGGCTACACGCCCGACCAGTCCCTGATCATGGCGGGCGCGCTGCTCGGCACGCTGCCGCTGCTGGTGGTCTTCGCGATCTTCGGCAAGCAGATCGTCGGCGGCATCATGCAGGGCGCCGTCAAGGGCTGACCTCCCGCTTTCCCGGGGGCCGGGTCACCGCCGCCTCGGCCCCTTCTCCTTCCCCCCATCTACCCGTCGGTCTCCACGACCTCCAATGGGAGCGCTTCCATGCCTGAACCCGCAACGCCGGCGACCCCGGTGACCTTTCCTCCCGCCTTCCTCTGGGGCGCCGCGACCTCCGCGTACCAGATCGAGGGGGCGGCGCGGGAGGACGGCCGTACGCCCTCGATCTGGGACACCTTCAGCCATACGCCCGGCAAGACCGCGGGCGGCGAGCACGGTGACATCGCTGTCGACCACTACCACCGCTACCGCGACGACGTGGCGATGATGGCGGACATCGGGCTGAACGCGTACCGCTTCTCGGTCTCCTGGTCCCGGGTGCAGCCGACCGGACGCGGCCCGGCGGTCCAGCGCGGCCTGGACTTCTACCGCAAGCTGGTCGACGAACTGCTGTCGAAGGGCATCAAGCCCGCCGTCACCCTCTATCACTGGGATCTGCCGCAGGAGCTGGAGGACGCGGGCGGCTGGCCGGAGCGGGACACGGCGTACCGGTTCGCGGAGTACGCGCAGATCGTCGGCGAGGCGCTGGGCGACCGGGTGGAGCAGTGGATCACCCTCAACGAGCCGTGGTGCAGCGCCTTCCTGGGCTACTCCTCCGGTGTCCACGCGCCCGGCCGCACCGACCCGGCGGCCTCTCTGAAGGCCGCGCACCACCTCAACCTGGCGCACGGGCTCGGCGCCTCGGCCCTGCGGGCGGCGATGCCGGCCCGCAACTCGGTCGCGGTGAGCCTCAACTCGTCCGTGGTCAGGCCGCTTTCGCAGGACCCCGCCGACCTGGCCGCCGTACGGAAGATCGACGACCTGGCCAACGGGATCTTCCACGGCCCGATCCTGCACGGGGCGTACCCGGAGTCGCTGTTCGCGGCGACGGAGCTGCTCACCGACTGGTCCTACGTCGAGGACGGCGACCTCGCGCTGATCAACCAGCCGTTGGACGCGCTGGGCCTCAACTACTACACGCCGACGCTGGTCTCGGCGGCCGACGCCGACCTGGCCGCGCCGCGCGCGGACGGCCACGGCTCCAGCGACCACTCCCCGTGGCCGGCCGCGGACGACGTCGCCTTCCACCAGACGCCGGGCGAGCGCACGGAGATGGGCTGGACGATCGACCCGACCGGCCTGCACGACCTGATCATGCGCTACACGCGCGAGGCCCCGGGTCTGCCGCTGTACGTGACGGAGAACGGCGCGGCCTACGACGACAAGCCCGACCCCGACGGCCGGGTCCACGACCCGGAGCGGATCGCCTACCTCCACGGCCATCTGCGCGCGGTCCGCCGGGCCATAGCGGAGGGCGCGGACGTCCGCGGTTACTTCCTGTGGTCCCTGATGGACAACTTCGAGTGGGCGTACGGCTACGAGAAGCGCTTCGGCGCGGTGTACGTCGACTACGCGACCCTCGCCCGTACGCCGAAGTCGAGCGCCCTGTGGTACGGGCAGGCGGCACGGACGGGGACGCTTCCGCCGGTCACCGCGGAGCTCTAGCCACCGGGATGGGGGAACGGGGAAAGGGGCGCGGCATCCGAGGGGGATGCCGCGCCCCGCTTTTCTCGTGGGGGGAGGGTCGGTTGCAGGTCAGTTGTAGGCCGCGAAGGCCTTCGAGAAGGCGTGCTCGTCCTGGACGATCGAGCTGCATGTGGCGTCGGCGTAGGTCTTGGCGCCGCCGGAGCACTGCTTGTCGCGGGTGGCGGACCACATGGAGAGCCAGCCGAGGCCCTTGGACTTCGCGAAGTTCACCAGCTGGGTGGCGTCCTCGACCTTGAAGATCTCGCTGGTGACGTCGTTGACGCCGATCATGGGCGTCACGGCGACGGCCTTCCAGGCGGCGCTGTCGCTCAGCCCCAGCACGCTCTTGACCTGGGCCTGCGTGGCCGTCGCGGCCTGCTCGGCGTAGGTGCCCATGTCGCCGCTGTAGGCGGGGCCGTAGTCCATCGCCATGATGTTGACGGTGTCGATGCCGACGCCGTTGCTCTTGGCGTTGGACAGGAGGTTCACGCCGTCCTGGGTCAGGCCCTCGGGCATGACGGGGAGGGTGAAGGAGACGTCCAGGTCCGGGTGCTGGGCCTGGAGCTTGGCTATCGCCTTGGCGCGGTTGGTGTTCGCCGTGGTGTTGGGCAGCGCGCCGCCCTCGACGTCGAAGTCGACCTTGGTGAGGTCGTAGGCGTCCACGACCTTGCCGTACGCCGTCGCCAGGGCGTCCGCCGAGGAGCAGGTCGTGGCCAGTTCGCTGCCCGCCGCGCCGCCGAAGGAGACGCGGACGTCGCCGCCCTTGGCGCGCAGGGCCCCGATCTGTGCGGCGACCGCGTCGCTCGCGAGGTCGGTGACGCCGCCCCACTTGGGGGTGCAGCCGCCGCCGTCGGTGACGAACGCGAGGTTGTAGTCCTTCACGCCGGTGGCGGTGGCGCTCGCGACCAGGTCGAAGGCCGGGTAGAGGGAGGTGTCGACGTAGGGGGCGAAGCCGGCGCTGGTGGTGGTTCCCGTGCCGGTGCTCTGCGAGGGGTCGGCCGTGGCGGTCGGGGTGGGAGTGGGGGTTGCCGTGGCGGTGGGCTTGCTGGTCGCCGTCGGGGAGGGGGAGGCCGTCGCCGTCCCCGTGGGGCGGCCGGTCGGTTCCGGGGTGGCGGTGGCGTCCGTGGAGCAGGTGGTGCCGTCGATGCGACAGCCGGTCGGGGCGCCGGTGCCGTTGACGACGAAGCCGACGGTGACGGACTCGCCGGCGGCCAGACCGTCGGTGTCCCACTTGGCCGAGGTCACGGTGATGTGCTGTCCGCTCGCGCTCGACTCGGCGTTCCACAGCGAGCTCAGCTTGGCGCCCGAGGGCAGGTCGAACTCCAGCTTCCAGTCCGTCCTGGCCGCGCCGCTGTTGTTCGTCACCACGTACTGGGCGGTGTATCCCGTCGACCAGTCACTGGTCTTCGTGTACGCGGCGCCGACCCCGGCGGCCTGGGCGGTGCCGGTGAGCAGGATCGCGCCGCCACCGACCACGGCCGTGGCGACGGCCCCGGCGATCACCTTGTTTCTGCCGCTCACCTTGCGCCGGTGCGTGCTCATGGCGTGCCTGCCTTCGTTGTTCGGGGGTGTGGTGCGGCAGCACGCTAGCGAGCCGGAAACGGGCAAAGCGCCTGATCCGGGCGACGGTTGGCGATCTTAGGGTGCGCTTAAGGAAGGGATCGGGGACGGTTAAAGGTCGAGACCAATCGTCCGGTACGACGCCGTCGCACCCGGTGCCCCCGGCGCTCGGGCACCCGCCCGTCCAACTGGATCCAGATCCGCACCTCGGTGCCGCCCAGCACGGACGACCCGATCCGTACGTCTCCGCCGGTCTCCTCCGCGAGCCGGCGCACGATGTCCAGGCCCAGCCCGGTCGACCCCGCGCTCCCCGAGCCCCGCCCGCGGGCCATCGCGGCCTCGGGGTCCAGGATGCCGGGCCCCGCGTCGGAGACCAGCACGATCACCGCGTCCTCGCCGTTGTGCACGTCGACCGCGAAGGCGGTGCCCTCGGGGGTGTGCCGGAAGACGTTGCCGAGCAGGGCGTCCAGTGCGGCGGCCAGATCGGCGCGGGCCACGGGTATGCGCACCGGCCGCTCCACCCCGGCCACCCGCACCTTGCGCCCCTCGTCCTCGGCCAGCGCCGACCAGAACGCCATCCGCTCGCGCACCACTTCGGCGGCGTCGCACCCGGCGCCGGGCCCGGCGGCCGCGGTCTGCGGCTTGGCCTCCCGCGCGGTCCGGATGATCGTGTCGACCTCCCGCTCCAGCTGGGCGACCGCGGCCCGGGTCTGCTCGGCGGCGGGCCCGTCCCCGAGCGAGGCGGCGTTGAGCCGCAGCACGGTGAGCGGCGTACGGAGACGATGCGACAGGTCGGCCGCCAACTCCCGCTCGTTGGCCAGCAGTTGAACGACCTGATCGGCCATGGAGTTGAACGCGACCGCGGCCAGCCGCAGTTCGTCGGGCCCTTCCTCGGGCACCCGCGCGCCCAGCTTCCCCTCCCCCAGCTCGTGCGCGCCCTCGACCAGCTTCTGCGCGGGCTGCACCATCCGTACGCCCAGCCGGTCGGCGACCGCGACCGAGCCGACGATCAGCGCGACGCCGACCCCGGCGAGCACCGCCCACGCCGTGGCCACCCCGTTGCTGACCTCGGCCTCGGGGACGTACACCTCGACGACCGCGATCTCGCCGGAGCTCAGCGCGACGGGCTGGAGCAGCGTGGAGCCGCCCGGCACCTCGGTGGTGGAGGCGCGGCCGAGTCTGCGCACGGTCGCCACGTCGTCGGCGGCGGCGCGCCGCCGTCCGATGTCGACGGCCTGGTCCTGGCCGCTCGCCGGTATGTGCACGGCCATCCCGTCCTCCGAGCCCGCGGAGGCGACGACCCGCTCCAGCTGGTCCCGGTCGGTGGTGATGGACAGGGCGGGGGCGACGGCGGCCGCTTCCCGTTCGGCGTTGGAGAAGGCGCGGTCCCGGGCCATCTCCTTGATGACGAGGCCGAGCGGGATCGCGAAGGCGACCACGACCATGGTGGTGACGGCCAGACAGACCTTGACGAGTGCCCACCTCACAGCGGCAGCCCCCCGCCGGGTGGCTCCAGCTTCACCCCGACGCCCCGCAGGGTGTGCAGATAGCGGGGCCTGGCCGCGGTCTCCCCCAACTTCCGGCGCAGCCAGGACAGATGGACGTCGATGGTCTGGTCGTCGCCGTAGGACTGCTGCCACACCTCGGCGAGCAGCTCCTTGCGGGGGACGACCACACCGGGGCGGCCGGCGAGGAAGGCGAGCAGGTCGAACTCGCGGCGGGTGAGGTCCAGACGGACGCCGTCCAGCTCGGCCTGGCGGCGCAGCGGATCGACGGTCAGGCCGCCCACGCGCAGCACTGACTCCGGCGCCGCCTCCCCGACGACGGCCCGGGAGCGCCGCAGGACGGCGGCCATCCGGGCGGAGAGGTGTTCCACCGAGAAGGGCTTGGTCAGATAGTCGTCCGCTCCCGCGTTCAGCAGGCGCACGATCTCCGCCTCGTCGTCCCGCGCCGTGGCGATGATCACCGGTACGTCGGTGATCCCGCGCAGCATCTTCAGCGCCTCGGACCCGTCCAGGTCGGGCAGACCGAGGTCGAGGATGACGACGTCGAAACGGAAATGGGCGACCTCGCGCAGCGCCTCCAGCGCCGTACCGACACTCCGCACCGTGTGGGCGGCGTCGGTCAGCTGCCGGATCAGCGCCGAGCGTACGAACTGGTCGTCCTCGACCACGAGCACACTTGCCATGCGCCGCACCGTACGCCATCCGGCCGAGCCGCATCCCGGCCTGTGGATAACTCCCCACGCATGCGGCTGGTGGTGCTCGTGAGGCAGTATGACCGGCGATGCGCAGAGGACTCGTACACGTACTGGCTTGGCTGCTCGCCACGGGCGCGGCGGTCACGCTGTCGTGGTGGGGTGTGCACACGGTCATGGCGGGGACGGCCTACGACCCACCGCGCGCCCTGCCCATCACGGTGGCGGAGCAGACCACGCAGGAGTCGAAGCCGCTGGCGTCGTCGACGGCCCGGCCGTCCGCGTCCCCGTCGAGGAGCACGGCGTCACGGGAGCCGTCCCCCACGCCGGCCCCCTCGAAGACCCCGACCAAGTCCCCGAGTCCCTCCCCCACCGTCTCCGGCGAGGTCAAGAGCTACGACACCGAGGGCGGCCGGGCGGTGTTCTCGCTCGGCGAGAGCTCCGCGACGCTGGTGTCGGCGACGCCGGCCGCGGGCTGGTCGATGCAGGTGTGGAAGACGGAGACGTGGATCCGGGTGGAGTTCGCCTCCGGCGCGGACCGGGTGTCGGTGTTCTGCACCTGGCACGACAGCGCGCCGCGGGTGGACGTCGGGACGTACTAGCGACGTCCCTAGCGGAACACCGAGGGCGGTGGCGCGGGCGAGGCGATGGCCGACGCGTCCGTGACGGGGGTAGCTCCGCCGGTGAAGTCCAGGAGGGCGCGGCCGTGTTCGACCCGGCCCGGGTGGGGGTCGCCGGCCGCCCTGCGGGTCAGTTCGGCGATCGGGAGCGGGGTGTCGGAGGCGACGAGGACGGCGTTGCCGAAGCGTTTGGCGCGCAGGACCGTCGGGTCGGCGATCAGGGCGAGGTGCTCGAAGCGGGCGGCGGCGGTGGCGATCTGGCCGCGCAGATGGGCCAGCGGGGGGCCGTCGGCGAGGTTGGCGGCGTAGCAGCCGCCCGGCTTGAGGGCCCTGCGGACCTCGTCCAGGAACTCGGTCGAGGTCAGGTGGGCCGGGGTGCGCGCCCCGCTGAACACATCGGCGATGACCAGGTCGGCCCAGCCGTCGAGCACCTTGCCGAGCCCCTCGCGGGCGTCGGTGGAGCGCACCCGGATCCGGGCGTTCGGGTCCAACGGCAGTTCCCGGCGGACCAGTTGGACGAGGGCCGCGTCCCGCTCGACGACCTGCTGGGTGGAGCGGGGCCGGGTCGCGGCGGTGTACCGGGCGAGGGTGAGGGCGCCACCGCCGAGATGCACGGCGTGCACCGGTTTGCCGGGCGGGCCGACCAGGTCGATGACATGGCCGAGGCGGCGCTGGTACTCGAAGGAGAGGTGGGCGGGGTCGCCGAGGTCGACATGCGACTGCGGTGCCCCGTCGATGAGGAGCGTCCAGGCCCGCGCGCGTTCCCGGTCGGGGATCAGCTCGGCGAGCCCGCCGTCGACGGGTTCCACGACGGCTTCGACGGAAGCGGCCGCACGCCGGGAACTACGGGACCTTGCCATGCGCCCATTGTCGCAAGCCGCACGGTGTCAGGCTCGCGCAGCCTCGCCACCGGAGGTCACTGGCAGCCGTCCGCCGCCTCGATCAGCCGGGCCGCCTCCCCCAGCGCCGCCCGCAGCACCACCGGGTCGGTGGCCAGGTCGGCCTCGCCGGGCGGCAGCAGCCAGTCCGAGCCCGCCACCGGCGGCTCGGGGTTGAGTCGCAGTCCCCGTCCGTTGGTCTCCGTACAGGTGCTGCCCGGGACGTCCCACGCGGCGGCCGTCCCCGGCGGAACCACGAAGCCGAGGGTGTCGCCCCCGTCGTCGTGCAGTACGGGCCCCACCGCCTCCCCGGCCCCCCGCCGCAGGATGTCGACCGCCTCCAGCCCCTGCCGGGTCGGCACCGTGACGAGGTCACAGCCGACCTCGGCGAGCGGCGGTTCGCTGTACTCCGTCAGCGGCGTACAGACCTCGATGCTCCGGCTGGTCTTCATCCCGGCCTCCACCACGGCACCCCTCCTTGGACGAGCGGCTCGGGAGTCGGGCGGCTCCCGGTCCATGGAGTTCAACGCACGGCGGCGTCAACGGCTACGGCGGAAGTCAGCCGCAAAGGATGGCAGTTCATGGCAGATCGTGGATGAGATATCCGGTTTGTAGCCAAACACTGCGTGGCGGGTCCGACACAGCAGGTACGTTCTTGCCCGCCGGAACCAGGGTGACGACAGTGACATACCACTCAACTCACCATGGATCCGGCATGGTTCGACGGTTCGCACGAGAGGACCCGGCCATGGCGACGTCAAAGGTGACCTCGTCCCAGCCCCCCAGGCCACCACGGCCGAACCTCGCGTTCCGGGAGTTGCGCGCGCAGCGCTCCCCGGCCGAGTTCGCCGCGGCGGTCCGACGGGCCGCGCGCGAGATCGGCGAGCGGGTCAGCTGCGACGCGCGCTATGTGGGCCGGGTCGAGGCGGGCGAGATCCGCTGCCCCAACTACGCGTACGAACGGGTGTTCCTGCACATGTTCCCCGGCCGCACGCTCACCGACCTGGGCTTCGCGCCCCGGGCGTCCGTACGCGGACGCGGGGCGCGCCCCACCGAGGACGCGCCCCCGGCGCACGTCACCACACCCGCGTACCCCGCGGGTGGCGCGACGGGTGAGACGTGGAGGGCACACGAGCCGTATGACACGCAGAACCCGTACGAGACGCACGACAACTACGAGGAGAGCGACGTGCTACGTCGCGCATTCATGACCGGCGGGGGCGCCACCGTGGCCGTCGCCTCAATGGGCACCATCGGGCTCGCCACGACCGCCGCGGCGGCCGAACGCCGCGTCCGGCGCCCGGGAGTCCCCGACGCGGACGCCCTGGAAGAAGCCGTACGACGGATCAGGCTGCTGGACGACCGGCACGGCGCGGACGGCCTCTACCGGCGCGCGGCGACGCCGTTGCGCGCCGCCTACGCACTGCTGGACGCGGGTGCGACCCGGCAGACCACCGCCGACCGGCTGCACTCGGGCGCCGGTGAACTCGCCATCTCCGTGGGCTGGCTGGCGCACGACTCGGGGCGGTTCGACGACGCGCGCTCGCACTACGCGGAGGCGCTCGCGACCGCGCGCATGACCGGTGACGCCGGTCTGGAGTCGCACGCCTTCTGCAACACCGCGTTCCTCGCGCGCGACGCGGGCCGGCCGCGGGAGGCGGTGCGGGCCGCGCAGGCCGCGCAGCGGGTCGGGCGTCCGCTGGGGTCCGCCCGGCTGATGTCGCTGCTCGCGCTGCGGGAGGCGGGCGGCTGGGCGGGGCTCGCCGACCGCACCGGCTGCGAACAGGCGCTGGTCCGGGCGCAGGCCCTTTTCGAGCGCGGCCCCTCGGACGCCGACCCCGAGTGGATGAGTTTCTACGGAGAGGCCGAGCTGGAGGGCCTTGAGGCGCAGTGCTGGTCGACGCTGGGCGACTGGTCGCGGGCGGCACGGCACGCGCACCGGGCGGCGCAGCTCCAGGACCCGCACTTCACCCGGAACATCGCCCTGTACACGGCCGAGCTGACGGACGACCTCGCGCGCGGGGGACGCCCCGACGAGGCCGCGGCGGCCGGGATGCGGGTGCTCGACCTGCTGGGGCAGGTGCAGTCGTCGCGGATCCAGTCGATGCTGGCGGGGACCACGCGCGTGCTGCTGCCTCATCGGCGCGCCGCCGGGGTGGGTGCGTTCCTGGAGCGGCACGCCTCCCTGCCGCGTACGGCGTAGGGACCGGGCTAGCCCGCCAGGTGGCCCGTGTCGTTCCAGCTCTCGACCGCCGGCTCCCCGTACGCCCAGCCCAGCACCGACAGGGACGTCGGGTTCAGCCTGATCCGGGCCGCGAAGTCGAGAGGCAGGCCGAGCCAGCGGGCGCCTATGGAGCGGAGCATGTGGCCGTGGGCGAAGATCAGGACGTCGCGGTCCGCCTCGCGGGCCCACGCCACCACCTCGTCCGCGCGGGCGGTGACCTCGGCGAGGGTCTCGCCCTCGGGGACGCCGTCGCGCCAGATGAGCCAGCCCGGGTTCACGGCCTGGATCTCGTCCGGGGTCATGCCCTCGTACGCGCCGTAGTGCCATTCCATGAGCGCGTCCCAGTCGCTCGCGCGCTCACCGAACCCGGCGAGTTCGCAGGTCTCCCGCGCGCGTGCCAGCGGGCTGGTGCGCACCTCGACGCCGGGGAGGCCGTCCAGCGGCGACCGGTGCAGGCGCTCGCCGAGGAGTTTCGCGCCACGCCGGCCCTCCTCCAGGAGCGGCACGTCCGTCCGGCCCGTATGTTTGCCCGCCAGGGACCATTCGGTCTGTCCGTGCCGGGCGAGCAGGATGCGCGGTGCCATGAGGTGAGAAACCTTTCGAGGAAAAAACCGGGCGGACCCCACCCATCATCGCGCACCCTGTCCGGGGGCAACCCGTCGGTCGATCTCTGCGTCCTAGAGGGCCGGGGCCCCCGCACGGGCACGAGCACATACACCGTAAAGTGGTAAGACCGGGCAACCGGACGCCGCAACGAGAAGGGGGAGGCGATCGGATGCCGCACGCCGAGACACCGGGCAGCGAGACGGCCCCGCGTACCCGGCTGCGCTGGTGGACCGAGCTGCCGCTGATCCTCCTGGTGTACGCCTGCTACTCGGCGGGCCGGCTCCTGGCCCGGGGTGATGTCACGAGCGCCGTCGACCACGGCCTGACGATCCTGCGGGTGGAGAAGTTCCTCCACATCAACGCCGAGCACCCGCTCAACCGGCTGTTCACGAGCGAGGCCTGGCTCGGCGTACCGGCCGACTTCTGGTACGCGTCGCTGCACTACCTGGTCACCCCGGCGATCCTGATCTGGCTGTTCCGGTCTCGCGCCGTGCGCTACCGCGCCGCCCGCACCTGGCTGATGACGTCCACGTTCATCGGCCTGATCGGCTTCACCCTGCTGCCCACCTGCCCGCCCCGCCTCCTCTCCGAGGGCTATGGCTTCGTCGACACGATGGCCCAGTACAGCTCGTACGGCTGGTGGGGCGGCGAGGCGAGCGCGCCCCGTGGCATGGGCGGAATGACGAACCAGTACGCGGCCATGCCGAGCCTGCATGTGGGCTGGGCGCTGTGGTGCGGGGTCATGCTGTGGCGGTACGGCGGGACGCGTATCACCAAGGCCGCCGGTGTCGCCTACCCGCTGATCACCACGATCGTGGTCATGGGCACCGCCAACCACTACTTCCTCGACGCCGTCGCGGGCGCCGCCGTCATGGGCGTCGGACTGCTGCTGGCGCCGCTCGTGCTGCGGACCGCGGACCGGGTCAGGGGGCGTGTGGCGACGGCACTCACGCCCGTCACGGCGGGCACCGGAGCCGCACAGGCCTCAATTGTCAGTGGCGGATGCCAGACTTCCGCGGGTGAGCGATTTCCACGGCAGCGCGAGTCACGGGTCGGAGCGGGAACCGAGCCGAGTGCCTCTCCCACGGACGCGGGGGACGGCGCTCCGGCAGCAGCTCGCTGAGCTGCGCGGTCCCGACGTACCGGCCAAGGCGCTGGATGCCCGCGCCCTGGCCGCCCTCGCCGCCAACCCGGGGTGCAGACGGCGCGCGATCCTCGACGGTGCCGGGGTGAACAAGGCGACGCTGGCGAGCGCGCTGGGCTCCCCTTCCGCGTTCGGCCAGTCGCAGTTCGCGCTGACCCGGGGCAACGCCTTCGAGGCGAAGGTCAAGGCCGACGGCGGCGCCGAACTGCTGCGACTGGTGCACGACAGGTTGGACCCGGCCGCCGAACCCCCCGCCCACGCGCGTGTGCCCGACCTCACCGCGATCGGCCCCGAGGGCCGTACCGCCCGCACCGCGCTGGCCCTGCGCGAGGCCGGCGAGGCGCGCGGCGAGTGGACACTGCTCGACCACCCGATGCTCGCCCTGGACGTCGCGGGCTCCCCCGCCTTCCTGGAGCCGGACGCGGTGGTGGTGCACCCGGACGGCAGCTGGACGGTCGTCGAGATCAAGTCCTTCCCGCTGCTGGACGGCTCAGCGGACCCGGCGAAGGTGGGGGCGGCGGCCCGCCAGGCCGCGGTCTACGTGCTGGCGCTGGAGGAGGTGGCAGCGCGCATGGAACCCTCCCCCGAGGTACGCCACCGCGTCCTCCTCGTCTGCCCCAAGGACTTCTCCAACCTGCCCACCGCCTCCGCGGTCGACGTCCGCAAGCAGCGCGCGGTCACCGGCCGCCAACTGGCGCGCCTCACCCGCATCCAGGACATCGCCGACACGCTCCCCGAGGGCACCTGCTTCGACCCCGGCCGGCCCGCCGAGGAACTGACGGCCGCCGTGGAGTCGGTCCCGGCGACCTACGCGCCCGAGTGCCTGGCCGCGTGCGAGCTGGCCTTCCACTGCCGCGACCGCTCCCGCGCGGCGGGCGCGGTGACACCCCTGGGCCGGTCCGTCCGGGCCGAGCTGGGCGGCCTCACCACCGTCCCGGACGTCCTTGCGGCGGCGCGCGGGGAGGCCGGCGACCCGGAGGACCCGACCGTCGCCGCCCTGCGCAAGGCCGCCGCCCTCCGTGCGGAGGCACTGGGAGCCGCCGCATGTCGCTGATCGCCACCCTCGCCCGCCTGGAAGCCGTCAGCACCGGCCGCGCGCAGCCCGCCGCGACCGTCCGCCACCGGCATCTGGCCGACCGCCCCCTGGTCCTCGTCCCGCTCACCACCGCCGGTGAGGCCGGTGCCCCGCTCGGCGCGCTCGTCGGCACCGACCGGGACGCGCCGCGCCTGCTCGTCGTCCCGCAGCCGCGCGACCGCGACCTCAGGTTCCAGTTCCTGTCCGAGCTGGCGGACGTCGTCCTGCCGTACGTGGACACCTACGCCGAGGCGGTGGAGGCCGCCGAGCGCAGCGAGACCGACCCGGAGACCGGCAAGCGGGTCAAGGTCGAGGTCGAGCTGTGCGCGGACGCCCCGCAGCTGATCGTGCCGAGCCGCGCGGGCATCGACTTCGTACGGCTGCTCGGGCGCTCCATGCGTTTTCGCCGTACGGCCGAGCAGGATCCGGAGGCCCCGCACCCGGCGCCCCCGCGCGTGCCGTTGCTGGGCCGGTGGCTGACCCATTTCGGGGAGCGGGCCCGCGTCCCCGGCTCCTCGCTGCTGCTCGCCGCGACGGAGCTGTTGTCCCGGCACTGGGCGACCGGCCAGTCCAGCCTGGAGGACCAGCATCTGGGCGCGCTGCTGGCCTGGATCGACCCTCCGGAGGGCGCGACCGGCGCCGAGGCGGCCCTCGCGGCCGAGCTCGCCCGGGACGCCAAGGGCCAGCTGCTGCACCCGCCGGCCGGCCCGGCCACCGACCCGGCGTTCGACAACAAGCTGCTCGCCCCCGCCATCGAGCGCTACAACCGCGCGCGTACGGCGCTCGCCGCCGCCGAGGACGGCCTGGAGGCGGACGACCGGCTCGGTGAGCTGACCGCCGCCGAGCGCGCGATCAGGGACCTCGTCGAGAGCCGGACCCGCCCCACCTGGGACGCGGTGTGGCGCGGCCTGGACCTCCTGCGAGTACTGCCCGAGGGCGCGCGCGTGGAGGAGCGCTGGACCCGCGACCGCTGGTCGTTCACCTCCCACCGCGACCGCATCACCGCGGGTGAGCCCCCGCAGCCGCGCCGCGACGACGCGGTGACCGCCGCCAACAAGCTCGCCACGCGCGAGCGCGAGCAGGCCCGCCTGGAGGCGCAGGAGGCCCTCGACGACCCGCTGGTGATGGCGGGTCGACGGCTGTCCGGGGAGGCGTTCGCGGGCGAGGTGACGGATGTCGTCATGACGTACAGCGAGGGCAAGCGCCCCAGCCCGCGCCCGCTCGTGACGCTGCGCACGGACGACCGGCCGCATCTCGGGGAGCGTGTGAAGGTCTACCGCTCCCTGGGCGGCAAGCCGCAGTCGGCCGAGTTCGTGGCCCTCGACGACGAGGGCGCCCTGGTCGTGCTCCGCGTCCTCGACAAGATGGGCCGCGGCAAGGAGCCCGAGCCGGGGTCGGTCCCCGAGAAGGGCGACCGGCTCTGCTTCACCCTCTTCGAGCACGAGCAGCGGGGCGGCGCCAAGCTCCCCGACCCGGAGAACACGCCCTGGACGCACGGCGGGCCGCCCGGTGAGGCCGTCCAGGAGGCCGCCGATCCCCTGACCGCGGAGGACGTCCTGTGACCACCGTCTCCGACCTCTCCGGCCGCTTCGACCCCGGTGCGGCGGCCGGCCGGGCGACCGACGCGATCCTCCGCGACACCCTGCACGGCGACGCGCGCGGTGTCGTCGTCGACTCCCCGCCCGGCGCCGGCAAGTCCACGCTGGTCGTCCGCGCGGCCCTCGAACTGGCCGACGCCGGGCGCCCGCTGATGGTCGTCGCGCAGACCAACGCCCAGGTGGACGACCTGGTCCTGCGGCTCGCCGAGAAGAACCCCGAGCTGCCGGTGGGCCGGCTGCACAGCAGTGACGCCGACGCGTACGACAAGGCGCTGGACGACCTGCCGAACGTACGGAAGTCGGCGAAGGCGACGGACCTCGCCGGTCTCCCGGTCACGATCTCCACGGCCGCCAAGTGGGCCCACGTCAAGGTGGACGAGCCGTGGGAGCACGCGATCGTCGACGAGGCGTACCAGATGCGCTCGGACTCCCTGCTCGCCGTCGCGGGCCTGTTCCAGCGGGCGCTGTTCGTGGGCGACCCGGGCCAGCTGGACCCGTTCGCGATCGTGGGCAGCGAGCAGTGGGCGGGCCTGTCGTACGACCCCTCGGCATCGGCCGTCACGACCCTCCTCGCCCACAACCCGACCCTCCCCCAGCACCGTCTCCCGGTGTCCTGGCGGCTCCCGGCGTCCGCGGCCCCGCTGGTCTCGGCGGCGTTCTACCCGTACACCCAGTTCCGCAGCGGCACCGACCACGGCGACCGCGCCCTGTCCTTCGCGGTCCTCTCGGACGGCTCGGGCCCCGACCGGGTCATCGACGAGGCGGCGGAGTCCGGCTGGGGCCTGCTGGAGCTGCCCGCCCGGCACACCCCGCGCACGGACCCGGAGGCGGTCCGGGCGGTGGCCACGGTGGTGCGCCGTCTGCTGGACCGCGGCGGCGCGGCAACGTCGGAACGCTCCCCCGACCCCACCCCCCTCACCCCCGACCGCATCGCCGTCGGCACGGCCCACCGCGACCAGGCGGCGGCGGTCCGCGCGGCCCTCACCGACCTGGGCGTCACGGACGTCACCGTCGACACGGCGAACCGTCTCCAGGGCCGGGAGTACGACGTCACGGTCGTCCTGCACCCGCTGTCGGGCCGCCCCGACGCCACGGCGTTCCACCTGGAGACGGGCCGCCTCTGCGTCCTCGCCTCCCGCCACCGGCACGCGTGCATCGTGGTCTGCCGGGCGGGCGTGGGCGACCTCCTGGACGACTACCCGTCGACGGAGCCGGTGCAACTGGGCACGCTGGTGAAGTTCCCGGACGGTTGGGAGGCGAACCACGCGGTGCTGGCACACCTGGCGGAGCACCGGGTGACCTGGCAGCCCTGACTCACGGCGCGAGACCGGGTGACCTGGCAGCCCTGACCTGTGGGATTCCCCCGTCCTTACGGGGCCCTTGCGCGGGCGCGCGACAATGGACGATGGTCCGCTACCTACGGAGGTGGCATCAGCGACGTACGAGGAGGAGAAGACATGGCGGAGCCCACGCCGCGTCGGAACGAACCGCGGCTACGCCCCGCGCCCCTGCTCTTCGAGCCCGCGCAGGCGGCCGGCGACCCGGAGCACTTCTTCGACCTGGAGTCCATCGACGACCCCAGGGAGCTGCTGGCCCGGGCGACGGAGCTGACGCAGGCCTTCCGTGCGGCGACGGACCGTGCCGTGGAGTTCCAGGCGATGGCGGCGGCCCAGCTGGCCGACCCCCGGCGGTTCGACCGGCTGACGCCGGCGGACATCGCGGAGCGGGCCGAGTGGACCGAGGACTATGCCAAGAAGATGGTCGAGTTCGGGCGGGACCTGATGCGCGGGACGGCCGAGGGCGCGGCGGAGAAGGGGCTCGCCGACCCGGCGTAGCCGTTGGGGCTCGTCACCGGGGGTTCGTCTATTCAGTTCTGGCATATGCCAGGCGGGCAAGATACCCCTCCTCACCCCCTCCCGTCCCGGTTTTCGGCAACTCTCGGAAACAGAACGCTCACGCCCAGTACATCTGGATGCATGAGCGACACACGCACCGAGCCGTTCTCCGACCGTTCCGACGTCTGCGGGGTCACTGCGGACGGTGCCTCCTGGCTCGCCTCCGCAGGAACGTATCCGCGCAGCACGCTCGCCCTCTGGGAGGACCGTCCGGACGCCCCGGTGGTCCTGCCGTGCGGCGCCGCGTTCGACGTCGTGAACGCGCCCGGCATCTTCGGCCGCCGGATGCTCGACCGCTTATGGGACGACGGGCCCGGCTCGGGGCCGGTCGCGGTGTTCCGGGGCCGCATGCTCCTGTTCGCCGCGCCGGGCACCGCGCATCGGCTGACGTCGCTGTTGCAGTGGGAGGAGTGCGGTCGCACGGGCGCGATCCCGCCGCTGCTGTGCCACGGCAACGGCGACGCGGTGACCCTCCCGGCACCCCTGCCGACACGCGCGACACCGACCCCGTTCGACAGCCGCTGGCTGGTCGCCCCGGACACCCGTCACCCCTGGCTGCCGGGCCCCGAGATCCTGCTCTGGGCGGCCGTACGAGCGGCCCGCACGGCGGTGCGGATATCGATTTTTCCTCCCGCCGATCAGGATGCTAAGGTCTACGACGTCAGCAGGCGCCGCTAGCTCAGTTGGTTAGAGCAGCTGACTCTTAATCAGCGGGTCCGGGGTTCGAGTCCCTGGCGGCGCACAGACGAACAAGAAGCCCCTCGCGGAAGCGAGGGGCTTCTTGTGTATCCGCGTCCGCCCGCTACGGCGTGATCTTCACCGTCCACGCCCCGGAGGCCGTCCGGCTCTCCACCTTCACCCTTACGTCGTCCCCCGGCACCGTGAAGCTCTCGCCCAGGGCGACCGGGGCGTCCGCGAGGGGTGGGTAGACCGAGCCCTCCCAGCAGGCCTCCGTGTGGGGGTGGGCGTCGATGACCTGGATCGGGCCGCCGCCGGACGCGGCGCCGGCGCGTACCCGGTAGACCAGGACCCCTTCCTTGCAGGTCCCCGCGTCGTTGCCGGCCGGGCCGCGGGCCTCGAAGGCGAGGGCGCTGTCGGGGCCGGTGCGGACCACGGCGAGTTTGGTGCCGCGCCCCAGGCCGAAGGCCGCGCGGCCGCCGACCGGCGTTCCCGGTCCCGCACCCAGCGGCTCCAGCGTCAGCCGCGTCGGCCGCTGCACGCACGCCACCTGCCGCGGCTCCAGCCAGCCCAGCTTCCACTTGTGCCAGCCGAACAGGTCGGGGGCCATCCCGAACTGGCTGCCCATCAGGTCCCAGTCGCCGACGTACGTGTCCCAGTCGCCCTTGCCGTCGGCGGGGCGGTGGTAGAGGTCCGGGAGGTCGAAGACGTGGCCGGTCTCATGGGCGAGGACCAGCCGGTCCGGCGGGTGCTGCTCGAACACGGTGACGACGCGGCGGATGTCCGTGCCGTCGGCCCGCAGTGGAGCGTCCAGGTTGACCACCTTCGTGGCGTCCGAGTCCACGCCGGGCGCGTCCGGGTCGGCGACGAAGTAGACGACGTCGTACCGCGAGAAGTCCACCTGCCCGTCCGCGGCGGCCAGCGCGTCGCGCAGATAGGCCGCGCGGTGCGACGCGTTCCAGTCACGCTCTATGACGTACGACGTGGAGGGCTGCGGCATCCGGATCCAGTGCCGCAGCGGATGCGGGCGCAGCGTGAACCTGCCGTAGGAGGCCTGCTCGAAGAAGCGGCTGGTGGCGGGGAAGTGGTCGGCGGTGAGCTGGTCGGGCGTGGTGCGCGGGGTCGCGTCCGGGAAGGACAGGAAGACCATCACCGCGTTCAGGGTGCGGGTCGGCCGGGGGTAGGCGGCGTTCCAGGTGTCGAGGCCCTCGGAGTGGTGGGCCTCGGTGCGGGTGAGGGCACAGGCTTCGGCGGAGAACGGCTCGGCGACCGAGGGGCCGGTGATGAGCGAGGTCGCGGCCAGCGCCGACATCGTGGTGAACACGGCCGCGGTGCTGCGCAGTCGGGGGCGCGGGAAGGGGCGCGGCACGGGGACCTCCGGATGCGGTTCACGGGACACCGCACCCAGCCTGTGTGAGATTGTCGTACTACGCCCTGTTTGTCTGCACCAGAAGAGTGAGTCAGCCGAAGAACCGTCAGAATCGACACCCCGAATCGCTCACGGAACGTCACACCTGGTCGGGCGGCCCAACAAGCCGTCCAGGTGCGGGCAGAAACGATCTGTCAGAAGGGCCCGTGTTTCCGGGACACTGGGCAGTGGCTGGAAGGGGTGGGGGCCAGCCTCTATGATCGGCACACTTTCCTGCACGGACAGCGATCGAGTGCACTGCGGGAGCGAACGGTGAGCGGAACCTCCGAAGGGCCGGCGCCCGCGACAGACCTCGACCGGGCGGCCGTCACAGACAGTGACTTCAACACGTCATCTCGTACGGACCCCCAGGCGTACCCGGAACCCACGGCGTACCCGGAACCCACGGCCTACCGGTCGGCCTTCGTGGCCGCGCCGCTCGCCATGGCCGTCGTCGACCGTGAGGGGCTGGTCGTCAGCGCCAACGGCACCTGCGGCGAACTCCTCGGCTGCCCGTCCGACGCGCTCGTCGGACGGATCGCCGCCGATCTGGTGGACCTGGCCTCCGACGCCCGGACCTGGCACGCCTATCGAGAGGTGCTGCGCGGCCGGCAGGCCCGGCTGCGCTGCACCCGGCGGATGAAGAACCCCGACGGCCAGTCCCTGTGGGTGCAGGTCACCGTCGCGCCGCTCGGCAGCGGCGAGCCCGGGGTGCTGCTGTCGATCGCCGACGTCAGCTCCCAGCGTGAACTCCAGGCCCGGCTGCGGCACTTGCAGATGCACGACCCGGTGACCCGGCTGCCCAACCGCACCCTGTTCTTCGAGCGGCTGTCGGCCGCGCTGGAGCCGGAGGCGTACGAGCAGGGCGGCACCGGCCGGATCGGGCTGTGCTATCTGGACCTCGACGGCTTCAAGGCCGTCAACGACACCCTCGGCCACCGGGTCGGGGACCGGCTGCTGGCCGCCGTCGCGGAGCGGCTGACGCGGTGCGCGGACGAGGCGGGCTTCGCCCGGGGCAGCGCCCCGCTGGTGGCCAGACTGGGCGGCGACGAGTTCGCGCTGCTCGTCGAGGACTCCACCGGCACCGACCAACTCGCCGATCTCGCCGAGGCGGTGCTGAAGGCGGTGCAGAGCCCCTTCGACATCGCCGGGCACCGGCTGTCGGTCTCCGCGTCGATCGGTGTCGTGGAGCGGCACGCGGCCGGCACCACCCCGACCGCGCTCGTGCAGGCGGCGGACACGACGCTGTACTGGGCGAAAGCCGACGGCAAGTCCCGCTGGACGCTCTTCGACCCGGAGCGCAACGCCCACCGCATGACCCGCCAGGCCCTCGCCTCCACGCTCCGACCGGCCATCGAGCGCGGGGAGTTCGTCCTGGAGTACCAGCCGCTGGTCGGCATGGAGGACGGGCGGCTGCGCGGCGTCGAGGCCCTCGTCCGCTGGAACCACCCGCAGTTCGGGATGCTGACGCCGAATCGGTTCATCGCACTGGCCGAGGAGGACGGCTCGATCGTGCCGCTGGGGCGCTGGGTGCTGGCGACCGCCTGCCGGCAGGCGCGGCAGTGGCAGCTCGACCATCCCGGGGAGCCGCCGATCTTCGTCAGCGTCAATGTCGCGGTCCGTCAGGTGTGGGACTCCGACCTGGTCGCGGACGTGGCGGACATCCTCGCGGAGACGGGCCTGGCCCCGGGGCTGCTGCAACTGGAGCTCACGGAGTCCGCGGTGATGGGCTCGGCGGGCCGTCCGCTCCAGGCGCTCCAGGCGCTCAGCGACATGGGCGTCCACATCGCCATCGACGACTTCGGCACCGGCTACTCCAACCTCGCCTACCTCAGCCGGCTGCCGGTCGCCGTCCTGAAGCTGGACGGGTCCTTCGTCCGGGGCTTCCAGTACGAGGGGACGGGCGCCCCGCCCAACCCGGCCGACGAGGTCGTCGTCGAGGCGATGATCCAGCTCGCCCACCGGCTGGGCCTCACCGTCACCGCGGAGTGCGTGGAGACGTCCGCGCAGGCCTCACGGCTGCGGCGGATCGGGTGCGACACCGGCCAGGGGTGGCTGTACTCACGGCCGGTGGCGCCGGATCGTATCTCCGAGTTGATGGCGCGTCAGGCGGTCGGCAACCCGTAGGCGTCCGCGATCAGTTCGTACGAACGCAAGCGCAGCGCTCCGCCGTGGGCGTGGGACGTGATCATCAACTCGTCGGCGCCGGTGCGCTTCTGGAGGTCGTCGAGGCCGGCGCGGACCTCGTCGGCGGTGCCGTGGACGACGTTGGCGTTCCACGACGTGATGAACTCGCGTTCCATCGGGCTGAATTCGTACGCCTCCGCCTCCTCCGGGCTCGGCACGAGGCCGGGGCGCCCGGTGCGCAGGCGGACCATGTTCAGCGCGGCGGCCAGGACCTGGCGGCGGGCCTCCTTCTCGTCGTCGGTGGCGAGGGCGGAGACGCCGATGAGGGCGTAGGGCTCGGCGAGGATCTCGCTCGGGCGGAAGGACTCGCGGTAGAGGTCCAGGGCCGGGATCGTGTTCTGCGCCGAGAAGTGGTGGGCGAAGGCGAAGGGCAGGCCGAGGGTGGCGGCGAGGCGGGCGCTGAAGCCGGAGGAGCCCAGCAGCCAGACCGGCGGGCGGTGCGGGGACTGGACGCCGCCGGGGGACGTCGACTGGATCGGGCCGGGGACCGCGTGGATACGGCGGTAGGGGTGGCCGTCGGGGAAGTCGTCGTCGAGGAACCGGGTCAGCTCGGCGAGCTGCTCGGGGAAGTCGTCGGCGCCCTCGTTGAGCTGCGTGCTGCGGCGCAGGGCCGCCGCGGTGGCGCCGTCGGTGCCGGGGGCGCGGCCGAGGCCCAGGTCGACCCGGTTCGGGGCGAGGGCCTCCAGGGTGCCGAACTGCTCCGCGATGACCAGCGGCGCGTGGTTGGGCAGCATGACGCCGCCCGAGCCGAGGCGGATACGGTCGGTGTGGGCGGCGAGGTGGGCCAGGATCACGGCGGGCGACGACGAGGCCACGCCGGGCATGGAGTGGTGCTCGGCGACCCAGTACCGGTGGAACCCGCGCGACTCCGCCAGCTTGGCGAGCTCGACGCTGGTGCGCAGGGCTTCGGTGGCGGTGTGCCCGGCGCCGACCGTGACCAGGTCCAGTACGGAGAGGGGGACGGGGGCGGTGCCGTGTGCCGTGCCCCGGGTCTCGTCTGACGTCACGGTGTGTGCCTCCTGCTTTCGGGCCGTGCGGTGTCCGTCCGGTGCTAACAGGAGGGGGTCTCCGGTTTATTCCCCGGGGTCAGGTGGTGGCCTTCTCCCAGACCTTGACCGTGAGGTTCACTATCTCGGTCTCCGGATTCGCTGAGTCCACCCTGACCACGGCGACCCTCCCCTCGTCCGTGAACAGGCAGACACTACGGCCCGCGGCGACCGAGAGTTGCGGCTGCGGCTTGGTGGTGGCGAGCAGCTTGCACTCGCTGAAATCCGGTTCTTCCCCTTCGGGCACGAGCGCATAGTTGTTGTAGATGAGCGTCGCTTTTTGTCCGTCGAAACCCCAGGGATCAATATCGTCATCCCCGACGGCGGGCGGCACCAGGTCGAGATCGAATCCCTGCTGCTGCGAAAGCAGGGGACCGATCCATTGCACCTCCGGCGATTCCACGTCTGACGGTGTCGAATCATCACCGCCACTACCGCCCGGCTCCGCGCTCTGTACGGCGGGACCGGCAGAGGTCGTGACCGTCGCCGTCACCGTAGCCGTCTCGCGGGCCGCCGCCGGTGAGGGGACGCCCGCCGCCGGGAGGCCGATGAATCCGACCGCGAAGGTGAGGGCGCCGACCCCCGCGCTGATCAGGGCAGCGAAGGTCTGCCACTTATGGGACGCCCCGGGCGGCTGCGGCGGGCGCGGTGGGCGTGGCGGATGTGGCGGCGGCGTGAATGACGACATGTGAATCCCCCGATGACGGCGCAGGCGGCAATTGTCGCGCTGTCACAGTCACCTCGGCGGCGGAATGCCCACATCCGTGCGTGAAGGGCGTTTCCGTCTGTCACACCTGCACAATCGGCTCCTTCGTGAACAGCGTCCCCAGCCGTGGCGCGTTCACCCGGCGGTCCGTGAGGCGCAGGCCCTCCCAGACGGTGACCTGGTTGGCGGTGAGGACCGGCTTGCCGAGTTCCTTCTCCAGGGCGGGGATGTGGGCGACCGTGTGCAGGGCGGTGTCGGGGAGGAGCAGGGCGTCCGCGTCCGGGGTGTCGGCCTGCCTCGCCAGGGCGAAGACCTCCGCCTCGCCCCAGGTGCCGACCTCGGCCGCCGTGATGATCCCGGCGCCCTTGACCCCGCTCACCTCCAGCCCGGCGGCCCGCAGGAAGTCCGCGAACAGGCCCGCCACGTCGTCCGGGTACGTCGCCCCGATCGCGACCCGGCCGGCCTTGATCTCCTGGGCCGCGTGCACGAAGGCGAAGGACGTCGAGGAGGCCGGCATGCCCGCGGCCCGGGCCAGGGCGCGGACCTGGCCGTGGGCGCCCTCCCAGCCGTGCACGAAACTGCCGCTGGTGCAGGCCCACACCACGGACTCGGCGCCCGCCATGCGCAGTTCCTCGACGCCGGCCGCGAGGCGTTCGGGCGAGCCCATCTCCAGCAGGGCGTCCTCGCGGTGGGCGTCCTCGCCGATGTCGGTGTGCACCACGTCGACCCGGATGTCACTGCCCAGGAGCTGCTCGATGCGTGGATAGTCGTCCTCGCCGGAGTGGCCCGGGTAGAGGAGTCCGAGTGCGGTCATGTCCAGCCTTCCTGCTGCTGTTCTTCGTCGGGCAGTACGGGACGCAGGGGGCTCTGGCGCGCCGCCGGATCGATCAGCGCCTGATAGGGCCCCAAGGCCCGGGTACCCAGTCGGCGCAGTGCCGCCCATATCGTCACCTGGTTGGCAGACAGCACCGGGAGGCGCAGTTCCGCCTCCAGTTGCGGGATGACGTCGTACGTCGGGAGGTTCGTGCAGCTGATGAACAGGGCGTCGGTGTCCCGCCGGGCCGCCTTGTGCGCCATGGCGACCACCTGGCGGTACGGCACCTTCCAGATGTGCCTGGTCAGGCCCATGAAGGCACGGCCGGTGACGGTGACGCCCGCCTCCGCGACGTACTCCTCCAGGGCGCGCGTGACCGACACGGTGTACGGCGTCACCAGCGCCACCCGGCGTACGCCCAGCTCGGTCAGGGCTTCCAGGAGCGCCCCGGACGTGGTGACGGACGGGACCGCGCCGGCCCGCGTCATCGCCTCGCACATCGCGCGCTCGCCCGCGACGCCGCCGACGAAGCTGCCGGAGGTGCAGGCGTAGGCGACGACCTCGGGGGCGACGGCGTGCAGGGTGCGCACCGCGTCGTGCAGCGTCTCGTGCTCGCTGACGAGACGGGCCAGGTCGAGGCTGACCTCGACGGGGACGTACGGGGTCCGGGTGAGGTGGAGCGAGATCTCGTCCGGGACCCAGCGCCACAGCTCGCGATCCAGTGCGAAGTCGAACGGGGCGACGACGCCGACACCGCGCTGGGGGCGCGGTCCGCCGAGAAAGGAGACGTCCATGGCAGCACCGGCCTCACAGTGAGAGACAGGGGGACAACGGACCGTGCGCGCGCCCGTGTTGACGAAGGTAGGTTCGGGTGCGAGCGTGGTCAATCCGCGCATGTCAGACGCCCGTGGAGGAACGGCTTCGGATGACTTCCCCCACCCCGACCTCCCCCACCCTGGCCTCCCCCACCCTCCTCGTCCTGGACGCCGATCCCCTCCCCCGCCTCGGCCGCCTCACCGGCCGCGTCCGGGTGGCGCACGCGGACGCGTCGACGCTGGCCGAGCGGCTGCCGTCGGCCGATGTGCTGCTGGTGTGGGACTTCACCTCGCACGCGGTACGGCACGCCTGGCCCGGCGAGGGTCCGCGGCCGCGCTGGGTGCACACGGCGAGCGCGGGCGTGGACCATCTGATGTGCCCCGAACTCGCCGCGTCCGACACGGTGGTGACCAACGCGCGCGGCATCTTCGACCGGCCCATCGCCGAGTACGTGGCCGCGCTCGTCCTCGCGATGGCGAAGGACCTGCCGCGCACGCTGGACCTCCAGCGGGAACGCACGTGGCGGCACCGGGAGTCCCGTCGGGTGTCCGGTACGCGTGCCGTGATCGTCGGCACCGGGCCCATCGGGCGGACGATCGCCCGCACGCTCAAGGCGCTGGAGGTGACCACCGCGCTCGTCGGCCGCACCCCGCGCACCGGCGTCCACGGCCCCGACGACCTGGACCGGTTGATCGCCCGCGCCGACTGGATCATCGCGGCGGCGCCGCTGACCGAGCAGACGTACGGCATGTTCGACGCCCGGCGGTTCGGGGTGATGCAGCCCTCGGCGCGGTTCATCAACATCGGGCGGGGCGGCCTGGTCGTCGAGGACGCGCTCGCCGAGGCACTGCGCAGGCGGTGGATCGCGGGCGCGGCCCTTGATGTCTTCGAGCACGAACCCCTGGGTCCCGAGAGCCCGTTGTGGCAGGTGCCCGATCTGATCGTGTCCCCGCACATGAGTGGCGACACGGTCGGCTGGCGGGACGAACTCGGTGCGCAGTTCCTGGAGTTGTACGAGCGGTGGGAGGCGGGCAAGCCACTGCTGAACGTGGTCGACAAGAAGCGCGGGTACGTACCCGGACACTGACCTGGGGGTGTGCATGAGGGACCTCACCGCACTCGGCGCCGTACAGCTCGTCGAGGGGTACCGCAAGGGCGAGTTCAGCCCCGTGGAGGCGACCCGGGCGGCGCTGGAGCGGGCCGAGGAGATCCAGCCGGAGGTCAACGCGTTCGTGCGGCTGACCGGCGAGGAGGCGCTCGCGCAGGCGCGGGAGTCGGCGGACCGCTGGCGGCGCGGTACGCCGGCCGGTCTGCTGGACGGGGTGCCGGTCACGGTGAAGGACATCCTGCTGATGCGCGGGTCCCCGACCCTGAAAGGGTCCAAGGTCCTGTCGGAGAAGGGCTGTTGGGACGAGGACGCGCCCTCCGTCGCCCGCCTGCGCGAGCACGGGGCCGTGTTCCTCGGCAAGACCACGACCCCGGAGTTCGGCTGGAAAGGCGTCACGGACTCCCCGCTGTCGGGGGTGACCCGCAATCCGCACGACCCCACCCGCACCGCGGGCGGCTCAAGCGGCGGCGCGGCGGCAGCCGTCGCCCTCGGTGCGGGACCCCTGGCGCTCGGCACGGACGGGGGCGGCAGCGTCCGGATCCCGGCCGCGTTCTGCGGGATCTTCGCACTGAAGCCGACGTACGGGCGGGTGCCGCTGTACCCGGCGAGCGCGTTCGGCACCCTCGCGCACGTCGGTCCGATGACCCGGAACGCGGCGGACGCGGCGCTGATGCTGGACGTCATCGGAGCGCCGGACGCCCGGGACTGGTCGGGAGCGGCGGCAAGTGCGGTCTCCTACCGGGGTGTTCTCCAGGACGGCGTACGCGGTCTGCGGATCGCCTACTCCCCCTCCCTCGGCGGACAGGTCCGGGTCCAGCCGGGGGTCGCGGCGGCGGTGCGGCGGGCGGTGGAGCGCCTGGCCGGGCTGGGGGCGTACGTCGAGGAGGCCGACCCCGACTTCACCGACCCGGTGGACGCCTTCCACACCCTGTGGTTCAGCGGCGCGGCCCGGGTCACCCAGCAGCTGGGGCCGCATCAGCGGGAGTTGCTCGATCCCGGACTGCGGGAGATCTGCTGGCTCGGGGCGCGCTACAGCGCGCTGGACTACCTCGCCGCCGTCGATGTCCGGATGGACCTCGGCCGCCGGATGGGCCGCTTCCACGAGTCGTACGACCTGCTGGTGACGCCCACTCTGCCGGTCACGGCGTTCGAGGCGGGCGCCGAGGTGCCGAAGGGCTCGGGGTACCGGCGGTGGACGGGGTGGACGCCGTTCACCTACCCCTTCAACCTGACGCAGCAGCCGGCCGCGTCCGTCCCGGTCGGGGTGGACGCGGACGGGCTGCCCGTGGGGCTCCAGCTCGTGGCCGCCCGGCACCGGGACGATCTGGTGCTGCGGGCGGCGCACGCTCTGGACGGGGTCACGCCCTCCGGAAGCTGAGCGTCTCCCCCGCCGCCCCCGACCGCCAGAGGTCGTTGCACGCCTCGGCCATCTCCGCGAGCCCCTCGACCACCTCTCCCCAGACGATGCCGGGCACCCAGCCCACGTCGCCGTTGAGGAGCAGGTTGTTGCGCTCGTAGAAGAGGGCCAGATCGACCACGGTCGTACCGGCGCGGACCTCGCGGTCGTAGCCGTAGGACTTGGTGCCCAGCTCGGTCCCGGCGAAGGAGAAGTAGCAGAGGTCGCCGGGGACGGGGGTGACGGTCGGGTTCTCCAGGGGTGGCTCGGTGGCGGCGAAGGGCGGGAAGAGGGCGTAGATCTCGTTGCGGGCGTACTTGGCGTGGTAGACGTCGCCGGCCAGGGGGAGGGCGTCCCAGACGGCCGCGCAGGTGACGGGCGCGCGGTCGTCCAGCAGCTTTGCGGTGCAGGTGACACCGCGCTTGACCAGCGAGACTTCTATGTGTCGGTCGGCCATGCAATCCATGGTGCATACATCGCATGGTCTCGGGTAGCCGCGCCGCCATGGCTCCACCGATTCGGAACGACAGAAACACATCACAGACCGGAACCACGCGCCGATCGCTGCTCGCGGGGGTGGCGGCGCTCGGTGCGCTGGGGGCCGCCGGCTGCTCGCGGGTGGCCACGGCCTCGACGACGGACGGCGGTGATCTGCTGGAACGGATGAAGGCGGCGGGGGTCGTACGGCTCGGTATCGCCGGTGAGATCCCGTTCGGCTACATCGACAGGAACGGCGAGCTGACCGGTGAGGCGCCCGAGCTGGCCAAGGCGGTCTTCAAACGGCTCGGGGTGGACCGGGTCCAGCCGGTGCCGACGGAGTTCGGCTCGCTCATACCCGGGCTGAACTCCCAGCAGTTCGACGTCGTCGCCGCCGGGATGTACGTCAACCCCGAGCGGTGCGAGCAGGTGATTTTCGCCGACCCGGACTACCAGATGCTCGACTCCTTCATCGTCCGCAAGGGCAACCCCAAGGGGCTGCACGACTACAAGGACGTCGTCGAGAAGAAGGCCAAGTTCGCCACCGGGACCGGCTATGCGGAGATCCAGTACGCCGTGGACGCGGGGTACGAGGAGAGCGACATCCTGATCGTCCCGGACCAGGTCGCCGGGCTGAACGCCGTCGAGGCGGGCCGGGCCGACGTGTTCGCCGGTACGGCGCTCACCACCCGTGAGGTGGTGAAGAAGTCCGCCAAGGCCGAGGCCACCAAGGCCTTCGCGCCCCTCGTGGACGGCAAGCCGCATGTGGACGGCGGCGCGTTCGCGTTCCGGCACACCGAGACCAGGCTGCGGGACGCCTTCAACGTGGAGCTGCGGAAGCTGAAGAAGAGCGGGGAGCTGTTCCGGATCCTCAAGCCCTTCGGATTCACCGAGGCCGAGATGACCGACCTCACGGCCAAGGAGCTCTGCGGCGGATGACCTCAGGACTCTGGGACCTCGTACTCAAGGGCGTGTGGGTCACCGTCCAACTCCTCTTCCTCAGCGCCCTGCTGGCGGGGGCCGTCTCCTTCGTGGTCGGCGTCGCCCGCACGCATCGGCTGTGGGTCGTGCGCTTCCTCGCCGGCTTCTACACCGAGGTGTTCCGCGGGACCTCCGCGCTGATCATGATCTTCTGGGTGTACTTCGTGCTGCCGCTCGCCTTCGGCTGGCAGCTGGTGCCGCTGTGGGCGGGCGCGCTGGCGCTGGGGCTGACGTACGGCGCGTACGGCTCGGAGATCGTGCGCGGCGCGCTGAACTCGGTGGACCCGGCACAGAAGGAGGGCGGGATCGCGCTCAGCTTCACGCCCTGGCAGCGGCTGCGGCTGATCCTGCTCCCGCAGGCGGTGCCGGAGATGATCCCGCCGTTCTCCAACCTGCTCATCGAGCTGCTGAAGGGCACCGCGCTGGTGTCGGTCATCGGCATGGGCGACCTGGCGTTCAGCGGGAACCTGGTGCGGCTCGCGCTCCAGGAGAGCGCGGAGATCTACACGTATCTGCTGGTCATCTACTTCGTGATCGCCTTCGCCCTGACCCGGGTGATGCGCGGTCTGGAGAAGAAGTTGAAGGCGGGGGTCGGCGGGAAGCCGGAGAAGAAGCCGGCCCTGGTGCGCGTACCCGAGGGAAGTGGTGTGTCGTGAAGTGGGACTGGGGAGCGGTCGGCGACTTCATGCCGCAGTTCTGGGACGGTCTGCTGGTCACCCTTCAGGCGCTGGCCCTCGGCTCGGTGATCTCCTTCGCGCTCGGGCTGGTGTGGGCGCTGCTGATGCGGGCGCCGACCCGCTGGGTGACCTGGCCGGTGGGCGCGGTCACCGAGTTCGTGCGCAACACCCCGCTGCTGGTGCAGCTGTTCTTCCTCTTCTATGTGCTGCCCGAATGGGGTCTGACGTTCTCGGCGCTGACCACCGGTGTCTTCGCGATCGGCCTGCACTACTCGACGTACACCATGCAGGTCTACCGGGCCGGCATCGAGGCGGTGCCGGTCGGCCAGTGGGAGGCCGCGACGGCGCTGAACCTGCCGGTGACCAGGACGTGGCGGGTGGTGATCCTGCCGCAGGCGATCCGCCGGGTCGTGCCGGCGCTCGGCAACTACGTGATCGCGATGCTCAAGGACACGCCGCTGCTGATGGCGATCACCGTCCTCGACATGCTCGGACAGGCGCGGCTCTTCTCCCAGGAGCACTTCCAGTTCACCGAGCCCCTGACCGTCATCGGCGTGGCCTTCATCCTCATCTCCTATCTGGCCTCCCTCCTCATGCGAGCCCTGGAGCGACGTCTTGTCCACTGACATTCAGCCCGAGAACAACCCCACCGACCATCGCGCTCCCGGTGAGCTGATCCGTCTGGAACAGGTCACCAAGCGGTTCGGGGACAACACCGTCCTGGACCACCTGGACTTCGCCGTCGAGGCCGGAAAGCACGTCACCCTCATCGGTCCCTCCGGGTCGGGCAAGACCACGATCCTGCGGCTGCTGATGACGCTGACCAAGCCCGACGAAGGGATCATCACCGTCGACGGGCAGCGGCTGTTCCCGGCGCCGGAGAAGCAGGTCCGTGAGGTCCGCAAGCAGATCGGGATGGTGTTCCAGCAGTTCAACCTGTTCCCGAACATGTCTGCGCTCCGGAACATCACCGAGGCGCCGGTCACCGTGCTCGGCATGTCCAAGGACGAGGCGGAGGCGCGCGCCCGCGAGCTGCTCGACCTGGTGGGTCTGGCGGACAAGTGCGACGCCCGTCCCTCCCAGCTCTCCGGCGGCCAGCAGCAGCGGGTGGCGATCGCGCGGGCGCTGGCCATGCGGCCGAAGGTGCTGCTGCTCGACGAGGTGACCTCCGCGCTGGACCCGGAGCTGGTGGCGGGCGTCCTCGACGTGCTCCGGGACATCGCCCGCACCACCGACATCACGATGCTCTGTGTGACCCACGAGATGAATTTCGCCCGGGACATCTCGGACCAGGTTCTGATGTTCGACTCGGGGCGGATCATCGAGGCCGGGTCGCCGGAGAAGATCTTCAGCGAGCCGGAGCAGGACCGTACGCGGGAATTCCTGAGCGCGGTGCTCTGAGTACAAGGGGTGAAGGCACCGATCCGCGAGGTAGGGGCGCTGGTTCATGACTTTGGCATATGCCAGCGGGTCAGCGCCCCTGCTGAGAGGGATGGAATCTCGTCAACAGGCCCTCGCTTCAAGCGTCTTGCCCGTTATCGTGGTAGGGATCGCTGTCCGGAATACGGCCCAACTGTAGAGCGACTTAGCGAGCGCAGGGGGAACCACCGTGGCGCTGAAGCACGAGCCGACCGCGCCGTACCACTCGGCCCAGGACGCCCTGCGCGTCCTGGAGACGGTGGCGCGGCACACCACCGGAATCACCGACGCCCAGCTCGCCAAGCACACCAGCATCGAACCGGAGCGGCTGACCACCCTCCTTCGCATGCTGCGCCGCGAGGGGTACGTCGAGCAGGTCGCCGACGGCGCGTACGTCACGGGCGACGCCCTGACCCGTCTCGGCTCCGCCCATGACCGTGACCAGGCGCTGCGCGAGACGCTCCAGCGCACGCTGGACCGGCTGCGCGACTCGGTCGGCGCGGCCGTGTATCTGAGCCGGTACGTCGACGGCGAGGTGAGGATCGCCCAGTACGCCGACGGGCCGTCGATGCCGGTGGTCAACGAGTGGGTGGACTTCCGCTACTCGGCGCACGCCACGGCGATCGGCAAGAGTCTGCTGGGCCAGCTCGACCACAACAGCCGGCGTGACCACCTCTCCCGCCACAAGATGGCCCGCCTCACCTCCAGGACCATCACCAGCGACAAACTCCTGCTGTCCCGCCTGGAGTCCCAGCCGCCCACCGTCCCCCACCTCGATCTCCAGGAGTACGCGGTGGGCACGGTCTGCGCGGCCGTCCCCATCACCGCGGGCTCCTCGGTGGGCTGCCTGGCCCTCTCGCTCCCGGTCGAGCACGCCCACCGGCTCCGTCAGGCGGCGGACGCCCTGAACCGCAACGCGGCCCCCGTCCTCCTCAGCCTGGCCATCTGACCCCCCTACCCACCGGTGGTCAAAAGCACCCCTCGGGACCGGGTAGTATTTTCTCTGTCGCCAGCCGCGGGAAACAAAACCCGAGGTCGGCGAGGGTCATGCGCCGCTAGCTCAGTTGGTTAGAGCAGCTGACTCTTAATCAGCGGGTCCGGGGTTCGAGTCCCTGGCGGCGCACCTCAGAAGGGCCTCTCGTGGGAGCGAGGGGCCCTTCGAGCTTTTCGGCCGGGGGTCTGGGGGTCGCCCCCCAGATGGATGCAGCATCAGCGGGTCCGGGGTTCGAGTCCCTGGCGGCGCACCTCAGAAGGGCCTCTCGTGGGAGCGAGGGGTCCTTCGAGTTTTTCCGTGTCGTTTCCGGTCAGGGGGCGGTACGTCGACTCGCCCGGTGGGCGCCACCAGACCCGGTCCGTGCAGTGGAGCCCCTCCCGCCTCAGCAGTGCTCGGTGGATCTTGTTCGTGGCTGTCACCGGCATCCGGTCCACGACTCGCACGAACCGGGGTGCCATCTTCGTGCCGAGGTCGGGCTGGGCCAGGAGGAACTCGGCGAAGGTGAGGGGGTCGAAGGTTCCGGCCAGCGCCGCCATCACCTGGTCCCCGGTCACCGGGTCCGGCACCGCGTACACGGCGACGGCGTCGGCCCCCTCGTACCGGGCGAGGATGTTCTCGATCATCGCGGCGGCCAGGTTCTCCCCGTCGACGCGGATGCGGTCGTCCGCGCGGCCGGCGAAGTAGAGGAAACCGTCGGCGTCCCGGCAGAACAGGTCGCCCGTCCAGTACCAGCCTCCCCCACTCCCGGCCTCGCTGGAGCCGGGGGACCCCCATCGGCGCCGCTCCCGCTCCGCCTCCGGGTTGCGCCAGTAGCCCTCGAAGGGGTTCGGGGCCCGGTTGACCAGCTCCCCTATCGCCTCGTCCCCGTTGAGCAGCCGCCCCGCCGCGTCGAACACGGCCGCCGGGCACTCGGCCCACGTCTCCGGATCGAGTACGACCAGACCGGGCCCCGCCCGCCCCACCGCCCCGGCCGGCGTCCCCGGCGACCACTGCACCGCCGCCCCGCCCTCCGAGGACCCGTACCCTTCCACCAGCCGCACCCCGAACCGCCGCTCGAAGGCCGCCGCGTCCACCGCCCCCGCCTCCGTGCCGAAGCCCGTCCGGAGCGGGTTGTCCCGGTCGTCCTCGCGCTCCTCGGTCGCGAGGACGTACTGGATGGCCCGGCCCACGTAGGTGAAGTACGTCGCCCCGTACCGGCGCACGTCCCCCAGGAACCCGGACGCCGAGAACCGCCGCCGCAGCGCGACCCCCGCCCCCGCCACGAGCGCGGGCGCCCAGTCGGCGATCACCGCGTTCCCGTGGAACATCGGCATGCAGACGTAGTGCACGTCGTCGGCGCGGACCCCGAACTGGTCGGCGAGCGAACGCCCCGCGGCGGCCAGCCGGCCCTGGGAGCAGATGGCCGCCTTCGGTGCGCCGGTCGAACCGGAGGTGAAGTAGAGGAGGAGGCGGTCGCCCGGAGTGGCCCGGGAGGGGTCGGGGCGGGCGTCCGCGTACGGGGCCAGCAGGGCTTCGTACTCCTCGGAGTCCGTCGACAGCCTGATCACGCCGGGGAGTTCGAGGTCCTTGAGGAGCGGTTCGTAGGCCCGCTCGGTGATCAGCAGGCGGCACTCGGTGTGCAGGACGTCCCGGGCCAGTTCGGGGCCGCGGCGGGTGGGGTTGACGCCCGCGACGGCGGTACGGGCCAGGGCCGCCGCGCTCAACCACAGGGGGTATTCGGGGGTGTTGTCGAGGAGGACGCCGATGTTCCCGGCGCCGGGCGGCACCAGGTCGGCCAGCAGCGCGGCACGCGCCGCGGCGCCGGCCGCCATGTCGTGGTGGGTGAGCGTCCGCTCCTCGCACCACAGCCCGGGCCGGTGGTCCCCCCACCGTTCGGCGACGAGCTCGGCGACCGTGCGCACCTTGGACTCCATGGCCGCGCACGGTAGTTGATGGACCGTCAGATGTGGAGAGGCGTCACGGAGTCATCGTCACGCCGTCCACGACGACGACGTTGGTCGTGTCGTCCACGTCGTCACCGAAGCCGAACTCGTCCGACATCTGGCTGAACGTGATCATGAAGACGACGCAGAAGCCCGCGACCACCCCGAGGAAGGCCAGCACACCGATCGTGGACGCCGCGAGCACGGTCCGGCGCGGGACCTTGGCCGTGGCGACGACGGTGGCACCCTCGGCGTAGTACACGGTGACGAAGTCGCCCTCCAGGATCGTCCCCGGGCCGTCCTCCTCCTCGAAGCGGACGGTACGGCCGTCGCGGGCGGTGAACTCGAAGACGTGGTGCAGCGTGCTGTGCACCGAGGTGTCGCCACCGCCGCCGTGGGTCGTGGTGTACATCCGCAGACAGCGGGCCTCGGCCGTCAGCCCGCTGTTCCAGGCCCGCCGGATCTGCACCGCGCGGCGCAGCACGCGGTACGCGGCGAACAGGACCAGGGCCAGGATGAGGCCGGGTACGAGGTAGAAGAAGACGTCCATGGTGTTCCCCCGAGTTCTGAGTGCTGGTCGCGTGGGGAACGTACCCGCCGGTAGGGGCGGAATTGCTCAAGCGATGCTCAGAGTTCGAGTCCCTGCTCAGATCTCGGGCAGGGTCGCCCAGACGTACAGGAGCACGAGGACGGCGGCCCCGATGAAGAGCAGTCCGAAGACCGTGCCGGCCATGTCCTTGCCCGGCTGGGGTTCGGACGCCGTGGCCTTCTCGGGGTCGGCGGGGGCGTAGTGGACGAGGACCTCCTCGCCGGCCTCCCGGTCCCGGGGGCCGCCGCTCTCCTTGAAGCGGACCGCGACGCCGTCGCCCGTGGTGTAGTCGTACTCGTGCCACTGCACGCGCCGGGCCACGTTGTTGACCATCTGGGTCGTGGCCCAGGCGCGCACCACCCTCGCCGTCGCGGTCAGCCCGCTCTCCCAGGCGGCCCGCCGCTCCCTGGTCCGGCGTACGAGCGCGTACCCGCCCCAGATCAGGAAGGCGATCAGCAAGGGCATCACTATGTTGAAGAAGGAGTCCACGGACAGCGGACCCTACCCGAGCGAAGATCGACGCGGTGGGTCAGAACGTGACGTCCGAGCAGGCGTAGAACGCGTTGCCCGTGTCGGCGACCGTCCACACCGCGAGGATCACGTGGTGGCCGCTCAGCCCGGACGGCAGGGTGCCGCTGTGGGAGAGGGTGGACGGCGGACGCTGACCGTTGTAGGGGACGGTCAGGAACGGGGTGAGGTTGAGGTCGGAGCGGGCCAGGTTGTGGTTCTGGTTCCAGCCCGCCTTGGTGACGTAGTACTTGAAGTCGGTGGTGGCGTGCATGGCGGTGAACTGCCAGCGGAACGTGTAGCTCTGACCGCCCGTCACCTTCGTGGTCGGCCAGGCGCCGCCGGACGGCTTGGTGGGCGAGCTGAGCTGGCTGAAGCGGCTGACGCCGCCGTTGCATATCGTGCCGTCGGCCGGTCCGGAGCCGGGGAAGCCCTTGGGGCCCTCGACGCTCTGCGGCTCCCACTGGATGTCGCCGCAGTTGGTCACGGTGCCGTTCTGACAGAGCTTCTGCCGGCTGATGGGCAGGTCGGTGTAGCCGTGGCCGCTGGCGCCGCCGGAGGAGAGCACGAGGGCTCCGGCCGTGCTCAGGCCGAGCACGGCGGCGTACCACTTGGTCTTTTTGCGCATGCTGCCGCTCCCTGGAGAACGTGGGGGAAGTTCAGTGAGGAGGTTCAGTGAGCTGTGCAGGTCTAGACCAAGTCCCAGATTATTGCGACCACTTGAGCATGTCCAGACCAATTACTGACCCGTCTCTCCGCGCCCCGCGCAGAACGCCACCGTCAGGTCCTTCACCAGCGCCTTGCGCTCGTAGTCGTCCAGCTCCACCAGGCCGCGCATGGTCAGCCGGGTCACCGTGTCCTCCACCGAGTCCACGACCGAGGTCAGCACGGTCGCCCGGTGCTGGGCATCCAGCGCGGCGATCCGGCGACGGTGCATCGCGGCGGCGACCTCCGGGGCGTACTCCACCCGTACCGGCTGCACGGAGAACACCTCCAGGCCGACCGGCGCCGCGTCCGCCGCGACCAGCCGGGTCAGCGCGTCGGTCGCCGAGTCCACCGACGTCCGTACCGAGCCCGGCGGCTCCACCGGCACCCGCACCAGGGCCGCCTCCACGCACTCGCGCAGATAGCCCTCGTGGTCCTCGACGCCCAGCGTGGCCCGCGCGGTGTCCCGCACCCGCCACACCACGAGGACGACCACCCGCAGCGCGACCCCGTTGCCGTCCGCGGCCGGCATCGGCTCACCGCGCCAGTGCCGCAGCCGTACGTCGACCCGGCGGCGCAGCAGCAGCGGGTTGACCCACATCAGGCCGGTGCGCCGGACCGTGCCCCGGTAGCGACCGAACAGCCCGAGCACCCAGGCCCGCCCGGTCCGCCCGCGCGCCAGCCCGCCGAACCCGAACATGCCGAGCGCACCCGCTGCCGCGTAGGCCGCCCACTGCGCCGGACCGAGTCCCGCGCCCGCGTACTCCGGCAGTCTGAGCGCCTCCACCGCGAGCGTCGGCAGCGCGCCCGCCCACCAGGAGGTCGCCACACAGCCCGCCACCCCGCAGGCGCCGGCGAGCACGCCCGCCGAGCCCGGCAGCACCCGTGCGGGCCGTTCGGCCAGCTCGGGGTCGACCTGCGGGGCGGAACGCGGCGCGGGCCGGCCCGGGCGCCGGAAGCGGGGCTGCTCGCCGGTGCCCTGGCGGCGTCCGACGACCGCGGGGCTGAGCGGAACGGCCCCGGTCTCGGGGTCGTCGCGGAACAGCAGATGAACGGGGATCTCGGTGGTCGCCTCGTTCTGGATCAGCCGGGTGGGCCGGGAGACCGCCGTGGTCTCGGTGGGCCCCTCGGGCTCTTCCGTGGATGGGGTGATGGTGCTCATGCGTGCCTCCAGCCTCCGCGCCAGAAACGTCATGACAGTGGATGGGTGTCGCGGGAATGGTTACTTGAACAGCCGCCGCCAGGTCTCCGGCCCCGGATAGCCGTCCGCCGCGCCGCCCCGCCAGCCCTGGGCGCGTTGGAAGGCCTCCACGGCCCTGCGGTCCGCCTCGCCCCAGCGGGGTCCCGGACCGGTCGTGTACGCCTTGCCGAATCCCTTCTTCACCAGCTGCTTGCCGAGCTGGGTGACGTACTTGTTGTGGGCGCCGGGCCGGAACATCGCCCGCCCGGGATAACCGGGAACGCCGTGGGACGAGGAGGCGGGCGCCGGTGGTCCGGCCGCGCCGGTCCGGATGTCGTTGCCCTTGCCCGTCACCAGCAGCGCCCAGGTCTGCGGCCCCGGCAGCCCGTCGGCGTCCCGGCCCGTCCAGCCCTGTGCCTGCTGGAAGGCCTGGGTGGCGCGCCGGTCGGTGTCCGTCCAGCGCGGCCCCGGGCCCGAGGAGTAGAAGCGCCCGGCACCCCGCTCGACGAGCAGGCGGCCGAGCTGGGTGACGTACTTGTTGTTGGCGCCGGGACCGAAGTAGGCGGCGCCGGGGAACGGGGTGGCGAGCGGTTCGGCCGGTTTGTCGCTGCCCGCCGTACCGGCCACGAGCCCCTTGTAGCGGTAGGCGGTGTAGCGGGCGGAGTTGCTCCAGTACGCGTACGGGGTGGCCTGCTTGCGGGCGCGCGGCGGGGTCTCCTCGTAGGCGATGTAGTAGGTGTGCGTGTAGTCGGTCCAGCCGCCGAAGATGACGACGTGCGAGCCCTTCTCGGGGTCGGCCGGATTGTGGAAGAGCAGGATGTCGCCGGGCTGGAGATCGTCCTTGGCGATCTGCACGCCGTACTGGTCGAGGCTGCCGGTCCACTCGTTGCCCGGCAGGCTCCAGGCCATGGAGACGAAGCCGGAGCAGTCCTGGCGGTAACCGTCGGTCCAGTACTCGTTCATGCTGTACGGCACCTGCGCGGCGACCCAGGTCTTGGCCCGCTTGATGATCGCGGCCCGGGTGGTGGCCGGGGCCTTGATCCCGGCGGGTTTGCCACCCGGGCCGTGCAGCGGGGCCTTGTCGCCCTGGGGGGTGTCGGGCTCGTCGGCCGCGGGGAGGTTCGGGCGGTCGGGGGCGTGGGCGGCGGCGAAGGCGGGGGCGGCCTGGGTCACGCCGATGGCCGCACCGGCCGTCGCGGCGAGGACGACGGCTCGGTGGGCCGCGGGGTGGCGGCCGGTGCGGGAATGGGGCAGTACGCGCCTCCAGTGAACGCATCCGGGGCAGTCGCAGTCGCTCGCGGGATCGAACTCCTCGAAAACTGGTTCCTTGGATCCCGGAGTCTCCATGCGATTCCCCTCACACTCCAGATGGAAATGTCCGCGACTGTGCACATTCGTCAGTTTCTCAACTGTCTTCCGGACGCGCATGTTGACGGTCCGAATGATGTACGTCCGCGACTCCGCCCCAGGTGGGAGCACCGGGCATGGTCAAAACCACCCTCCACCATCCGGTAGAGTTCTCTGGGTCAGCAGGCGCCGCTAGCTCAGTTGGTTAGAGCAGCTGACTCTTAATCAGCGGGTCCGGGGTTCGAGTCCCTGGCGGCGCACAGACGAACAGGAAGCCCCTCGTGCAAACGGGGGGCTTCCTGCTTGTGCAGGTTTCCACAACAGCTCCACACTCTTCCCACCGGTGCCACAATGAACGCGTATGACCGGTAAACACCGCGTTTCGCATCTTGCGATCATGCCTGGCACCGTAGAACCCTGGTTTTCAACATGCTGCGGATATGCGGCAGTTGGGGGGCACGGAGCCGGTTGCCGATACGGACGGGGTGAGGGGCCGCGTCCAGCACGAGATGCCGAGGGGGGCATCATGCAACCGGAAGGTCGCAGTTCCATGTCTATTGGTATGGAGAATGTGGTGACTGCGGCCCACCACTGATACGTCTGTGAAGGTCGAGGGGGACTCGAGCAGACGTAAGGAACCGACACAGCACGCGACGACACGCGCGTGTGGGGGGATGACTCATGACGTCGACGCCGACGGGCGCCCGGCAGAACTTCGACCCGTCTCAGACCACCCAGCTCAGGGTGGCCTCACAAACCCGGACCGGCACCTTCCGCCGGATCAAGAAGACGCTGCCGAAGTACGACTACGAGCACTACAGCCGGCTGGCCGGACCCCTCACCCAGCCGGACCCGACCAAGCCGTACAAGGTGCAGTACCGCTCGCTGATCTCGCAGGAGCCGCACCGCATACGGGTCGCCCTGATGCTGGCCGCCGCGCCGGTGCTCTCGCTGGTCCTGCTGTTCTGGCTGCTCCAGCCCGAGCACTGGACCGAACGCGACTACCCCGCCTTCGACTTCCTGCCGGCCCTCGACATCGTCATGCTCGTCTCGATCGGCCTGATCGAGTTCTTCCGCTGCATGAACGTGCTGTCCAACGCGCACGCCACCCTGGTCGCCCGCGATCCGATCCCGGTGGTGCCCGAGACCGGCACGAGAGTCGCCTTCCTGACCTCCTTCGTGCCCGGCAAGGAGCCGCTGGAGATGGTGACCAGGACCCTGGAGGCGGCCGTCAAGCTGCGCCACCGGGGTCTGATGCATGTCTGGCTGCTCGACGAGGGCGACGACCCCGAGGTCAAGGAGGTGTGCGCCCGGCTCGGCGTACGCCACTTCTCGCGCAAGGGCGTCGCGCAGTGGAACCAGGCCAAGGGCCCGCACCGCGCCAAGACCAAGCACGGCAATTACAACGCCTGGCTCGACGCACACGGCGACGACTACGACTACTTCGCCTCCGTCGACACCGACCACGTCCCGCTGCCCAACTATCTGGAGCGGATGCTCGGCTTCTTCCGTGACCCGGACGTCGGCTTCGTCATCGGCCCGCAGGTCTACGGCAACTACGACAACTTCGTCACCAAGGCCGCCGAGTCCCAGCAGTTCCTCTTCCACGCCCTCATCCAGCGAGCCGGAAACTACTACGGCGCCCCGATGTTCGTGGGTACGTCGAACGCCGTACGGATCAGGGCGCTCAAGCAGATCGGCGGCCTGTACGACTCGATCACCGAGGACATGGCCACCGGCTTCGAGATCCACCGGCACAAGAACCCGGCGACGGGCCGCAAGTGGCGCTCGGTCTACACGCCGGACGTGCTCGCGGTCGGCGAGGGTCCGAGCGCCTGGACGGACTTCTTCACCCAGCAGATGCGCTGGTCGCGAGGGACGTACGAGACGATCCTGAAGCAGTACTGGAAGGGCTGGTACTCACTGCCGCCCGGCAAGCTCTTCAACTACACGATGATGATCATCTTCTACCCGATGTCCGCCCTCAACTGGATCCTCGCGGCCGTCAGTTGCGCGCTCTTCCTGGGCCTCGGCGCCTCGGGTGTGAACATCGACCCGACCGTGTGGCTGATGCTCTACGGCAACGCCTCCGCGCTCCAGATCGGCCTGTACGTCTGGAACCGCCGCCACAACGTCTCGCCGCACGAGCCGGAGGGCTCCGGCGGTGTGGCCGGCATGGTGATGTCCGCGCTGTCCGCGCCGCTGTACGCCAAGGCCCTGATCGACTCCGCGCTGCGCAGGAAGAGCAAGTTCGTCGTCACCCCCAAGGGCGACTCGGCCAGCCCGGACCGCTGGTTCGCGACCTTCCGCTACCACTGGTACTTCATCGCCATCTTCGGCGGCTCGATCGCGGCCGGCTTCGTCTACGGCCACTCGCACCCCGCGATGATCACCTGGGCCATCTTCGCCATGCTGATCACCGCGACCCCGATCTTCGTCTGGCGGCACATGCTGCGCCAGGAGAGGAAGCGGCCCGCGACGCCGCCGCAGGACCCGGCGGTCCCGTCGGCCCAGCAGCAGTACCAGCCGCAGCCGCTGCCGACCACTCCGCACGCCCCGGCACAGAAGCCGACCTGGGCCGCCTCCGGGCCGGACGGCGGAGGCAACGACCAGACCATGCAAATTGCCCTGGGTGGACTTGGGGGACGTAAGGAATGAACGACCAGGCCGGACGCCGCCGTGCCCGTCGCCTCGCGATCGGCACGGTGGTGGTACTCGCACTGGCCGGGATGAACGGGCCGTGGCTCTATCGCTTCGGCACCGAGAAATACCACCAGTACCAGATCAACAAGCCGGAGTACAAAGCCGAGAACGGCAAGTGGGAAGTCGTCGAGTTCCCCGAGGAGTACCGGCAGAACACCATCCACGCGGCGCTGCTGCGCACCGGCAAGGTGCTGCTCGTCGCGGGCTCCGGCAACAACCAGGACAACTTCGACGCCAAGAAGTTCGACACCCGGATCTGGGACCCGGTCAAGGGCACCATCAAGAAGGTGCCCACCCCCAGCGACCTGTTCTGCACCGGCCACACCCAGCTGGCCAACGGAAATCTGCTGATCGCGGGCGGTACCAAGCGGTACGAGAAGCTGAAGGGTGACGTCACCAAGGCCGGCGGCCTGATGATCGTCCACAACGAGAACCCGGACAAGCCGATCACCCTGCCCGCCGGCACGAAGTTCACCGGCAAGGAGAACGGCAGGACGTTCGTCTCCAAGGACTCGGTCATCGTGCCGCGCGCGAAGAAGAACTTCGACAAGACGACCGGCGAGTTCCTCGGCAACACCCCCGGTATCTACCGGGTGTACGTGGAGGCGCAGAAGTCCGGCGAGAAGTACGCGACCGGCACGCAGGACAACTACCGCATCCAGGGGCTGTCCGGCACCGACGCGCGCAACACCTACGGCATAGCCCAGAAGCTCGCCCTGGACAAGAAGGACTTCCAGGGCATCCGGGACGCCTATGAGTTCGACCCGGTCGCCGAGCAGTACATCAAGGTCGACCCGATGAACGAGGCCCGCTGGTACCCGACGCTCACCACCCTGAGCGACGGCAAGATCCTCAGCGTCTCCGGTCTCGACGACATCGGCCAGCTGGTGCCGGGCAAGAACGAGGTCTTCGACCCGAAGACCAGGAAGTGGACCTACCTCGACAAGACCCGGCAGTTCCCGACCTACCCCGCGCTGTTCCTCATGCAGAACGGCAAGGTCTTCTACTCGGGGTCGAACGCGGGCTACGGACCGGACAACGTCGGCCGTGACCCGGGCATCTGGGACGTCGACACCAACAAGTTCACCAAGCTGACCGGGCTCAGCGACGCCAAGCTGATGGAGACCTCCGGCACGGTGCTGCTGCCGCCCGCGCAGGACGAGAAGTTCATGGTGGTCGGCGGTGGCGGGGTCGGCGAGTCCGACCAGTCCAGCAACAAGACCCGGATCATCGACCTGAAGGACGACAACCCGAAGTTCGTGGACGGTCCGACACTGGAGAAGGGCACCCGCTACCCGAGCTCCTCGATCCTGCCCGACGACACCGTGCTGGTGTCGGGCGGCTCCGAGGACTACCGCGGGCGCGGCGACTCCAACATCCTCCAGGCCCGGCTCTACCACCCGGACACCAACACCTTCGAGCAGGTGGCGGACCCGCTGGTGGGCCGGAACTACCACTCCGGCTCGCTGCTGCTGCCCGACGGCCGGGTGATGTTCTTCGGCTCGGACTCGCTCTACAGCGACAAGGCCAACACCAAGCCGGGCAAGTTCGAGCAGCGCATCGAGATCTACACGCCGCCGTACCTGTACCGGGACTCGCGGCCCTCCCTCTCGGGCGGTCCGCAGACCATCGAGCGCGGCGGGGAGGGGACGTTCACCTCCCAGCACGCCTCGACGATCAAGAAGGTGCGGCTGATCCGGCCGAGCGCCTCCACCCATGTCACCGACGTCGACCAGCGCTCCATCGCGCTGGACTACAAGGTGTCCGGGGACAAGATCACGGTGACGGTGCCGAAGAACAAGAACCTGGTGCAGTCGGGGTGGTACATGCTGTTCGTCGATGACGATCAGGGAACGCCCAGCAAGGCGCAGTGGGTCAAGGTTCCCTAGTTCGTAAGTGGTTGAGGGCGCCCGCCGGTGATCCGGTGGGCGCCCTCGTCGTCGTAGCGACCAGTAGGGCTACTTGCTCGCCTTGGCCAGACCCAGCGCGTACTCCGCCCACCACTCGCCCGCCTTCGGGCCGCCCTTGCACTCGCCGTCCGACTCGCCCGGCCGCTTGACCCAGACGTAGGCGTCCACCAGTCCGTCCGCCGTCTTGGTGGTCGGGGTCTCGCCGAGGGCGCGGCCGGGTGGGTTGCACCAGCGTTCGTCGGCCTTGCCCTCGGTGTAGGGGCCGTTGCCGTTGCGGCTGGTGTCGATGACGAAGTGCTTGCCGCCGACCTTCTCGGAGAGCTGTTTGCCGTAGGCGATGGAGTCGGCGGTCGAGTAGAAGTTGGAGACGTTGACCGAGAAGCCGTCGGCGCGCTCCACGCCCGCCCACTTCAGCGGCTCGAAGATCTGGTCCGGGTGGCCCCAGCCCGCGTTGCCGGCGTCGAGGTAGACCTTGGTGTTCTTCAGGGCCTTGAGCTTGTCGACGGCGCCGCCGAGCAGGTCGTAGCGCTCCTCGTGGAACTCGTCCTGGGTGCAGCCGTCGACGAGGTGCAGGACCGCGTCCGGCTCCAGGATCACCGTCGCCGGGCGGTCGCCGATGCCGGCCGCCACGCCGTCGATCCAGCTCCGGTAGGCGTTGCCGTCGGCGGCGCCGCCCTGGGAGTACTGGCCGCAGTCGCGGTGCGGGATGTTGTAGAGGACCAGCAGGGCCGTGCGGTCCGCCTTCGCGGCGGCCTCGGTGAAGCCGCGGGCCTCCTGCTCGGGGTTCTCCGGTCCGATCCACTCGCCGGTCGGCTGCTCGGCGATCTTGCGGATCTGTTCGGCGTCGGTCTTCTTGCCCGCCTTCTCGTACTCGGCGACCTGCTGGGCCGCGTTGCCGGCCGGGTTGACCCAGAACGGGTCGGTGCCCTTGGGCTGTTGAGTGATCCGGGCGCCGGAGCTGTCCTCCGGATCGTCCTTGTCCCCGGACGAGGAGCATCCCGCGATCAGCAGCGCCGCCCCCAGCACCATCGCGGACGTCCTCGCTCCGGCCCCCCTCATGCCGTACATGCAGCTCCCCCTCGGGTGCACTGGTCCAAGTCTCAATCCTGACATAGGTGTCGTGGGGCACACGAGATCGCCCGAGCCTTGTCGGGGAGCTGTTACAGCGCCCATGGTCGAGGTAGGCGCGCGCTCACGGGGGCGGGCCGGGAGGGGAAGGGAGTGCGCGCACATGCACCACACCACCCGGGAACTCCGGCTGGCGGCGGCGCTGGTGGAGGCGGCCGACACCCTCGCCGACGGCTTCGACGCCGGGAACCATCTGCAGCGTGTGTCCGACCACTGCGTGGAGCTGCTGGCCGCGCGGACGGCGGGGGTCATGCTGGTCGACGCCGGGCGAGCGGTGTCCTTCGCCGCGAGCAGCCGACGGCGGGAGGTGGCGCTGGAACTGCTCCGGTCGCAGCACACCGGCGGGCCCTGCCTGGACAGCTACGAGTCCGGCGAGCCGGTGGAGCCCGTCTCCATCCGGGTGGCCCACGCGGCCGCCCGCTGGCCCGAGTTCACCGAGCGGGCGCTGCGCCACGACATCGTCGCGACCTTCGCGGTCCCCTTACGCCGCCACGAGACGCTGTTCGGTGTGCTCAACGTGTTCGTGCCGACGCTGCCGGACCGGCCGCCCCCGCCTGCCCCGCCGGCCGCCGGCAGGGCACCCGCCTTCGGGTCGGAGGTGCTGGTGGCCCAGGCGCTCGCCGACGCCGCCGCCGTCGGGCTCCAGCACCATCGCGCGTACACGCGGTACCGCACCCTGTCCGCGCAGTTGCAGGAGGCGCTCTCCAGCCGGGTGCGGATCGAGCAGGCCAAGGGCATGCTCGCCGAGCGCTGGGGTGTGCGGGCCGACGACGCGTTCGTGGCCCTGCGCCGGTTCGCGCGCCGGCACCGCCTTCCCCTCGACCAGGTGGCAAGCGCTGTCATCGACCGGGCCGTGGACGACGCCGCGTTGCGTGCGGCGGACGGCGGATCCCCCGGCGGAAGGGCCTAGCACCCCGTACGACCTGGCCGGATGACAGAGCGCCGTCAGCCTCTGACTTGGCGTCAATCTCCCTCTAGGCCGGGGCGCTCATACGTTCTAGAGTTTTCCCCAGAAGGCCCCAGCCCCCGGCCTGTGGTCCACCCACCCATGGCTGATGCAGCCTCCCGCGTCGGACGCCGGGTTACTCCCGCAGCCCGTGCGCGCGCGGTTGAGGACCAGCCCGGTCGGCGGCTTCGGGGGGAGCGGGCCGTCGACCGGGCCAGGTGCCCTACAGACCGGTGCCCGTGAGGTAGGCCGAGACGATCACGTTCGCCGTGTAGCTGCGGCTGGCCCGGTCGAAGGTGCCGCCGCAGGTGATCAGCCGGAGTTCGGCGCGCCCCGTCTGCCGTGACCCGTAGGCCTGCTGTGCGTCGAAGTGGTCGCGGGCGACGACCTGGACGTCGTCGACGGTGAACTCGGCGACCCGGCCGTCGTCCCGGATCACCCTGACCGTCTGGCCCGGCTTCATCGTGCTGATCTTGTAGAAGACGGCGGGCCGGGTCTCGGTGTCCACGTGTCCCACCAGCAGCGCGGTCCCGGCCGCCCCGGGCCGTGTCCCGCCCTCGTACCAGCCGACGACACCCGCCTGGTCGTACGGCGGTGGATCGATCGCCCCAGCCGTATCGAGCCCGCGGGCGACCACGGGCGCCTGCACCCCGAGCCCCGGGATGTCGACGCGCTGCGGCCGGGCGGCGGCGAGCGGATGCGCGGCGGGCGGCAGCTCCACGTCGGGCGGCCGGCCGACCGCGGCCACGTCGCCGGTGGTCGGCGCGGATATCCCGTGCCGTACGTCGGTGACCTCGCGCCCCCACAGCCACAGCCCGAGGAGCAGCAGCACCCAGGCCACGCCGGTCAGCAGCCGGCCGGAGGTACGGGTGCCGCGGTCGGCGGAGTCGGTCTGCTCGGACATGACGGTCAGTCGCTTCCGCGGCCCCGCCGGGACCTGCGCAGCGCCACCGCCGTCGCCGCGACCCCGGCCAGCACCAGGCCGGTGACGGCGTGCGCGGTGCCGGGTCCGGTGGCGGAGGCGAGATGCTGAGCGGTACCGCCGCCGCCCGCGTGGACGGGGGCGACCGGAGACGCGTACGGCGAGGGCCGCGTGCCGTCCTCCATGGGAGAGGGCGGGGCGCCCTCCTCCACGACGGTCAGCGCGCCCTTACGGGACACGTCCCCGCAGCTGATCCTGACGTCGTAGCTGCCGGCCTTGAGCTCGGTACGGACCCGGGTCTCGCCGACGAGGGTGCCGTCGGCGCCCGCCAGGCGCACCTCGGCGACGAACGCCGCGGAGACCGCCGTACCGGTTCTGCTGCTCGCGCAGCCGCTCACCCGCAGGGCCACGTCGGTACCGGGGGCGGGGGACGAGGGGGTGACCGCCACGTCACCCCCGTCCGCCGCGTAGGCCGCCGGGGTGAGGAAGGCGACGCCGAGGAGTCCGGCACAGAGAGTGAGACGTAGTGAGCCCATCGTGAACCTCCAGATATCTGGAGACTCCCCCCGTCACGGCGGTCCCGCATCCTCAGGGGGGCCGTCGCTGCTCCGAATGGGGTGGATTCGGTCGGGGAGGGGTTTCGCGGGGCCGTTGCTTACCATGGCCGTCCAGTAGATCGAGAGCGTAGGAGTCCGCGCCCATGACAGAGCTCAAGCCCATCGAGTCGTGGCTGACCGACATGGACGGCGTCCTGATGCACGAGGGTGTGCCGATCCCGGGCGCAGACGCCTTCATCAAGAAGCTGCGCGACTCCGGCAAGCCGTTCCTCGTCCTGACGAACAACTCCATCTACACGGCCCGCGATCTGCACGCCCGCCTCAACCGCATAGGCCTTGAGGTGCCGATCGAGAACATCTGGACCTCGGCGCTGGCCACCGCGAGGTTCGTCGACAGCCAGCGCCCCAACGGCACGGCCTATGTGATCGGCGAGGCCGGTCTCACCACGGCCCTGCACGAGGCGGGCTACATCCTCACCGACTCCGACCCCGACTTCGTGATCCTGGGCGAGACGCGCACGTATTCCTTCGAGGCCCTCACCAAGGCGATCCGGCTCATCAACGCCGGTGCGCGCTTCATCGCCACCAACCCGGACAACACCGGCCCCTCGCACGAGGGCGTGCTGCCCGCCACGGGCTCGGTGGCGGCGCTGATCACCAAGGCGACGGGCAAGGAGCCGTACTTCGTCGGCAAGCCGAACCCCCTGATGATGCGCACGGGGCTGAACGCCATCGGTGCGCACTCCGAGTCCAGCGCCATGATCGGCGACCGGATGGACACCGATGTGCTGGCCGGCCTGGAGGCCGGGATGACGACGTTCCTCGTGCTGACGGGCCTGACGACCGAGGCGGACATGGACCGGTTCCCGTTCCGGCCGACGAAGGTGGTCGACTCGATCGCGGACCTCGTCGACCTCGTCTGACCCACCCCGTCCCGTCAGCGGCGCCTGCGGGCCACCAGCAGGGCTGCGCCGCTGATCAGGAGCGCGACGGCAGCGGCGACGGCGGGGCCGGCCGGGCCGAGCCCGGTGCGGGCGAGTTCCTCGACGTACGGAAGACGGTCGCCTCCCGTCGCGGGCCGGCCCTCCGGGTCGGTACCGGTGCCGGCCTCGGCGTCGGTGCCGATGTCGACGCCGGTGTCGGTGTCGGTATCGCTGCCAGTGTCGGTGTCGTCGGCGACGGCGAACCGGTAGTCGTTGGACTGCCCGACCCAGTCGCCGTCGTCGTTGTGGCGTTGTACGACGGCCGCGTTGACGGTCACCTGGTTCGGCACGGCGTCCGAGGTCAGGGCGAGGCGCACCTTGACGGTGACGGTCCTGCCGGGGCCGACGGTGAGGCCGGCGCCGCCGAACGCGCCGACGAGTTCGTCCTCGTCGGTGCTCTCAAGACGGACGGGCCGCGGGCGACCCCTGTCATAGAACTCCAGCCGGGGCTGAGCGGCCTTGAGGGCGTGTTCCTTGTCCACGAGGACGACGACCGGGTGGATGTCCGTGCAGGTGCGGGTGGTGGTGTTGGTGAGGTCCAGATACCAGGTGCCGTATCCACCGCCGGGCGCGTAGGCGGCGGGGCCGCCGTGGATACGGGTGGCGAGGGGGAAGGCCCCGGGGTCGGGGGCGTCGCAGGCGGGGGCGGCCTGAGTGGGGGCGGCGTGAGCTGGGGTGAAAGGTGCGAGAAGGGCGGCTGTCGCGGCGAGCGGGAGGACGAGGGACGAGAACAGTCGCATAAACACATGACCATGACGGGTGGGTGCGGCTTACGGGGGGTGCCGCTCCGAGCGGGGGCGGAATCCCGCCCGATCGGCGGGCGTGGGGGTGGGGGTTGGGGTCGGGGGGTTGGGGTCGGGGGGTTGGGGTCGGGGGGTTGGGGTCGGGGGGTTGGGGTCGGGGGGTTGGGGTCGGGGGTCGAGAGCCGGGACCGGGGGCCGGGGCTGGCGCCGAAAGCCGGGGGCCTGGATCGGGACCGGGGCCTTGGACCGGGGACCGGGGCCTGGACAGGGACCGGGGCCTTGGACCGGGGGCCTGGACCGGGGGCCGGGGCCTGGACCGGGGGCCGGAAGCCGAAAGCCGGGGCCAGAAGCCGGGAGCCGGGGACCGGGGACAGGGCCGGGAGCCGAAGGCCTGGACCGGGGCCTGGACCGGGGGCCGGAAGCCGAAAGCCGGGGCCAGAAGCCGGGAGCCGGGGACCGGGGACAGGGCCGGGGGTCGAGGACCGGGCCCAGGTCGGGGACCGGAGACCGGGTCGGAGGTCGGGGTCACGGGTTGGGACCCGACCGGTGGAGTCACCCATCCACCCGGTCGACGAGCGAAATGAGCCCCGCCAGCCGATCCGCTCCACCGCCAAACGAAACCAGCCCCGCCAACCGATCCGCTCCACCGGCGACCGAAACCAGCCCGGTCAGCCCTCCGCCCGGCCGAACAGCGGGGCCAGCAGCAGCTGGGCCGCGCCCTCCGCGACTCCCCGCACCCCGCCGGGAGCGACCCGCACCGGTACCGCCTCCGCACCCCGGGCCCGCTCCTCCAGCACCGCGCGTACCCCGCCCACGAACGCCTCCGGCGCCGAGGTGACCGTACGGCCGCCCAGCAGCACCAGGTCGATGTCCAGGAGACCGCCCAGGTTCGCGGCGCCGACACCGAGCACCCGTGCCGCCCCGGCCAGGTCCCCGCGCCCCACCGCGCCCAGACACAGCGCCTCGATACAGCCCCGGTCACCGCACCCGCACACCGGCCCGTCCAGCTGGACCACCTGATGACCGAACTCGCCCGCACCGGTGCGGGCCCCCCGGTGCACCACCCCGCCGATGACCAGCCCGGCGCCGAGGCCGGTCCCGAGGTGCAGGTAGGCGAAGGAGGCACCCGCGTCCGCGACCGCCAGCCCCAGCGCGGCGGCGTTGGTGTCCTTGTCCACGACGACCGGCAAGCCGAGCCGCTCCGCGAGCGCGTCCCGCAGCGGAAACCCGTCCCACTCCGGAAACCCCGTGACCCGGTGCAACACACCCCGCACATGATCGAGCGGCCCGGGCAGCGCCACGCCCACCCCGAGCACGGACGCCACAGCCCCGGCCAGCCCCTCCACCACCCGGGCCACCCCCTCCACGACCGCCCGCGCACCCGCCCCCAGGTCCATCGGCACGCACCGCTCCCCCACCACGGCCCCGTCCAGATCGACCAGCACCGCCCGCAGCTCGTCCCGGTCCAGATGGACGCCGATCGCATGCCCGGCCCCGGGCACCAGCCGCAGCACCGTGCGCGGCTTGCCCCCGGTCGACGCCCGGCGCCCCGCCTCCGCCGCGAGGCCCTCCTCCCGCAACCGTCCGGTGATCTTGCTGACGGCCTGCGGGGTGAGCCCGGTGCGCTCGGCGAGTTCGAGCCGGCTGATGCCGTCGCCACCGGCGGTGCGCAGCAGGTCCAGCACCAGTGCGGTGTTGTGGCTGCGCAGAGCCGGAAGGTTGGCGCCGACGTTCGTCCTGTTCACGCCCCCCATTTTCCCCTGTGCTTGCACTTTGGCAACAGCGTTGCGAAAGTGGGAGGCATGACACGTACGACTCCTGGCACCCCCGGTACTCCTGGCAGCCCCGGCGCCCCCCTCCGCGTGGGCCTCATCGGATACGGCCTGGCAGGCTCCGTCTTCCACGCCCCGCTGATCGCGGCCACCGAGGGCCTCGCCCTCGACACGGTCGTCACCTCGAACCCCGAGCGCCAGCAGCAGGCCCGCGCCGAGTTCCCGGACGTACGCGTCGCCGCGACCCCCGACGAGCTGTTCGACCGCGCCGGCGACCTCGACCTGATCGTCATCGCCTCGCCCAACAAGACGCACGTGGCGCTCGCCACGACCGCCCTCAAGGCCGGCCTCCCGGTCGTCGTCGACAAGCCCGTCGCCGGCACGGCGGCCGAGGCGCGCGAGCTGGCGGCCCTCGCCGAGGAGCGCGGCCTGCTGCTCTCCGTCTTCCAGAACCGCCGTTGGGACAACGACTTCCTGACGCTCCGCAAGCTCCTCGACGAGGGCGCCCTGGGCGACGTATGGCGGTTCGAGTCCCGCTTCGAGCGGTGGCGGCCACAGCCGAAGGGCGGCTGGCGGGAGTCCGGCGACCCGGCAGAGATCGGAGGTCTGCTGTACGACCTCGGCAGCCATGTCGTCGACCAGGCACTCGTCCTCTTCGGCCCCGTGACCTCCGTGTACGCCGAGTCGGTCATCCGGCGGGCCGGCGCCTCGGTCGACGACGACACGTTCATCGCCCTCACCCACGCGAACGGCGTCCGCTCCCACCTCCACGTCTCCTCGACCACCGCCCAACTCGGCCCGCGCTTCCGGGTGCTGGGCTCCGAGGCGGGGTACGTGAAGTACGGCCTCGACCCCCAGGAGGCGGCCCTGCGGGACGGCAGGCGGCCGGGGACGGAGCAGGACTGGGGCCTTGAGCCCGAGTCGCTGTGGGGTCGCGTCGGCTCCGGGGAATCCCCGCTGACCGGCGGTGGACGCGCCGAACCGACCCTCCCCGGGGACTACCCCGCTTACTATGCCGCCGTGGCGAAAGCCCTGCTCGACGGCGGTCCCCAGCCGGTGACCGCGCATGAGGCGGCCGCCGCCCTCGACGTACTGGAGGCGGCCCGCCGTTCGGCCCACGACGGAGTGGTGGTGAAGCTGTGACGCACAACACCGAGCTGACCCCGAAGTTCCATCCGGAACTGACCCCGCCGATCGAGGAGTTGGAGGCCCAGGAACGCCGTCTGGTCTTCCGCCGGTTCACCCACGACGACGCCTGGGCGCTGGGCTCCCTGCTGGTCGACCTGGCCCGTGAGCGCCAGGCGCCGGTCGCGATCGACATCCACCGCGCCGGCCAGCAGCTCTTCCATGCCGCGCTGCCGGGTTCCACCCCGGACAACGACGCCTGGATCGCCCGCAAGCGGCGGGTGGTCGAGCGCTACAACTCCGCGTCCTACCTGGTGGGTGCCCGCTTCCGCGCCAAGGGCACGACGTTCGAGGACAGCTCCCGCCTGGACCCGGACGCGTACGCGGCCCACGGGGGTTCGTTCCCGATCACGGTGGAGGGCGTAGGGGTCGTGGGCGCGGTGACGGTGAGCGGCCTGCCGCAGCTCCAGGACCACAAGTTCGTGGTGGAGGCGCTGGAGGAGTTCCTGAGCAAGGATCAGTAGATGCCCAGGGGCGCGGGGAACTGCGCGGCCGGCCACGAACCACCCGCAGCCGCCACCCAACCCGCGCCCCACCCCCTTAGGCGTCCTTGAACTCCTGCCGCTGCCGACCGAGCCCCTCGATCTCCAGCTCCACCACGTCCCCCGCCCGCAGGAACGGCTTGGGATCCGGCGCCCCCAACGCAACCCCCGCGGGCGTCCCCGTGTTGATGACATCCCCGGGGTACAAGGTCATGAACTGGCTGACGTACCGCACCACTTCCGCCACCGGGAAGATCTGCTCGGCGGTCGTGCCGTCCTGCTTCAGCTCCCCGTTGACCCACAGCTTGAGCGACAGGTTCTGCGGGTCGGGAACTTCATCGGCCGTCACCAGCCACGGCCCCAGCGGATTGAACGTCTCGCAGTTCTTCCCCTTGTCCCACGTCCCGCCCCGCTCCAGCTGGAACTCCCGCTCGGACACGTCGTGCGCGACCGCGTACCCGGCGACATGCCCGAGCGCGGCCTCCGCCGACTCGACATAGCGGGCCGTACGCCCGATGACGACGGCCAGCTCGACCTCCCAGTCGGTCTGCACCGACCCGCGAGGGACCAGCACCGTGTCGTTCGGGCCCACGACGGTGTCGGCCGCCTTGAAGAAGATCACGGGCTCGCCGGGCGGCTGGGCCCCGGTCTCGCGGGCGTGGTCGTGGTAGTTCAGGCCGATGCAGACGATCTTGCCGATCCGGGCGAGCGGCGGTCCGATCCGCAGCCCGGTCGGGTCCAGCGCGGGCAGCGTGCCCGCCTCGGCCGCGGCCCGGATCCGGCCCAGCGCGTCGGCGTCGGCGAGCAGCGCTCCGTCGAGGTCGGGGACGACTCCGGAGAGGTCCCGCAGGACACCCTCACCGTCGAGCAGCGCGGGCGTCTCCGCTCCCGCCGTACCGACTCGCAGCAGCTTCATGATCACAATCTCCCTCGATCGCGGGGCGCCCTCCGAAGGGTGCAGCCATCGGATGACTGGTCGATCCTCCAAGGTCGACGTCCCGTCCGCAATACCCGGTTCACGGACTGGACCCCGAGCTCCACCGGGTCAGCGGTAGAGCACCGCCCGCTCCACCGCGCTCCAAGTCGTACTGGTCACGACGTACAGCGCCGCCGCCAGCGGCACCACCGCCACGGTGAACAGCGTGAAGAAGGACATGAACGGCATGACCTTGGTCATCGCCCCCATGCCGGGCACGGCCTCCCCGTCGGCGACCGGCGTCACCGGACTCGCGGCCATCGTGCGCCTGGTGCGCCGGTAGTTGAACGCGGCGACGACCGCGACGAGCGCGAACAGCCCGGCGTACACCAGCCCCGCGCCGCCGAGCATCCCGCCGTCACCGAGCGCGTCGGACCAGCGGCCACCGAGGGGCGCGGCGAACAGTTCATGGGTCAGCAGCGGGTTCGTGGTGTTGGAGAAGAGGTGGTAGAGGAGGAAGAAGGCGGGCATCTGGAGCAGGCTCGGCAGACAGCCGGAGAGGGGTGACACCTTTTCCTCGGCGTGCAGTTCCAGCACCGCCTTCTGCAGCTTCTCGGGGTTCTTCGCATGCTGCTTCCGCAGCTCGGCGATCTTCGGCTGGAGTGCGGTACGGGCCTTCTGGCCGCGGGCCGCCGCCCGGGACAGGGGGTGGACGAGGAGTCGCACGCAGGCGGTGAACAGGACGATCGCGCCGGCCGCGGCGGATGCGCCGAGCAGCGGGTGGAGCAGGTCGGCGAGGTGTTCGACCAGATTGGCGAAGACGGACATGGGTGAGCCCTCCGGGGGTCTCGTCGGTGCCGGAACGTTCCGGGAGTGTGCGGAAACGGCATGACGACCCGCGCGAGGGCAGGCGGAACGGGGTGCGGGGCCCTACGCGGTGGTCGCCGGGAGGGCGTGTCCGGGGGCTCGGGGCCTGGTGCGGCCCCGGGCGTCGGGGTCGCGTTGCGCCAGGAAGGCCGTACGACGGGCGCGGTCCCTGATGGCCGTACGCACCCGGGTGGGTGGCACGGCGGGCGCGCAGCGGGCGGCGGCGAGCGAACAGAGCGCGAAGGCGGAGCCGGCCGCGGCGGTCGCGGCGAGCGCGACGGTGGCGGAGAGGCTGCCCGCGTCGAGGACGGCGAGCTGGAGGAAGAGGAGGAGAAGGGCGACGGCGGGTGCGGGCCGCGGAGTGCGGTTCACCGGTATCCCCCTCTGTCTCGCTGTCCGTGTGTGCTGCCTGTGTGCGCTGTCTCGGTTATACCTGACCGGTCTCCAGCGGTTGCAGGAGCCTCTTCGGCTTCAGCAGCGCGCGGCTGACCGGATCTGCCGGGTCCGGGTCGAGTCCGGGTCCCGGTTCCATCAGAACGTCCGCGACCGGTACGACGGTTCCGCACGCGGCGCATTCGCCGTACGGCCCCAGTTCGGTGCCGCAGTCCACGTGCCGGAACCAGCGCAACTGGACGTCGCCGTGGTGCTCGCGGCCCCAGCGGCCCAGTGAGCGGAGGGTGGGCCACAGTCCGATGCCGTCGTCGGTGATGACGTACTCGTCCCGCGGCGGCGACTCCTGGTAGCGACGCCTCTCCAGGATCCCCTCCTCGGTGAGGGTCTGGAGGCGGGCGGCCAGGACGGCGCGTGGGATGCCGAGGTGGACCAGGAAGTCGTTGTAGCGCCGTACGCCGTAGAGCGCGTCGCGGACGATCAGCAGGGTCCAGCGCTCGCCGACGATCTCCAGCGCGCGGGCCATCGAGCATTCCTGCGTCGCGTAGTCCTTACCCAGTGCCATGCCGTCCACCTTAGCCACTTTGCGAGCGGTTGGTTCAGTGACCGAACCGACCCTGTTAGAGTACGGGACATGGCTAGGTTCAATGAACGAACCGTAACCGGTTCCCCATCGACGTCCCCCGCGACATCCCCCGTGATGACCACTTCCGCAGCCCCGGTGACAGTCCCCCACCCCGGCCGCACCCTCGCCCTGACCAGCGCCGCCACCGCCGTGGCGCTGATGACGTACACCGCGCCGATGGTCACGCTCCCCGAGACCGCCGCCGCGCTGCACACCCCGCTCTCCGCGCAGGCCTGGCTCATCAACGGCACCCCGCTCGGTCTCGCCGCCCTCCTCCTGGTGGCCGGCAGCCTCGCCGACGACCACGGCCGCCGCCGGATCTTCACGGCCGGCACCCTCGCCCTGGGCCTCACCACGATCCTCGGCGCGTTCGCGTCCACGACCTGGCAGTTCACGCTGGCCCGGATCGCCCAGGGCGCGGCCAGTGCGGGTCTGCTCGCCAGCAGCCTGGGCCTGCTCGTGCACGCCTTCCCCACCCCGCACGGCCGGCTGCGCGCGACCGGCGTCTGGGGCGCCTTCGTCAGCGGCGGCATAGCCCTCGGCCCGCTGGTCGCGGGCGCGCTGCCCGACTGGCGGGTGGCGTACGGGGTGTTGGGCGCCGCGGCCGTACTCCTGGCGGCCCTGGGCAGCCGTACGCTCACCGAGTCGCGGGCCCCGCGCCCCGGCCGCCCGGACGTGCTCGGCGCCCTGGCCTTCGGGCTGGCCCTGATCGCCCTGATCGCCGCCCTGACCCTGGGCCGGGACGGCTGGCTACGGCCCCCGGTGGCCCTGTTGCTGCTCGCGGCGGTCGTACTGGTGGCCGTCTTCACCCTGGTGGAACGCCGTACGGCGACCCCGATGATCGACCTCGGCCTGCTGCGCCGCCCCGACTTCCTCGCCTCCTCCACGGCAGGCCTGTTCACCGGCCTGGCCGTGATCGGCCTCTTCAGCTTCCTGCCGGCGCTGCTCCAGCAGACCCTCGGCCTGTCCGCGATGGACACGGCCTGGCTGTTCCTGCTCTGGTCCGGCCTCTCCTTCGCGGTGGCCCTCCAGGCCCGCCGCCTCGCCGGCCGCGTCCCGCCCCGCCTCCAACTCGCCCTCGGCTTCGCCCTGCACGCGGCCGGCGCGCTGACCATGCTCGGCGCTCTCTCCGCGCACTCCTGGACCCGCCTCCTGCCCGGCCTGCTCCTCGGCGGCGTCGGCAGCGGCCTGCTGAACGCGGCGCTTCCGCTGGTGGCGGTCGAATCGGTACCGGCGGCGCGGGCCGCGATGGGATCGGGCGCCCAGCAGACGTTCCGGTACGTCGGGTCGTGTGCCGGGGTGGCACTGACGATCGCGGTGTCCACGTCGACGGGCGGCGGCCTGGCGCACGGCGCGGACATCGCGATGGCGGTGTCGGCGGGGCTGGCGGTGGTGGCGGCGGTGCTGCTGGGGGTGCTCCGGGAGCGGCGGGCGTAGGCGCAGGGCCTGGCAGGGCCTGGTCAGCGGGGGTGCGTCGAGGTCAGCTCGGCCCACACCACCAGGCGGTACCGGGACGTGTACTCCGGGGTGCAGGTGGTGATGGTGAGGTAGTAGCCGGGGGTGGAATAGCCGTAGGCGGGACGGACGGTGGAGCGCGGGACACGGTTCAGCACGCCCGAGTCGCGGGCGGAGGTCTGGGCGAGGGTCTTGTCGACGGTGTACGTGTAGACGACGGACCTGGTCTCCACCTGGACGGTGTCCCCCTCGGCCAGCCGGTTGACGTACCGGAACGGCTCCCCGTGCGTGTTCCGATGCCCCGCGAGCGCGAAGTTCCCGGCCTGGCCCGGCTGTTGGGTGTCGGGATAGTGGCCGACGTACCCCTTGTTGAGCACCTCCTGCTTGCCGACACCCTCGGCGACGGGGACACGGAGGTGGAGACGGGGGATGGTGAGGATGGCGTAGGCCTGGGACCAACTGGGTTGGGTGGAGCGGGTGGTGGACTGCCGACGGGTGGTTCGGGCCTTCGGCTCGTCCGAGGCGTCGGGCTCCGGCGCAGTACTGGGAAGGTCGGTTGACGGCTCGGCCGCCCACTCCCGCTCCAGCGCCTCCACCTTCCGCTCGGCGCCGCGCCGGGCCTCCCGGTTGGTCCACCACAGCTGATGGACGACGAGGAGCAGCAGCACGACCCCTACGGTGACGAGGAGTTCACCGGTCGCCCACACCACACGCCGCCGCCGCGCCCGCCGACGCCGGGTGTCGTGCCGTACGACGGGCGTGCGTGATGGCCGTACGACGGAAGTGCGTGATGGCCGTACGACGGGAATGCGCATGCGCCCACCTGCCCACCCGGCTGTCCACCTGACCTGCACCGGGCCCGCACGATAAGCCCTGCTTGCACAAGTCACCAGCCCCATAAGCTGCTTGGCCATGAGCAAACTCTGGTTCCTGGCCGCGATCCCGTTCCTCGGCGGGCTCGCTCTGATGGTGTACCAGGCCGAAATCGCGATCACCGAGATCGTGCTGCGCCGCATGGGTCGCCGCGCCGAGGCCGTGGTGAAGGGTCACTTGACCACCCGGTCGGGGACGGACCCGTACCGGCACCCGATCGTCCGCTGGACCGACGAGACGGGCATGGAGCGCGAACACGCCGTGTCGGCCGGCTCCCGTCGCTTCGCCGAGGGCAACGTCGTCGGCGTCATCCACAACCCCGGCGCCCCCGACACCGTGGCCCTGGACACGCCGGAGCGCTACAAGACGGCGATGTTCGGACTGTGGCTGGGCGTGCTGCTGTGGGCGGGCGCGCTGACGGCGGTGCTGATACGGATCGCGACGCTGCTGCCGGAGTACCGGTACGGGTACTGAGGCCGGGGTCGGGGCCGGGTCGGGGCCGGGTCGGGGCCGGGGTCGGGGCCGGGTCGGGGCCGGGGTCGGGGCCGGGTCGGGGCCGGGTACCTCTACCCCTTCTCATAACCGTTGGAAAAATAGAAAGCCCGATAGAAAGAAAGCGCTGTCCCACCTCTCGACAACCCCACGCGTCACCCCTGATGCTTCGTGATGGCGCGCGGGGGGGGCGAGACGAGCGAGCCACTACGTCTTCAGGCCGACCCCTGCTCAGGGGCGGGAGCCGGCCCCACGGAGAGGCGGAGACAGACAGCCATGATCCGACGCAGAACGCTGCTGACAGCCGCAGGAGGGACCCTCCTCGGCAGCGCGCTGGCGACCGGCACCGCACGGGCGGACGCCACGATCGCCGTCAACCCCGGCACCTCCTACGGCACTTGGGAGGGCTGGGGCACCTCACTGGCCTGGTGGGCGAACGTGTTCGGCGCGAGGGACGACTTCGCCGACCTGTTCTTCACCACCAAGTCCACGACCTACAACGGCACATCACTCCCCGGCCTCGGCCTGAACATCGCCCGCTACAACCTGGGCGCGTGCAGCTGGAACACGGTGAGCGGATCGTCGATGACGGCGTCCGCCAACATCCCCGCGTACAAGCAGATCGAGGGCTACTGGCAGGACTGGAACAACGAGGACCCCACGTCCTCCGCCTGGGACTGGACCGCGGACGCCACCCAGCGCGCGATGCTGACGAAGGCGGTGGCCCGGGGCGCGACCACCGAGCTCTTCGCCAACTCCCCGATGTGGTGGATGTGTCTGAACCACAACCCCTCGGGTGCCTCGGACGGCGGCAACAACCTCCAGTCCTGGAACTACCGCCAGCACGCCTCCCACCTGGCCGCCGTCGCCCTGTACGCCAAGAACAACTGGGGCGTGAACTTCGCGACCGTGGATCCCTTCAACGAGCCCTCGTCGTCCTGGTGGACGGCGACCGGCACGCAGGAGGGATGCCACATGGACGCGACGGTCCAGTCGGCCGTACTGCCGTACATGCGCAGCGAGTTGAACAGCCGCGGGCTGACCGGCGTGAAGATCTCGTCCTCGGACGAGACGAGCTACGACCTGGCCCGCACCACCTGGAACTCCTTCAGCTCGACGACCAAGGGGTACGTCGACCGGGTCAACGTCCACGGCTACCAGGGCTCGGGCGGCCGCCGAGACCTGCTCTACACGGACGTCGTCACGACGGCCGGCAAGAAGCTGTGGAACTCGGAGACCGGCGACAGCGACGGCACCGGCTACACCATGGCCTTCAACCTCCTCTACGACTTCCGCTGGCTGCACCCGACGGCGTGGGTCTACTGGCAGGTCATGGACCCGACGGCGGGCTGGGGTGTGATCAAGTACGACGCGAGCACCCTGACGGCCGGCGCGATCGAGACGAAGTACTACGTCCTCGCCCACTTCAGCCGCCACATCCGCCCCGGGATGAAGATCCTCGACACGGGATCGAGCTACGCGACGGCGGCGTACGACGCGGCGGCGAAGCGCCTGGTGATCGTCGCCCTGAACACCTCGACCTCCGCCCAGACCCTGACCTTCAACCTCTCCAACTTCACCACGGTGACGGGCGGCACCAACGGCCTCGTCCCCCGCTGGAACACGGTGACGACGGGCGGCGACAAGTACGCGTCGTACTCCAACACGTACCTGAGCGGAAAGACCGTGGCCGTCCCCTTCGCCGCGAAGGCGGTGCAGACGATCCAGATCGACGGCGTGACGATCTGACCGCCGCGGATGGGTGCGGGCCGGGGTTGTTGGACGGGCCCTGGCCTGCACGTATCTCTTCATAGTCACCGCTCGGCAGTACGGTGTCCCTCATGCGCCCCGACACGCCTGCCGAGAACGTCGACCACACCGCCGAAGCGGCACGCCTGGAGCGAACCGCCGGCCTGTATCCCGAGGACGCCGAGGCCCTGCTCCTACAGGCCGCCGCCCACCTGGAACTGGCCGGCGACCGCCCCGCGGCAACCACGCTCTACGACCGCCTGCTGTCCCCCTCCGACGGCTCCGAAGGCCCCGAGCGACTGGACAACCCCCACCTGGTACGTGCCCTCAAGGCCTCGAACCTGTGGGAGTACGGCCATGAGGCGGAGGCCAGGGCCATCATCGAGGGCGTCCGCACGGCGTCCCCGCGCGACCCGGCCCCCTGGGTGATCGTCGCGGAGGCCCTGGAGGCCCACGACGAACTGGAGCAGGCCCACGAGACGTTCACGGAGGGAGCCCTCGCCCTCCTGACGGACGTGTCGGAGCCCCCGTACGCCACCCACCCCCTGCTCTTCGGCCGCCACCGGGTCCGCAGGATGCTGGGCGTGGGCCACGACGACTGGGACGTCCTGGCGGACACCCTCCACACGTCCCCCGTCCCCCTGGACGAACTCCACGACCCGAAACGCGTCTGGTCCCTCGGCTCCGACAACCCGGCGGAACTGAAGGCGGAGATCTCCCGCCTGCGAGCAGAACTAGGCACCTACCGCGAGGCCCTGTCCCGCCCCTTCCCGGTGGCGGTCCTGCACTGGCCGACCGGGGAACTCACCGAACTCCTGACCGCGTACCCGCCCCTGTCGGAGGAGTACCCCTCCCACGCCGAGCACCTCGCGACGATAGAGGCCTCGCTGCGCGAACTGGCCGCCTCCGGCACCCCGAACCTCGGCATCGTGACGGGCACGGTCCCGTCGTACGAGGCGTTCGCGGCATCGGAGGGCGCGTCACCGGCGGAGGGCTCCCTGCTCCCCCAGTACGCGACGACGCTCGCGGCGCGGGGGCGGGCGGTGGCCTGGCCGCCGCAGCGGGGGACGGAGTGCTGGTGCGGGTCGGGGCGGGTCTACGGGGACTGCCATGGGGCGGGGGCGGCGTAGCGGCGCCTGACCCGGATACCGCCGAGGGTGACGGCCTTTGATCGTGTGATCGTGGCAGGCCGTCACCCTCGCTCAAAGACTGGCGAGCAGCGCATCAAGCGGACCCGGAACCCGATCATCGTCGAGCGCCTCGACGAGCACCCGCCCGTACCGGATCTTGCGCCCTTTCTTCGTCCCGAGAAACCGCCGGAACTGCTGCTCCGGAGCCCGCCCCTGCTGCGCCGGCTGCTGCAGAAAGATCTCCAGCGCCCGCAGCTCCCCCTCACCTCGCACAAGCTCCCCGACCCGAGCCACGCCCAGCGCCCGAATCAGCTCATCCTCAAGATCCGCGGCACACACAAAGATGCCCCGCTCGGCCGCACCGGCGCGCTCGAATCCACGGACGTAATAGGGCAGCTCCCGCTCATCACACAGCCCCACAAGCCGAACCCCCAGCCCGTCCACCCCGAGCAGCCGAGCGAACCGCCCCACATTCATGGCCCCGCCCATGGACAGCACACAAACCCCGTCGGCCTCCAGATCCCGCCCGCGCCGCTCCGCCAACGCATTGACGGCCGCGACATCACTGAGCCCCTCAAGCAGCACGACCGTTCGGACAGGCAACAACGCAGCAAGCTCAGCCACAGGCCCACCATCGCCGCCACCCTCCACCCACGCAGCGACGGCCTCCCGAAACGCCCCCATGTCAGTCATGGAACGAGTCTCAGCCCCCGCCACCCCCAGAGCGAACCATTTCCACGACCCTCAGCCGCTGAACCTGACCCGACGCGCCTCCTGCCGCCAACGCGCCCACCCGCTCCCCACAAGCCGCCAAACCACCCGGCGTCCAAGGGTGGCCCGGAGGGCCATCGGCGCAGCCGACGCGAAGCGCCCTTGAGGCGGGCCGTGGAAGCACGACACTGACCAGGAAGCGGGCGGCCCCAACGGCAACTACTCAGCAGCCGAAGCCACCAACACCCGTCTCGTCACAGCTCAACACGGTCGGCACCCACACCACCGGCGCCACCCTCCCCGTAGAACCGCCCCCGATCACACAGCACATCGATCTCCGCGTTGTCCTCCTCACTCAGCTGCTCGTCCAGCGCAACGCTGATCACCCGCCGCGCACGAGCCAGCCTCCGAGCAACATCCCAGTCGGCGACGAACTCCCCGACGGTGCGCTCGTCGGCCGCCCCAGAAGCCTGACGAGAACCGATTCGATCCAGCGAAACCACGAACTCGTTCAGGTCCTGGAGGACTGCGACGACTTCGTCGAGGGGCAGGTGGATCTCACGGGAGGACATGTCCATGGGCCGATGGAACTGCACCCATGGGCCGGCCTCAAAACCGAGGTTGGGCAACCACCCCATTAACGCCACCTGCTACAACAGATCCACTGCTGTACGTGAGGGTCCACATGAGGGATGGGGGAACGCAGCGTGGCTCAGCCGGGGGATCTGTCGCAGCCTGTCGCGGGTGTCTACGAGGAACTCGTCACCCAGCGCATGGACGAGCAGATGGAGCAGTTGAACGCAGCCGGCTGGAAAGCCGTCGATGACGAGGTCAGCGAAGAATCGTCACCCCATGTACTTGCCCGGCACATCGGCCGGGCGGTGAGGCAGCGACTCAGCCAGCTACCCCAGGACAAGCGTGTCGCCGTAGCCAACCAAATCATCGAGTCACTTGCCGCTGCACCTGGCGACCTCGCCGCTACCGAAGCCCCCGAGCTGATCGCCGAGGGACCTCGCCAACTCCTCGCCCTGGCCGAGAAGGAGGCACCGGGTGTTTACGCGATACGCCCGCTCACACCGCTCTCGGAGACCGCCCTCATTACCAACTCCCCCGAGGACCCGAACCTTGGTAGTGAGTTGCGTGCTGAGCTAGCCACAGCGGACCGTATCGATCTGCTCTGCGCCTTCGTGAAGTGGTACGGACTGCGTGTACTCGAAGACTCGCTCCGTGCCGCCGCGGAACGCGGTGTCCCCATCCGGGTCATCACCACCACCTATATCGGTGCCACCGACCGTCATGCACTCGACCGACTCGTCCGCGACTTTGGCGCTGAGGTCAAGGTCAACTACGAGATCCGCTCAACCCGCCTCCATGCGAAGGCCTGGCTGTTTCGACGTCAGAGCGGCTTCGACACGGCTTATGTCGGCAGTTCTAACCTCTCGAAGGCTGCGTTGCTCGACGGCCTGGAGTGGAACGTGCGCCTGTCCTCTGTGGCTACTCCAGCGGTACTCAACAAGTTTGAGGCCACCTTCGACGCGTACTGGAACGACATCGCTTTCGAGTCATACGACCCCGATCGCGACGCCCGCAAGTTGGATGAGGCATTGGGGCTGGCAGGCGGGTCGACGTCCGGTGAGGACTTGAAGATCAGCCTCTCTGGCCTAGAGGTACGACCGCATCCGCACCAAGCGGATATGTTGGAGCGGCTGCGTGTCGAGCGGGACGTTCGCGGTCACCGACACAATCTGCTCGTTGCCGCCACAGGCACCGGCAAGACTGTCATGGCTGCCCTTGACTACCGCGATCTACATCGGGAGTGGGGCGGCAAGCAGTACCCGAGGCTCCTTTTCGTAGCGCACCGAAAAGAGATCCTTAAGCAGTCGCTGCGCATGTACCGCGAAGTGCTCGATGACGCATCCTTCGGCGAACCTCTCTTCAGCGGCGAGCTGCCGCGTGACTGGAAGCATGTCTTCGCCAGCGTGCAGTCCCTTACGGACCAGCGACTCGACCAGTTCGATCCGGAACACTTCGACATCATCGTCATCGATGAGTTCCATCACGCCACGGCTACTACGTATCGCCGTGTGCTCAACCACTTCAAGCCGAAGCAGCTCCTCGGTCTGACCGCTACTCCGGAGCGTGCCGACGGCCTCAACGTCCAGGATGAATTCTTCAACGGACGGATCGCAGCCGAGATGCGGCTGTGGGAAGCCCTCGACAACGACTTGCTCTGCCCGTTTCACTATTTCGGGGTGCCCGACGGGACAGACCTCAGCCGCCTCAACTGGCGATCTGGGACATACGATCAGAGCCAACTCGGCGACTTGTTCTCCGCCGACCATGCTCGCGCCCGCATCGTCATCAAGCAGGTGAGAGATAAGGTCTCCAACCCGATGCGCATGAGAGCGCTCGGCTTCTGCGTCAGCCGTAAGCACGCCCACTTCATGGCTAAGTGCTTCCAAGATGCGGGCTTTGAGGCCGAAGCCTTGGATAGCGCGTCGAAGCCCGAAGTGCGTGATCGCGTACTGGCACAGCTCAAAGCGGGTGAGATCCAAGTCGTCTTCTCTGTAGACCTCTTCAACGAGGGCTTGGACATCCCCGACGTCGATACGCTGCTTCTCCTTCGTCCGACTGGTAGTGCCACCGTCTTCCTTCAACAACTTGGTCGAGGCCTGCGCCGCACCCCCGACAAGCCGGTGCTCACCGTGCTCGACTTCATCGGTCAGCATCGGGCTGAGTTCCGGTTCGAGGAACAGTTCCGCGCGATGACCAACCTGACGCGCAACCGGCTGCTTGAGCACGTCGAGCGTGACTTCCCTCTGCTGCCGTCGGGCTGCCAGATCATCTTGGAGGGCAAGTCCAAAGACCTGGTGCTGGACAACATCCGCACTCAAATTAAGGCAACCATCCAAACCCTCGCCAAGGAAGCCAAGGCCTTCGATACCCCCCGCCTCGCGGACTATCTCCGCGAAAGTCGCCGCGAGATCAGGGAGCTGTACAAGTCAAGCAACTCCTGGACGTCCGTTCTACGCCGCGCCGGTCTGGCTGGCCACGCTGACCAGCCCGGTGAGGAGGACCTGTTGAAGCGCGTCCATGCATTTCTGCACGTCGATGACCTTGAGCGGGCTGAGACGTACACCCGCCTACTGAGCGATGATGCGCCGACATACGAGTCCCTGGAGCCGAGGGATAAAACGTACGCGCGCATGCTGTTCTTCAACCTCTGGGACAAGGCAGGTGGGTTCACTTCCTACGCGCAGGGACTGGATTCCCTCCGCGAGCAGCGAGCCCTCCGCGACGAACTGCGGCAGGTGCTTGACCATGTGATGGGTCAGGCTGACCATTTCCCCATCCCTCTGGATGGCCCGCACGCGCACCTCCCACTGAAGGTCCACAGTGCCTACAACCGCTCTGAGATTCTGGCCGCGCTGGGGGTCGCCCGCCTCGGCGGCCAGATGCCCGGTTCCTTCGCGCAAGGTGTCCTGTGGGACGAGCAGAACCAGACGGACGCACTGCTGATCACTCTCGAGAAGAACGAGAAGGACTTCTCCCCCACCGTCCGCTACAAGGACTATGCGCTCACTCCGACCCTGTTCCACTGGGAGTCACAGAGCCCGATCGCCGACACCTCACCCACGGGGCTGCGCTACCAACAGCATGAGCAACGTGGAAGTCATGTGCTGATGTTCATGCGGCGCTACAAGGACACCGACATCGGCAAAGCTCAGCCATGGATGCTGATCGGCCCAGCAACCTTCGTCCGACACGAGGGCAGTAAGCCCATGGCCATCACCTGGCGTCTCCACCACGAGCTGCCTGCGGATGTCTGGTCGTACTCGGGCATCACCGCGGGTTAGCCGACTCACCGCTCAAACCACCTCGTTGAGCCCTGCCTCAAAGTGAGTCTGGGCCCGGTCGAGTACCTCGTCGGGGTCATAGCCGTGTGCATGCAGCCAATGCAGCAGGTCGGCCATGACCCCAATAGCAGCTTCTTCTGCCGCTGCCCCACTCAGCATGCTTCGCTCGCCGAACAGGGCTCTATTCTGCGGGGTTTGCCACAATCCATACAGGTTGAGAAGCGCCTCAGCCCGCGCTCCTCCAGGGCCACCCTTCTGATCCTGGGTGGCGGGCTCATCGGTGGTAGCAAGCTCGCACCACACCACCTTCGAGTCCTCGCGAAGGAACACACCCCAGCGGTGATCCGTCAGGGCGTCAACGAGCGCGATCCCGCGGCCCGACTCCAGCGCGCTGCTTGCTGCAAGCAAGGTGGGCAGTGCGCGCGTATCTGGGTCCTCCACTTCCAGGCGCAGATAGGGCTCACGGAAACCCATGCGTAGTGTCGCGGGTGTCCCTTCGCCGATGTGCCGGATGACGTTCGTTACCAGCTCCGATACGCAGAGCTGCGCCACCTCCACGTGGTCCGGCAGCCCCCACAGAATGAGCCGAATCTTCAACATCCGTCTCAGTTCAGAGAGTTCTCTTGGTTGGGCGGCGAACAGATGCACCCAGGGCTCTCGTCTAACGCAGTCACTCACGTAGATCACCTCGGTCGCCTCCCACACGTTCTGTAGCACATCGAGCATGAGTTGATGACTCTCAGTGAGAGATTCGCAGCGACTGTCCCTTCGTGCAACATGCATGAAGGGATTCCCTCTTTAGGGTGATTGGACTTTCGCGCCCCTTCCGATGGGATGGAACATCCGCTACCGCACGAGGAGTTGGTATGGCCGGATCCCCTACAGCTCGTCGACGTCGTCTCGCGATTGAGCTCAAGCGGCTGCGCGACGAGAGCAGCCTGACCTGTAGCCAGGTCGGCAAAGAGCTGGATTGGAGCAGTTCCAAGGTCAGCCGCATGGAGACGGGACAGGGGCGCGTACAGCCCTCGGACGTAGACGCCCTATGCCGCTTCTACGCGACCACCGAAGAGTTGCGCGACCTCCTGAAGTCACTCGCCAAGGAGTCCAAGACGAAGGGGTGGTGGCACGCACACGGCGATGCAATCCCTGCGTGGTTCTCGGTGTACGTCGGCCTTGAGCAGGCGACCTCCCACCTGCACACTTACCAAGCCGAGTTCGTCCCAGGCCTGCTGCAAACCGGCGAGTATGCGGCCGAGCTGAGTCGCGCATGGGTTGACCACACGCCCGAAGACATTCAGGCCATGGTCGACGTCCGCATGCGACGCCAAGAACTACTCACCAGCGAGGCCGCTCCCGACTTGTGGGCTGTCGTGCATCAGAGTGCGCTGCTCCACACGGTCGGCAGCCGGCAGGTCATGGGGCGCCAACTCGAACGTATGCTGGAAATCCAGAAGTTGAGGAACGTGACCGTCCAGGTCCTGCCGTTCGACGCGGGCGCCTACCCGACGACAGGGTCATTCACAGTCCTCGGCTTCCCGGAGCAGGAAGACCCAGACTTGGTCTATCGAGAGGGCCTGAGCGACTCGGTCTACCTTGAAGAGCCCAAGGACGTGACCCTCTATACAAAGGCGTTCGACCACCTAAGGGCCTTGGCTCTCAGCCCGCAGCGATCGGCCACGCTGATCACCACACTCTTGGAGGAGCACTCCCGATGACCCAACCGTCGAGCGTTCGGTGGCGCAGGAGCAGCTACAGCAATGGCATGGGGGGCGAGTGCTTGGAAATGGCTGCTCTCGCTGAAACGGTCACAGTACGCGACTCCAAAGTGGCCTCCGACCATCACCTCAAGGTGAGGACCACCACATGGCTGAATTTCATACGAACTCTGGCATCTGGGCACGAAAAAACCGCTAGCTGACCGGCTGCATGGGGTCGCGAATTATTTCTCCCGCGCGTCCAAGGAAAGCCGCGTAGGACCGGATCATTTCGTCTCGAGCATGGTCAAAGTTGGACCAGTCCACGGTCAGGCCTGCCGAACTTGCACCCGCCGCCTGCATCAAAACGCCTATTACCGCCACCGACTTGCGCGATAGAGCATGAGCGAGCTGGTACACCTCGTTTGGCCCCCAAAGGGCCAACCGGCTAGTTTTCGCCTTAAGTTCGATAGTGCGCTCTCGCAGTTCGCGCCCAGTTGCTTCATCAAGTCCAGCCCCAGCCCGCACCTCAGGCGCGATGCGGACAACTGCTTCATCCACGACGGCATAAGCGTCAAGTAGAGCTGCGAACGCCTGATGTCGCTGGCTACGCACCCACTGCCAGTGCTCCGCCGCGGCCTGGCCATGCACCCCAGCCAACGCCGCCTCAACTGCCTTACGCCCACCAGCCTCAGCCCCGCGCTTGGCATACACCCCGGCGATGACAGCACCAATGACTGCGGCAGCGAAGGCGATTACTGCCGCGACGACTGTCCCTGTCACCTCACTCACCACGCCATCCTCGCCCGGATGTGGCTCAACCACAACGGCCACCCAGACAACTTGGGCCACTCCCAGCACTCCACGGGCTCGGACACCATTAGCCTCTGATCATGACGACGCCTCCCGCCGGGTTCGCTCCTGGCGACATCCTCACGCGCGCGCAGATCCACCCCGTACTCGGCGGCAGCGGCTTCGCCGGAATCTGCCCAGCCAAGGAGAAACGGAACGTTCTCATATTCTCCGATAGCAAAATAGGCAAGCGCTACGGGTACCGAGACGGATGGCTCAGCGAAGAAGACGCCTTCGGCCCTATATTTACCTACACCGGAGCAGGGAAGCGTGGCAATCAGACCTTAGACGGCGGAAATGGCGCCATCCTCGAACACAAAAGTATGGGCCGCACTCTGCATGTCTTCGTCGCTGTGGGCAACGTTCCGGGGACCGGCAGGCGAACACACAAGTACATAGGGGAATTTAAGGTTGATGAGCACAGACCGTACGACATACGGGAAGCCAAAGATGAATTAGAAGACGACCGCAACGTTATTGTCTTCCGACTGCGCCCCACTGGCCCCTATATACGGGACGATTCCGACACTCTCCCCCTGGCGCCCAGATCCCGAATCAAGTTCCAGCGGACCGCAGGCAGCATCGCTCGGACGTATCGACGCAGGAGGCGTCAGCGACAGCCTCAGACCGACGTCACCCGAATCGAAGCACTCCGCGACGATTTGGCGGAGGCCTTCGAGGCGCATGAGACCTCGGCCGGGATGGACATCGGGCAGATGGAGCTCATGCTGCAAAACTCGACAGATCAGCTTTCCTTCGAGATCTACAACCAGACGAATCACACGGTGTACCAACCCACGGGTACTGTGGCAGCCGAGTCCATCACTCAGGCGCTTGCTCAACTCCTGCACGCAGAGCACCATTTGAAAATCGCAGTTCCCGATCATCCCCTCCACTTGATGGTGCTAGCTCCCGCACTCCCCCGCGAGGACCTCCGCGACTTGCTCACCGAGCATGGAATTGGTCTTGTGTACCGTAATGACAGCGGCGGCTTCTCCGAGTTTGCAGGCAGCCCCAGCGCGACTGAGGCTCATCGGTCTGTCCGCTGCTTGGACTGCCCCGTGCTGGCCTGAGAGACTGCCCCTCACGTTGCGATGCTATTCAGTTACGCAACGTAGTCAGAGCTTCGGGGTGGCTTGAGGCTTGGAAGCTCTACCTCGACCAAGGAAACGATCTCCAAGTCGGACAGTGCAGGATAGAACCATGACAACCAAGGTCTACTTCGACATCACCATCAACGACGAGCCCGCCGGCCGTATCAACTTCAACCTCTTCGACGACGTCGTCCCGAAGACGGCCGAGAACTTCCGTGCCCTCGCCACCGGCGAGAAGGGCTTCGGATACGCCGGGTCGTCCTTCCACCGGGTCATCCCGGAGTTCATGCTCCAGGGCGGTGACTTCACCGCGGGTAACGGCACCGGCGGCAAGAGCATCTACGGGGAGAAGTTCGCCGACGAGAACTTCAAGCTCAAGCACGACCGTCCGGGCCTGCTGTCGATGGCCAACGCCGGGCCGAACACGAACGGCTCGCAGTTCTTCATCACGACGATCGTGACGGGCTGGCTCGACGGCAAGCACGTGGTGTTCGGCGAGGTCGCCGACGAGGACAGCATGAAGCTCGTCAAGAAGATCGAGGCGCTCGGCTCGGGCAACGGCAGGACCTCGGCGAAGATCACCATCTCCGAGTCCGGCCAGCTCTGACATCTGGACCGCTGCGGTACCCCAGTCGTGAACGGCCGGCGCGTGCGTCATCGCGCCGGCCGTCGCGCGTACGGCCTCGTGACGGCCTCCAGGAGCTGCTCCGGGCGGTCCAGGTGTACGTCATGACCCGCGTCCGGGACCACCGTCAGCCGGGTTCCCTTCGGGCGGCGCCTCAGCATCTCCTCCGCCTCTCCCGCCGGCAGCGTTCCCTTCCCGCCTCTCACCACCAGCGTCGGGCAGGTCAGGCGCTCCCACTCCAGCCAGTACGCCCGCGCCATCAGTTCCGTGATCGTGGCGATCATCGTGTCCCGGTCGAAGCGGGGGTGCCAGCCGTCCCGGCGTTGCTCCAGGCTCCGCGCCCATGCCTCGTGGCCCAGGAAGGTCTCCGCCTGCGCGAGGGACGTGAAGGGCGTCGGCCAGCTGTCCAGCCAGGCCGCTGTCTGCGTCGGGACGGCCGGATTCGGGCCTCCCGGGCCCGCCTCCACCAGGATCAGGGACACCACCAGCTCCGGATGCGCCGACGCCAGCAGCATCGCCGTGTTGCCACCCATGGACTGGCCGAGCACTGTCACGCGGCTCAGCCCGAGCTCCTGGATCAGCGTCCGCGCGTCCGCGACATGCGCCGCCCTGTTCACCGTAGGCGGGCGGCGGGTGCTCGCGCCGTGGCCGCGTGCGTCGTACGACACCACGCGGAAGCCGGCGGCCAGGAGGCCCGGTGTCAGGGCGTCCCACTCGCCCAGGTGCCCCGCGAGGCCGTGCAGGAGCAGGATCGTGCGGGGTTGATCGGGAAACAGAGACAGGGGTGGGGGTGGTCCCGGTACGCGATGCTCGTGCCGTCCTGCATCGTCACGTGGTTCATGTGGCTCCCCCTGTAGCCGTCCTGTTGCCGGAACTGTGGGCTCCGCCACTGCCGTAAGCGGACGGCACTGCTGGACTCGGCTGTCTGTCAGTCAGTCGATCACAACAGGGGGGCGCGGCACGATGGCACTGCTGAATCTGCTGTTCGTCGTCGTCGCGGCGGTCGTCGCCTTCGCGCTCGCCGGGTACGGGGGCGGGCGGATCGCCGAGCGCGGGGTACGGCGGGCCGAGCTGCCGACCCTTCTTCGGGGGCTCGGCGCCTTGGCCGGTGCCGTGGCCGCGGCGCTCTGTGCGTGGGGGTTGTTGATCGTCTTCGGGGCCGTGCTGACCGCTGAGGACGGGGGTACGGACTCGGCGCCGCCGCAGTCGTGTCGTACGGCGGGCTGGTGGGAGCGGCACGAGCGGGGTGTGGAGATCGTCGACTACTCGGTGTCGTACCTCCCGCTCGGGTTCGTGTGCGAGACCAGTGACGGCGGGAGCTACGACAACGGGGACGTGCCGGGGTATCTCAACCCCGCCCTTCTGGGCTTCGCCCTCTCCGGTGCCGGATGCGTCATCGCCGCGGGGTATGTGTCGGAGATGCGCGCCCGAAGTCGGCACAAGAACCGTGCGGGCAAAGCCCAGTAGGGGCACTCACGCTGTCGGCATCAGCTCCGCCCTGCCGAACAACAGCGCGTATCCCTGCGGGAGTTGGGACAGGATGCGGTCCACCAGCGCGTCGCCCGCCCAGCGCGGGAGCGTGCTGAGTACCGAGCTGACGTCCCAGCGGGCCGTCGCCGTGGTCGCGCCCTCGATGCGGGCCGCCACCGATTCCACGAACTCCGCCGCCGTCAGGGGGCGGGTCGCCGGGATCTGGGCGGCGACGACGCGTGCCGCCTGCTCGGGCAGCGCCCTGGCGAGGGCCACGCGCTCGTCGCCCGTGACATGGCCGCCGAGGGCGGACAGGACGACGCGGGTGACGCTTTCCGCCTCGGTGCGGGTCGGGTACTGGCCCGACTCCCGTACCGCGTCCACCAGTTCGGCCCAGCTTCTCTTCACCACCGGATGTTTCCTCCTGGTCCTGGTACTGATCGTGTGCCCGTGCGGGCGGGCGCGCTCAGCTGCTCAGTTGCTCAGCTGCCTGCGTCCGCCGTCGCCGCCCGTGATCTGGATGCGGCGCGGCTTGGCCTGCTCCGCCACGGGGATGCGCAGGGTCAGGACGCCGGCCTCGTACGAGGCGTCGACGCGCTCCGTGTCGAGGGTGTCGCCGAGGAAGAGCTGGCGCGTGAAGGTGCCGGTGGGGCGTTCGGCGACGATCGGCTCCGCGCCCTCGGGGGCGGGGGAACGGCGCTCGGCGCGGACGTTCAGGACGTTGCGTTCGACGTCCAGGTCGATCGTCTCGGGGTCGATGCCGGGCAGGTCGAAGTGGACGACGAAGTCGTCACCGGAACGGTAGGCGTCCATCGGCATCGCGGCCGGACGGGTAGCGCCGAAGACCTGCTGCGCGAGGCGGTCGAATTCGCGGAAGGGGTCGGTACGCATGAGCATCACGGGTCACTCCTCTCCTCAGGAACTGGGTGCGATGCCCTTACGTCTTCTTATATAGCTCGAAGGAGGAAACCTGACAACCCTCGACTCAGGTACGGCTCGCCTCCCGGTGCCGGAGTTAGCCTCGGGGGCGGAAACAATCACCAGGAGGCAGGCATGGCCAAGGTCCCCAGCGCGGTCGTCGCGGCGACCGGGCTCGTCGGTGGGTACGGCGTGGCCCGTTGGACCAGGAAGCGGCAGCTCGGCGGGGCCGTGCTGGCCGTGGCCGGGGCCGCCGCGGCGACGCAGTGGCGGCAGCAGGCCGGCGGGAAGGCGGCCGGTGCGCTGACGGCCGCGTACGTCGCCGCGTTCGCCGGGTCGCATCCGCTGGCCAAGAAGGTGGGCGCCTGGCCCGCCGTGTTCGGGATGGCGGGGGCCGTCGCGCTCGCGTCGTGGGCGGTGGCGGACCGCCAGGGCTGAGAGGGGAAGAGGGGGTGCGCCTCGGGGTCACCGAGCATCGCGTGCGGCTCGGGGCGCGGGAGTACCGGGTGCTGCGCGTCGGCGGGCTGCGGCGTGCGGTCTGCTACGACAGTGAGCACTGGCTGAGTCTGTGGGTGGACCGGGGTGCCGCCGCCGAGCTGGCCGCGGCCTGGCTGCTGGCCGCGCGGTCGCCGCGCTCGCTCGTCCATCTGCCGCTGCGGCAGCGCGGGGAGCGGCCTGCCGGAGCCGCGCTGCCCGAGCCGCATCGGGCCCGTGATCTGCTGCTGCTCCACCACTCCCTCCAAGTCCCGGCGTCCCGCTGGAAGGAGCTCCGGGGGAAGGCGGGGAGTGCCGGGAACGCGCACACCGTCGAGTTCCGGCGGGCCGATTTCGCCCTCCCCCGTGACCAGGCCGTGCCTGGCGCCCACCACGCCGGTTTCCGCGACCGGATCCGGCTCACCACCGCCGCCGACACCCTCGTACTCAGCGGGAGTGCGCTGCCCTTCGCCGACGCCGCCGCGGACTTCTTCGACCTCGCCGAGACCGGTCCCGGCCGGGACGGGCACGTGTGTGCCGAACTGCATCCGGGGTCAGGGCTGTTGGAGCGTTCGATGCCGCTGATGCATGTCGAGTACCGCGCGGAGTGGGAGCCGGTGCCGCGAGCGGGCTGAGAGCGGGCCAGGGCTTGTGCGTCAGCACGTTCACCACCTGGCCGTTCGGGTCCGTTAGAAGAAGCGTCGTACGCCCCACTCTTCGGTGAAGAAGCCGATCTGGGCGGTGGGGTTGGCCGGGGAGGCGAGGGTGACGATCCAGCCCAGGCGCGGACTGTCAGGGGAGCGGCTCCTCAGTGTCGTTCGGGACTTTCTGTTATCCGTGCTCCCACCCTCGCGTCTCCCCTGCGTCCCCAGCCACCGGCACGCGAGGAATGACACCCGTGACTTCGACTTCGCCGTTCAGCCGCCGCACCCTGCTCAAGGCAACCGGAGCCGCCGGTGTCGTGACGGGTACGGCCCTGCTCGCTCCCCCGGCCGCGCGCGCCGCAGGCTCCGCCTACGCCCACCCCGGGCTGCTGCACACCTCCGCCGACCTCGCCCGGATGCGGGCGAAGGTGAAGGCGGGCGCCGCGCCCTACACCGCCGGGTACGCCAAGCTGACCGCCAACCGGCATGCGCAGACCGGGTGGGTGGCGAATCCCCAGGCGACGATCTACCGCGGTGCGGGCAGCCCGCAGAACTACACGATCCTCTACAACGACATCCACGCCGCCTACCAGAACGCCCTCCGTTACCAGGTCGGCGGCGACGACGCCCACGCCGACACCGCCGTCGCGATCCTCAACGCCTGGTCGGGGAAGCTCACCCAGCTCGCCGGGAGCGCCGACCGGTTCCTCGCGTCGGGGCTGTACGGGTACCAGTTCGCGAACGCCGCCGAACTCGTGCGCGGGCACGGGGACTTCGACCTCGGGCGCTTCCAGGAGATGCTCAGCAAGGTCTTCGGCACGCCGGCCGACGACTTCCTCGTCCGGCACAACGGTGCCGTCGACTCCAACTACTGGACCAACTGGGACCTCGCCAACATGGCCTGCGTCCTCGCCACGGGCGTGTTCTGCGACGACCGGGCCCAAGTCGGGCGCGCGGTCGACTACTTCAAGGGCGGGGTCGGGCTGGGGGCGGTCAGGAACGCGATTCCCGTGGTGTACGACGACGGACTGGCCGAGTGGCTGGAGGCCGGGCGGGATCAGGGGCACGCGCTGCTGGGGGTGGGGCTGATGGGCACGTTCTGCGAGATGGCGTGGAACCAGGGGATCGATCTGTACGGCTACGACGACAGCCGGTTCCTCAAGGGGGCGCAGTACGTGGCGAAGTGGACCATGGGTGGGGAGGTGCCGTTCACCGCGAACACGCGGCGGAAGGGGGCCGTGGGCGGATGGTCGGGGGCCGAGACCGTCAGCAGGGCCGCCGGGGTGGACCCCGCCATGATGCGACCCATCTGGGCGATGATCGCCAACCACTACACCAAGCGGCGGGGGGTGTCGGCGTCGTATCTGACACAGATCGCCGCGAAGGCCGCGCCTGAGGGTGGGGGTGGGGACTACGGGCCGAACAGTGGGGGGTACGACCAGCTGGGGTTCGGGACGTTGGCGTTCACTCGGGAGAAGGGGGCGGCGGTGGAGCCGTCGGCATCGGCGTCGGCTGCCCGTTCCGACCCGCGTCCGCAGACCGCCGCGTCAGCCTCGGCGTCCGCCTCCCCCTCCACGGACGGTGACCTCGCCGCCACGGGGTCCGGTGACCTCGTCGGCTGGAGCGCGGCAGCCGGGGTGAGCGCCGTCGCGGGTGGGTTGCTGCTGCTGCGTCGACGGGACCGGGTTCGCCGCGGGGCGGCTGAGTAGGCCGTCCGGCGTCGGGGTGGGCCGGGGGTGGGTCGCGCGGCCCGGCGCTTACGGGGTGCCGCCTGCGCCCACCCGTGCCGCCCCAGCGGCACGACTGCCCGCAGCTAGGCCGTGTCTTTCGGATCATCCCGGGGCCGCGGGGCTTGGCACGCCCATCTGCCGCGTTGTCGTCGGTCGCCGACGCTCCGCGTCTGCGGCATGATCTGCCGGACAGGCCCTAGCGCAGAGCAGAAGCAGAATCGGCATCGGAAGCAGATGGGTCCGCCGCCGTCAGCGGACGTGCCACGTCCTCCAGCGACCTCCGCTCCGCCCGCACCGCCAGCACCGCCGCCACCAGGCCCGCCAGGCACATCAGCGTCGCGCCGATCTGGAAGGCGAGGACCGTGTCGCCGACCTTGCCCGTGCCCGTGAGGTCGGCGAACAGGAGCGGGCCGCTGATTCCGCCCGCGGCCGTGCCCAGGGCGTAGAAGAAGGCGATCGACATCGCCCGGGTCTCCATGGGGAAGATCTCGGACACCGTCAGGTAGGCACTCGACGCGCCCGCAGAGGCGAAGAAGAGCACCGCACACCAACACGCCGTCAGTGTCGTGGCGTTCAGGGAACCCTGGCCGAAGAGCCAGGCCGTGCCGAAGAGCAGCAGGCCCGACAGCAGATAGGTCGAGGAGATCATCACCCTGCGTCCCACCGTGTCGAACAGCTTGCCGAGCAGCAGGGGGCCCATGAAGTTGCCGATCGCGATGACCGCGAAGTAGTAGCCGGTGTTGCCGGTAGGGACGTCGTAGAACTTGGTCAGGATCGCGCCGAAGCCGAAGGTGATCGCGTTGTAGAGGAACGCCTGGCCGATGAAGAGCGAGAAGCCCAGGACCGCGCGCCTTCGGTAGTCCGAGAACACGGTCCGGGCGATCTCCATGAAGCTCACGCTGCGCCGCTGGTGGATCGTGAGCTCACCCTCCGGCTCTACCAGAGGCTCCGCCTTCTCCGCCGCCACCCGTTCCTCGATGGACGTGACGATCCGTTCCGCCTCCTCGTCCCTGCCGTGGATCAGCAGCCATCGTGGGCTCTCCGGGACATGGCGTCGTACGAGAAGGATCACCAGGGCGAGGACCGCTCCCAGCGCGAACGTCAGCCGCCAGCCCAGGTCCTTCGGCAGGACCGCGGTGTCCAGCGCGACGATCGACAGCAGGGACCCGCCGACCGCTCCCAGCCAGAAGCTGCCGTTGATCATCAGGTCCACACGGCCTCGGTACTGCGCCGGGATCAGCTCGTCGATCGCCGAGTTGATCGCCGCGTACTCGCCGCCGATGCCGAAGCCCGTCAGGAAGCGGAACGTGAAGAACCACCAGGTGGAGAAGGAGACCGCCGTCAGGGCGGTCGCCGCGAGGTACACCGCCAGCGTGATCATGAAGAGCTTCTTACGGCCCCATTTGTCCGTCAGGCGGCCCCAGAACAGGGCTCCTGTGCAGGCGCCCGCCACGTACAGCGCCGCCGCCAGGCCCGTCACCTGGCCCGAGGTGATCGGCAGACCGCTGCCCGGCTCGGACAGCCGGCCCGCGATGTTGCCGACGACCGTCACCTCCAGGCCGTCGAGGATCCACACGGTGCCGAGTCCGATGACGATCGTCCAGTGCCAGCGGGACCAGGGGAGGCGGTCCAGGCGGGCGGGGATGTTCGTCGTGACGGTGCGGCCGGTCGCGGCCTGGTCTGTGGTGGTCATGGGCTCCCTCCTCGTCGAGCGAGACCCGGCGACGGGTACCCCGGCGAGGACGGCTTTACGCCCCCAGCAGCCGCGACACCGTGTAGATCAGCAACCCCACCAGCGAGCCCACCACCGTGCCGTTGATCCGGATGAACTGAAGGTCACGGCCGATGTTCGCCTCGATCTTCCGCGTCGTGTGCTCGGCGTCCCAGCCGGCGACCGTGTCGGTGATCAGGGAGGTGATCTCGTGCCGGTAGGTCGTGACGACGTACACCGCCGCGCCCTCGACCCAGCCGTCCACCTTCGCCTGGAGCCGCGGCTCGACCGCCATTCGCGCCCCGAGCGAGAGCAGCGACGCCCGCACCCGCAGCCGTAGTTCACTGCGCTCGTCCTCGGCGGCCGACACGATCATGGAGCGTACGGCGGTCCAGGCGGAGGCGATGAGGTCCTGGACCTCGCCCCGGCCGAGCACCTCGCCCTTGAGCCGCTCCACGCGCGCGCGGGTGTCCGTGTCGGACTGGAGGTCGGCGGCGAAGTCGCCCAGGAAGCGGTCCAGGGCGCCGCGCGCCGGATGCGAGGGCATGTCCCGCATCTCCGTCACGAAGCGCAGCAGCTCCTTGTAGACGCGTTCGCCGACCTTCTTGTCCACGAACCGCGGGGTCCAGCCGGGCGCTCCGCCCTGTACGGCGTCCATGACCTGCTCGTCGTGCAGGACCAGCCAGTCGTGCGCCCGCGTCACCACCAGGTCCACGACCCTGCGGTGGCCGCCGTCGGCGACGATCCTCTCCAGCATCTTGCCGATGCCGGGCGCGATCTCCTGTGCGTCGGCCCGCCGGGTGATCGCCTCGCCGACGACCGCCTGGACGTCGGAGTCCCGAAGGACCGTCAGGGCGCCGCGCAGCGCGGCCGACAGCTCGGCCGTGACCCGGTCGGCGTGCTCGGGGTCGGCGAGCCAGGCGCCGAGTCTGCTGCCGATGCCGACGGCGCGCAGACGCCCGCGTACGACGTCCTCGGAGAGGAAGTTCTCGCCGACGAACTCGCCCAGCGACACCCCGAGCTGGTCCTTCTTGGTGGGGATGATCGCGGTGTGCGGGATCGGCAGGCCGAGCGGGTGACGGAACAGGGCCGTCACCGCGAACCAGTCCGCCATCGCGCCCACCATGCCGGCCTCCGCGGCGGCGGCGACATAGCCCGCCCAGCCGCCGCCGCCCGCGTGCGAGGCCCACTTGGCGAGGACGTACACGAGCGCGACGAACAGCAGCAGCCCGGTCGCCGTCAGCTTCATCCGGCGTACGCCGCGCTGCTTCTCCTCGTCGGCCGCGCTGAACGTGCCCATCGCGCGGTTGGAGGCGGTGGCCGGGTGGGCATGCTGATTCACGTCAGCGGCATCCGTTTCATCCGGATTAGCGCGTTCCATCACGTCCGATCCACTCCGCCCGTTGTGATCCCCTGCACACATTGTCCCTTCCTGACCTACTCCCGGAACGGAACAGGAGTTCCCGGCGTCTGTCTGATCGGGGCATCGGGACAAGGGGGTCCGGTCAACTACCCCTCACCGCATGACGCATCATGAGGTGATCACATCGGAGCCTCGGGCTCCCATCCGCCCGAGGAGACCCGCACCGCATGACCAGAAGACGTGGTTATGCCCTGCTTTCGGCGATCATCGCCCTGATCGTGGCCCTGTCCGGCGCCATCTACGTCGGTGTCGCCGCCGACGACGGCAGCGCCACGAGCCCACGGCACCGCGCCGCCCAGGCCCCCGCCCCACGCAACGCGGCCCCGGCCTCCACCGGCACCTGGGTCGGCGCCTGGTCCACCTCCCCGGCCGGTGCCGAACCCGGCACCGAGACCGAGGGCATGGCGGGCCGCTCGGTGCGCAACGTGGTGCACACGTCCGTCGGTGGTACGAGTGCCCGGATCACGCTGTCCAATCTCTACGGCCAGTCGCCGCTGACCATCACCCACGCGTCGATCGCCCTCGCGGCGGCCGACGACACCGCCGCCGCGGCCGTCGACACCATGCGGCGGCTCACCTTCGGCGGCAGCCCGAGCGTGGTCGTCCCGGCGGGCGGCCAGGTGATGAGCGACGCGGTCGGCATCACCGTCACGCACGACAGCGACGTCCTGGTCACCACGTACTCGCCCACGCCGTCCGGGCCGGTCACCTACCATCCGCACGCCCGGCAGATCTCGTACGTCGCCGACGGCGACCTCACCGAGGACACCACCGGCACGGGGTATGCGCAGGAGACGCCGTACTGGCGCTATCTCACCGCGCTGGACGTGCTCAGCAACGAGTCGGACGGCACCGTCGTCGTCCTCGGCGACTCCCTCACCGACGGCATCACCTCCACCGAGGGCGCCAACCACCGCTGGACGGACGTCCTTTCGCAGCGGCTGCGCACCGCGATCGAGGCCGGCCGCGACCTGCCCCGCTACAGCGTCGTCAACCAGGGCATCAGCGGCAACCAGGTCCTCGCCAACGGCCTCGGCCGCCCCGCCGACAACCAGAGCGGCCTCGGGCGCTTCGGCCGTGACGCGCTCTCCCGTACGAACGTCAAGGTCGTCGTCATCGACCTCGGCATCAACGACATCCTGCGCAACCCGCGGCTCGCCGACCCGGAGAAGGTCCTGGACGGGCTGCGCACGCTGGTCCGGCAGGCCCACGCGCGCGGGATCAAGGTCGTCGGCGCCACACTGATGCCCTTCCAGGGCCACCGCGGGTACACGAGCGCCCGGGAAGGCGTGCGGCAGCAGATCAACGCCGCGATCCGGGACGGCAAGGTGTACGACGCCGTCGTGGACTTCGACGAGGCGCTGCGCGACCCGTACAACCCGCGCCGGCTGCGCTCGGACTACGACTCCGGGGACCGTCTCCACCCGAGCGACAAGGGGTACGCGCGGATGGCGGAGGTCTTCGACCTGGAGGACCTGAAGGGGGCGGCTCCGGCGGAGCTGTAGACGCCGTCGGCGCCCTGGGTGCGCCGGTCGACCTCGGTGCGCTGGTCGCCCTAGTCGTCGTACCCGTCGTGGCGGTCCCGGCGGTCACGCCTGTCGTGGCGGTCGCGGTGGCGGTCCCGTCGGTCGCGGTGGCGGTCGCTGCGGCCCCGCATCAGGTCGTGGTGCCCGTCCATCAGCCGTCGGTGCGCGTCCTGCACGTCGTCGCGGAACGATTCGTGCAACTCGCGCATCGACTCCTTGCGGTCCAGCTTCTGCCGGCGCCGCTCCTCCTTCAGCGCCTGCCGCTCCGCCCGGGTCAGCTTCCGCTCGACACCGACCCCGCCCCAGAAGGCGAACCCGGTCACGATCACCCGCGGGCCGCCCGGGTCGCCCGGCACGCCCTCCTCACGGTGGTCGAAGCCGCCCATGACGCCGATCCCGCGGACGACGACCTCGACGCCGGGCGGCACGATCACGTTCACCCCGCCCATGATCGCCACGCAGTTGATCTCGACCTCGCGGTCCGCGAAGCTCGCCTCTCGCAGGTCGATCTCGCCGCCGCCCCAGAAGGCGAAGCAGTTGAAGCGCTTCGGCACGGTCCAGCGGCCCTTGCGCTGGAACCCGGACAGAATCGCGACCGCCCAGCTCGACGAACCCTCGCCACCGGTGACGCGTCCGGCCCAACTCCCCTGCTCCGCAGGCTCTTTCACCATGTTGACGGCCGGAGCAGCCCCGGGGGCCGTCGGCAGGTCGCGGGTGATCGGCGTGAGTTCGCCGTACGTCCGCGCCTTGTACGTCGCCTCCAGCCGCTCCTCGAACTCCTCCATGTCCAGGCGCCCTTCGGCGAGGGCGTCCCGCAGGATCTCGGCGACGCGCTCACGGTCGGCGTCGGCGGCGCGAAGTTCAGGGAGTTCCTCCGTCATGGAGTCAGCCTACGAGCTAGCCCGCCCGTCGGCTACGAGACCGCTTTCTCGGATTGCTCCGCGTACATCTTCGCGATGACCGCCTCGATGTCCGGCTCCCGCACCGACAGGTCCACCATCGGGTACTCCGCCGCGATCCTCGCCACCAGCGGCGCCGCCGACGTCCCGGCCGGGAACGCCAGCCACTGCCGGGGCCCCTCCACCTTCACCACGCGGGCCTCCGCGACCTCGATCGGCGGCAGCTCCCGCTCCAGGTCCACCACCAGCGTCCGCTCGCTGTCCCCCGCCTCGTGCAGCCCGGCCAGCGGGCCGTCGTACATGAGGCGGCCGTGGTCGATGACCATCACCCGGGAGCAGAGCTGCTCGATGTCCTGGAGGTCGTGCGTGGTGAGCAGGACCGTCGTGCCGCGCTCGGTGTTCACCTCGCGCAGGAACTCCCGTACCCGGGCCTTGGAGATGACGTCGAGCCCGATGGTCGGCTCGTCGAGGTAGAGGACGTCCGGGTCGTGGAGGAGGGCGGCGGCGATGTCGCCGCGCATCCGCTGGCCCAGCGAGAGCTGGCGTACCGGCACGTCCAACAGGTCGGCCAGGTCGAGGAGTTCGACGAGCCGGTCGAGGTTCTCGCGGTAACGGGCGTCGGGGATGCGGTACATGCGGTGCATCAGCTTGTAGGAGTCGATCAGCGGGAGGTCCCACCACAGGGTCGTGCGCTGGCCGAAGACCACGCCGATGCGATGGGCGAGGTGCCGGCGTTCGCGGGACGGGTCGATGCCGGCCACGCTGAGCCGGCCGCCGCTCGGGGCGAGGATGCCGGTGAGCATCTTGATGGTGGTGGACTTCCCGGCGCCGTTCGGGCCGATGTAGCCGACCATCTCACCGCGCGCCACCCGGAAGGAGATCGAGTCGACGGCCCGTACCTCGCGCCGCTCCCGCTTCATGAACCCGGTCTTCTTGCGCACCTCGAAGACCTTCTCGACCCGGTCGAGCTCGATGAAGCCCGGGTCCGCACCGTCAGCCATCCGTCCTCAACTCCCCGTACTCCGATACGACCTGAGCCCCGCCCGCCACGCCAGCCCGGCCAGCGCACAGCACCCCGCCGCGACCAGCGGCGACAGGAACGCCACCCACTGCGGCAGCCCGAGCGGGATCGGCCGCCCGAGCACATACGTGGCCGGCAGCCAGTTGACGAAGGACAGCGGCAGCACGAAGGTCACCCCGCGCACCAGCTCCGTCGCGAACACCGTCGGCGGGTACTGGAGCAGCGTCGTACCGCCGTACGTGAAGGCGTTCTGCACCTCGGAGGCGTCCTGCGCCACGAACTGGAAGGCCGCCCCCGCGACGAACACCGCGGCGAAGATCCCGGCGCCGCTGAGGATCATCACCGGCATCAGCAGCAGCTTCAGCGGCGTCCAGTCGACGTCGACCGTGGCCAGCGCGTAGACCAGCACCATCGTGCCCTGGGTGACCCGGCCCAGGCGCCGCAGCCCGAACTGGTCCGCGGCCATCTGCGCCAGCACCGGCGCGGGCCGCACCAGCAGCGTGTCCAGGGTGCCGTCGCGCACCCGCCGTCCCAGCCGCTCCATCGAGCCGAGGCAGAGATCGGCCAGGCCGAACGCCACGCTGGACAGGCCGTACAGGAAGGCGATCTCGGGCAGGGTGTAGCCGCCGAGCGCGTCGACGCGGGAGAACATCAGCAGGATCGCCACGAAGTCGAACGCGGTCGCCGTGAAGTTGCCGAGCGTGGTCATGGCGAAGGAGGCGCGGTAGGCCATCGTGGAGCGGATCCACATGACCGAGATCATGCGGTAGGTGCGCAGTCCGTCCAGCACCCGGTCGATCCCGACGGGACCACGCGCGAGGTCAGCCACCCTGGACCACCACCCGCCGCGTCGCCATCCCCTGCACCAGCCGCCCGGCCGTCAGCAGCAGCACCGCCCACAGCGCCTGGAAGGCGTACGTGCCGAGCGGGTCGGCCTGTCCCAGCAGCACGTCCGCGGGCGCCTGGAGCAGCGCCGACCACGGCAGGGCCCGTACGACCTCGCCGAGCAGCCCCGGGAACACGTTGAGCGGCAGGATCATCCCCGAGCAGAACCAGCCGACGAACATCACCATCTGCGCCACCCCGGTGCCGTCGAGGAGCCAGAACGCGCTCAGCGCCATCAGGTACCGGATGCCGAAGCTCACCAGCATCGCCAGCACCACCGCGACCAGGAACGCCAGCCAGGTCGTCGCGTCCGTGGGCAGCGCCAGGTCGAACATCAGCGCGCCCAGCACGAAAGGCGGCACCCCGCGCGCGAGCAGCTCGAAGGCCGACCGGCCCAAGTCAGCTGCCAGCCACCACAGTTGGAGGTCCGCGGGGCGGTACAGGTCGACGGCGATGTCGCCGGTGCGGATACGCTCCATGAGCTCGCCCTCGACACCACCGCCTCCGTTGGCGAGCGTCTTGAACAGCGACTGCCCGACCCACACATAGGTGACGGCCTGCGCGAGGTCGTACCCGCCGAGTTGCGGACGCTGGTCCCACAGGGCGGTGTACGTGTAGACGAGGATCAGCCCGAACACCGTGTTGGTGAAGATCCCGGCCGCCGTCGCCGCCCGATACGTCGCGTACCGTCGGAATCCGCCCACACCCACGGCGAGGTACAACCGCCCCGAATCCACATCCACAGCCCTCCTCACCCGCGCCAGGCACCGAAGCGCAGGAGCCTAGTCCGCAGGTGGTGACGTACGCCACGCCTTTTTCGGCCCGGAAGCGTGCCGCGAACCGCAACGGAACGCGTGGTGCGACAGTCTTCATCTGGGGACGCAGAAGGCGTACGAGGGCGTACGCGCGCGTACGACGGCGTATGGCGGCGTATGGCGCACAACCAGCGCATAAGAGACACGCAACAGGAGTCCGTGCACGACATGAGCGACGAGCCGCAGCCGCAGCAGCCGACCGAGGGCTGGGCGCCCAGAGACCCCGAAGGGGGCCAGGACACCGGCAAGGGCAAGCCCAAGCGGCCCAAGCGCACCGGCTGGCGGCGGCTGATCCCCACCTGGCGCATGGTGCTCGGCACCTTCGTCATCGGGATACTGCTGCTCATCGGCCTGTTCTTCCTCGGCTACTCGCTGGTCAAGATCCCGCCCGCCAACGCCCTCGCCACCAAGCAGTCCAACGTCTACCTCTACGCCGACGGCAGCCAGCTCGCCCGCGACGGCGAGGTCAACCGCGAGAACGTCGGCCTCTCCCAGGTCTCCCTGGCCGCCCAGCACGCCGTACTGGCCGCCGAGGACCGGGACTTCTACTCCGAGTCGGCGATCGACCCCAAGGCGATGGTGCGCGCGGGCTGGAACACCGCAACCGGCAAGGGCGCCCAGTCCGGCTCCACGATCACCCAGCAGTACGTGAAGAACTACTACCTGGCCCAGGAGCAGACCGTCACCCGCAAGGTGAAGGAGTTCTTCATCTCGATCAAGCTGGACCGCGAGAAGTCCAAGGCGGAGATCCTGGAGGGCTACCTCAACACCAGCTACTTCGGCCGCAATTCGTACGGCATCCAGGCCGCCGCCCAGGCCTACTACGGCAAGGACGCCACCGAGCTCTCCGCCGCCGAGGGCGCCTACCTCGCCGCCCTGCTCAACGCGCCGAGCGAGTACGACGTCGTCGCCCACCCGGAGAACAAGTCGGCCGCCGTGGCCCGTTGGAACTACGTCCTGGACGGCATGGTCAAGGAGGGCTGGCTCGACCAGGCCGAGCGGACCGGGCTGAAGTTCCCGATGCCGAAGGAGGCCACCGTCTCCACCGGCATGTCCGGGCAGCGCGGTTACCTCGTCAACGCCGTCAACGACTACCTGGCCAAGAACAAGATCCTCAGCGCCGACGAACTCGACGCCGGCGGCTACCGGATCACCACCACCATCCAGAAGAGCAAGCAGGACGACTTCGTCGCCGCCGTCAACAAGCAGCTGATGGACAAGCTCGACAAGAAGAACCGCAAGGTCGACACGTACGTCCGCGCGGGCGGCGCCGCCGTCGACCCGAAGACCGGGCAGGTCGTGGCGATGTACGGCGGCATCGACTACGTCAAGCAGTACACGAACAACGCCACCCGCCGGGACTTCCAGGTCGGCTCCACCTTCAAGCCCTTCGTGTTCACCTCCGCCGTCCAGAACGAGTCCACCACCCAGGACGGCCGCACGATCACCCCGAACACGATCTACGACGGCACCAACAAGCGCCCCGTCCAGGGCTGGACCGGCGGCAGCTACGCCCCGGCGAACGAGGACGACGTCTCGTACGGCGACATCACCGTGCGCACCGCCACCGACAAGTCGGTGAACTCGGTGTACGCGCAGATGGCCGTGGACGTGGGCTCCGACAAGGTCAAGCAGACCGCCGTCGCCCTCGGTATCCCCTCCGACACCCCCGACCTGAACGCCTCGCCGTCCATCGCGCTCGGGGTGAACACCGCCAGCGTCCTCGACATGGCGGAGTCGTACGCCACGCTCGCCAACCACGGCAAGCACGGCACGTACATGCTGATCAAGAGCGTCACCAAGGACGGCCAGGACGTCGTGAAGCTGCCGGAGCGCAAGACCTCCCAGGTCGTCACCCGCCAGGCCGCCGACACCACCACCTCGATCCTCCAGAGCGTCGTCGAGAACGGCACCGCCACCGCCGCCCAGGCCGCGGGCCGCCCCGCGGCCGGCAAGACCGGCACCGCCGAGGAGGACCAGGCCGCCTGGTTCGCCGGCTACACCCCCGACCTCGCCACGGTCGTCGCGGTGATGGGCCAGGACCCGAAGACGGCCGCCCACAAGTCGCTCTACGGCGCGATGGGCCTCCAGCGCGTCAACGGCGGCGGGGCGCCCGCGGAGATCTGGGCCGACTTCACCGAGCGCGCCCTCAAGGGCAAGCCCGCCACCGACTTCGACCTGGAGCTCCAGGAGGGCGCCGACGTCGTCCAGACCCCGACCCAGCAGCCGACCTCCGAGGCCCCGGACGACACCGCGGGCCAGGACGACGGCGGCACGACCGACGGCGGCCAGGACACCCAGGGCCAGACGGAGGGCGGCACCACCGGCGACACGACGACCACCGGTGGTACGACGGACGGGGGCACCACGACCGGCGGCACCACGGACGGCGGGACGACGACCGGCGGCACCACGACGACCACGGGCGGTACGACGGACGGGGGCACCACCACCGGTGGGACGGCGGACGGGGGGACCGCCGACGGCGGCACCACGGACGGCGGAACGACGACGACCGGCACGACGGCGGGACCACCGGGCAAGACCGGTTAGGACCGCGGGCTCAGTGACCGCCGGTCGCCTTCAGACCGACCACGGCGACCAGCAGCAGGCACACGAAGAAGATCCGGGCGGCGGTGACGGGCTCCCCCAGCACCACCATGCCGAGCACCGCCGCCCCGGCCGCCCCGATACCCACCCACACGCCGTAGGCGGTACCGATGGGAAGGGAACGGGCGGCGTACGACAGCAGCAGCATGCTCGCGACGATCCCGGCACCGGTGAACAGACTCGGCACCAGCCGGGTGAAACCGTCGGTGTACTTCATCCCGATCGACCAGCCGACTTCGAGCAGACCGGCGACGACGAGCAGAACCCAGGCCATGACAGGCACCTCCGAGACGCGGACTTCGGTACGGGGTGCGTCGTCTTGTCGTAGGACCCGGTACGGCGCGTCTCGTCGGGTTGACTCTTCAAAGCTAGCAAAGGAATGACAAAAAGGGCTGGTGACGATGGTCACCAGCCCTTTTCACCGTTGATTCAGAGGTACAGCCCCGTCGAGTCCTCGGAGCCCTCGAAGCGGTCCGCGGCCACGGCATGCAGATCGCGCTCGCGCATCAGCACATAGGCGATGCCGCGCACCTCCACCTCGGCACGGTCCTCGGGGTCGTAGAGGACCCGGTCCCCCGGCTCGACGGTCCGTACGTTCTGCCCGACGGCGACGACATCGGCCCAGGCCAGCCGACGCCCGACGGCCGCGGTGGCGGGGATCAGGATGCCGCCCCCGGAACGCCGCTCGCCCTCACCGGCGTCCTGCCGCACCAGTACCCGGTCGTGCAGCATCCGGATGGGCAGCTTGTCGTGCTGGTCGCTGTGGTCGTTTCTCTTGGCGCTCACGGCTGAGAACCTACCTGCCTGACGGGAATCCGTACGCGCCCGGGTCAGCCCTTGCGACGCCGGGTGCTGCCGAGGGCGAGAAGCCCGACCAGCCCTACGGCGACGAGCGCGACCGGGACGATGCGCTCGAACCGCGGAGCCCCCTCCTCGTCGACGAACTGGGCCTTGGTGTCGGTGAGGACCTTGTTCACGCCGACGTAGGCCCGCCCTAGCGTGTGATCGATGTTCGACACCACCTTGGCCTTGGCATCGCCGACGATCGTCTTCGGGTGCACCCGCACCCCGATCTCGTCGAGCGTCTCGGCCAGCGTCTCGCGGCGGCGCTTGATGTCCGCCTCGATCTGCGCCGGGGTTCTCGTGTCCGACGTGTCCGCCACGGTGGGTCCTCCGGAGTCCGCTGTGTTCTGTGCCTGTGCCTCTGCCTGTCCTGGACAGTCTGTCAGCTCGCCGGGCCGCCGCACTGTCAGGACCCCCGGTTAGGCTTGCCGGATGAGCGAGCGACTCCAGCCCGGGGACGTAGCCCCCGCCTTCACCCTCCCCGACGCCGACGGCACCGACGTGTCCCTGGCGGACCACAAGGGCCGCAAGGTCATCGTCTACTTCTACCCCGCGGCCCTCACCCCCGGCTGCACGAAGCAGGCCTGCGACTTCACCGACAACCTGGAACTGCTGGCCGGCGCCGGGTACGACGTCATCGGCATCAGCCCGGACGCCCCGGAGAAGCTGGCGAAGTTCAGGGACAAGGAGAACCTGAGGATCACGCTGTTGGCCGACCCGGAGAAGACGGTCACCGAGGCCTACGCGGCGTACGGCGAGAAGAAGAACTACGGCAAGACCTACATGGGCGTCATCCGCTCCACGATCGTGGTGGACGAGGAGGGCAAGGTCGAACGGGCGCTGTACAACGTCCGGGCGACGGGCCACGTGGCGAAGATCATCAAGGACCTGGGTATCGGAAGCTGACCCACACATCGGGTGCCAGGCCGGGCCGCCCCGGCACCGGCCTGCGCTCCTCGGTCCAGGCCCCTGGCGCCAGCTGGTCGGCGACCCGCCGCCAGAACCGTACGGCCCCCGGATTGGCGTCCTGAAACGCGACGGTCCACGCCCCCGGATGCCGCGCGACGACGTCCCGCACGGCCCGCATCCCGATCCCGGCCCGCCGGGCCCCTCGTACGACGAAGAAGCTGTTGAGCACGCGGGTGGGCCCATCGAGCCCCCGCACGAACGCGAACCCCACGGGTTGTTGGGCGCTACTGAAGAGGTACGCGGCCCAGTCCTTGTCACCACTGAACGCCGCCTCCAGCCGCTCGGTCCTGAACATGCCGTCGGGGTTGGGCAGTTGACCCCCGAACTCCGACAGATCATGTCGGAACAGAAGCCAGAGGCGGTCGAGGGTGGGGCGGTCGGTGGGGGTGACGGGCCGGACGGAGATGTCGTCTGTTTCATCTACTGCTGAGGTCATGAGAAAAGCCTCCCGAGCGGACAAGGATCCGTGGTGTGGCGGCCTCGGAGCCCGTCAAGCGCTCGACTACGGAGCCGTCCAGCCGGGTAGCATGAGCGCGCGGGCGGCCGTGGCGGAACTGGCCTACGCGCAGCACTTAGGATGCTGTGGGAGAAATCCCTTGAGGGTTCGAGTCCCTCCGGCCGCACACCTTTGATGCGAAGGTCCACCCCGGTTCGGGTGGACCTTCGTCATGTGTCAGCCCAACAGCTCCCGCACCACCGGCACCAACCCCCGGAACGCCTTCCCCCGGTGGCTGATCGCGTTCTTCTCCTCCGCCGTCAGTTCGGCGCAGGTGCGGGTCTCGCCGTCCGGCTGGAGGATCGGGTCGTAGCCGAAGCCGTTCGTGCCCACCGGAGAGTGCCTCAGCAGCCCTCGCAGTTGGCCCTCGACCACTCGTTCCGTGCCGTCCGGCAGGGCCAGCGCCGCCGCGCAGGCGAAGTGGGCGGCTCGGTGTTCGTCGGCGATGTCCGAGAGTTGGGCCAGGAGGAGGTTGAGGTTGGCGCTGTCGTCGCCGTGGCGGCCTGACCAGCGGGCCGAGAAGATGCCCGGGGCGCCGTTCAGGACGTCCACGCACAGGCCCGAGTCGTCGGCGACCGCGGGGAGGCCGGTGGCCTGGGCGAGGGCGTGGGCCTTCAGGAGGGCGTTCTCGGCGAAGGTGACGCCGGTTTCCTTGACGTCGGGGATGTCGGGGTACGCCTCCGCGCCGACCAGGTCATGGCTCAGACCTGCGTCGGCGAGGATGGCGCGGAGTTCGGTGATTTTGCCGGCGTTGCGGGTGGCGAGGATCAGGCGGGTCATGACCCCCAGTATCCCGGCAGTGGCCCGGTCCGCCGACGGCCCCGGTTACGGCGTGCAGACCTTCGTCAACTCGCCCGCCGCGTCCGTGATCGGGCTGAGGTCGGGGGTCGCGTCGCCGTTGTCGACGGATGTGCGGACGTTGTCGACCGCCTTGCCGAGGTCCTCGACGGCCTGGTTGACGTCGGCGTTGTCGGTCTTGTCGCCTATCTCGTCGAGGTTCTTGTCGATGGAGTCGAGGGACTCCTCAAGCTGCGTCGGGTCGTTGGACGCGTTCTCCACGGCCTGCTGGAGGTCGGTGACGCTGTCGGCGATGGCGTCGGCGGTCTGGACGCAGTCCAGTGCCTTGTTGACCGCGTCGCAGCCGGTGGTCAGGCCTGCCGTCAGTCCTACGGCCGCCACTGCGGCGGCGATGACGACAAGACGTGGTCGACGACGGCCGCGTCGGCTCTCGGCCATGGTGATGGTCCCTCCCTTGCTCAGCCCCAAGGGCCCCCGTGCACTGGCCGGGCGTACCGCGGTGTGCCGTACGCCCGTACTCCTAGTGACGCGAGTTCGGGCGGCCGGGTTGCCCCTGCCGGCCGCCTTTCCTTGGTCCGTCCTTTACTTTTCGAGGACGGTATCAAGGGCCTTGCGCTGCAGGACAGCGAGTTCCGCGCAGCCCGAAACCGCGAGATCGAGGAGGGAGTTGAGCTCGTCGCGGGCGAAGGGCTCCGCCTCCGCCGTGCCCTGCACCTCGACGAAACGGCCGTCGCCGGTGCAGACGACGTTCATGTCGGTCTCGGCGCGGACGTCCTCCTCGTAGCAGAGGTCCAGCAGGGGCACGCCTCCCACGATGCCTACCGAGACCGCGGAGACCGTTCCGGTCAGCGGCTGGCGGCCCGCCTTGATCAGCTTCTTGCCCTGGGCCCAGGACACCGCGTCCGCGAGGGCCACGTACGCGCCGGTGATGGCCGCCGTACGCGTGCCGCCGTCGGCCTGCAACACATCGCAGTCGAGGACGATCGTGTTCTCGCCGAGCGCCTTGTAGTCGATGACGGCGCGCAGCGAGCGGCCGATGAGGCGGCTGATCTCGTGGGTGCGGCCGCCGATCTTGCCGCGGACGGATTCGCGGTCGCCGCGGGTGTTGGTGGCGCGGGGGAGCATGGAGTACTCGGCCGTGACCCAGCCCTCGCCACTGCCCTTGCGCCAGCGGGGGACGCCTTCGGTGACGGAGGCGGTACAGAAGACCTTCGTGTCGCCGAAGGAGACGAGGACGGAGCCCTCGGCGTGCTTGCTCCAGCCGCGTTCGATGGTGACGGGGCGGAGCTGTTCGGGGGTGCGGCCGTCGATTCGAGACATGGCGATGAGCCTAGCGGCAGACGAGGAAGGGGCTCCTCCCGCGGTGCGGTGGGAAGAGCCCCTGAAGCGTCCTGACCGTTCCCGCGGTCCTTACATCATGTCTTCGATGTCCGCGGCGATCGGGTCGGCGTCCGTGCCGATGACGACCTGGATCGCGGTGCCCATCTTGACGACTCCGTGGGCGCCGGCGGCCTTCAGGGCGGCGTCGTCGACCAGCGCGGGGTCCTTGACCTCGGTGCGCAGGCGGGTGATGCAGCCCTCGACCTCTTCGATGTTGTCGATGCCACCGAGCCCGGCGACGATCTTCTCTGCCTTGCTGGCCATGTCGGTCTCCTCACGCAACGCACTGTTGGCCCAACTTCACGAGCGATTGCGCCGAACGTACCGAAAGATGACGTCACAGCTATCCAATCGTCCGTAACTGGTCTACACCACCTGACAGGCGGTCGCCAACTCATGAGTTCCGAGACCACTGAGCCCCCTCCCACACGCCGACGGTGGCACTCCGCGTTCCAGGGGCTGCAGAAGATGGGGCGGAGTCTTCAGCTGCCCATCGCCGTCCTGCCGGCCGCGGGCATCCTCAACCGGCTCGGCCAGCCGGACGTGTTCGGGGACGACGGGCTGGGCTGGACGAACGTCTCCAAGGTGATGGCGGGTGCGGGCGGCGCACTGCTCGACGGTTCGCTGGGGCTGCCGCTGCTGTTCTGCGTGGGCGTGGCCATCGGTATGGCGAAGAAGGCTGACGGGTCGACAGCGCTCGCGGCGGTGGCCGGGTTCCTCGTCTACTACAACGTGCTGCGGCAGTTCCCGGAGGACTGTGCGGTCGGGGCGAGGGCACTCGAGAAGATCGGCTGCCAGGCCGCCGACAACTCCGTTTCCGCCTTCACTTATCAGAACCCCGGTGTCTTCGGCGGCATCATCATGGGCCTGCTGACGGCGTTCTTCTGGGCGCGCTATCACCGTACGAAGCTCGTGGACTGGCTGGGCTTCTTCAACGGGCGCCGGCTCGTGCCGATCATCATGGCGTTCGTGGCGATCGCGTTCGCGGCGCTGTGTCTGTGGATCTGGCCGCCGATCGGTGACGGGCTGGAGAACTTCAGCGACTGGCTGAGCGACGCGGGCGCATGGGGTGCGGGCATCTTCGGTCTGGCGAACCGGGCGTTGCTGGTCATCGGCCTGCATCAGTTCCTGAACGTGCCCATCTGGTTCCAGTTCGGCACGTACACCAAGCCGGACGGCACCGAGGTGCACGGTGACATCAACATGTTCCTGGCGGGCGATCCGAACGCGGGTCAGTTCACGTCCGGGTTCTTCCCGATCATGATGTTCGCGCTGCCGGCCGCGGCCCTGGCGATCACGCACTGCGCGAAGCCGCACCGCCGCAAGGAGGTCGGCGGGCTCATGCTCTCCGTCGCGCTGACCTCGTTCGTCACCGGAATCACCGAGCCCATCGAGTACTCGTTCCTGTTCATCGCGCCGTTGCTGTACGCGGTGCACGCGCTGCTGACGGGTGTGTCGATGGCGGTGACATGGGGGCTCGGGGTGCACGACGGGTTCAGCTTCTCCGCCGGTCTGATCGACTACATCATCAACTGGAACCTGGCGACGAAACCGTGGGCGATCATCCCGATCGGCCTGTGTTTCGCGGCCGTCTACTACGCGATCTTCCGGTTCGCGATCACGAAGTTCGACCTGAAGACCCCGGGGCGGGAACCCGAGGACGAGGTCGAGGACGTGACGAAGGTCTGAGGCCGAACGGCCCTTCTCAACGCGGTTACAGAACCCACGGTTCCCGTCACGGAATCGTGGGTTCCTTACGTCACCTTCATCGTGCTACAACAGGTCTACACCACTGAGTGGTGTAGACCACCACCCGATGGAGGACGTATGAGCACCGCCACCGATACGGCGGCCCCCGCGAAGAGGCGGGGATCCGGTCTTTTCCAGGGCCTGCAGAAGGTCGGCCGCAGCCTGCAATTGCCGATCGCCGTGCTGCCGGCGGCAGGCATCCTGCTGCGCCTCGGCCAGCCCGATGTCTTCGGCAAGGACGGCCTGGGCTGGGGCAAGGTGGCGGACGTCTTCGCCACCGCCGGCGACGCCGTCTTCGCCAACCTTCCGCTGCTGTTCTGTGTGGGCATCGCCATCGGCTTCGCGAAGAAGGCCGACGGTTCGACCGCGCTCGCCGCGCTGGTGGGCTTCCTCGTCTACAAGAACGTCCTCACCGCGTTCCCGATCACCGACGCAAAGATCACCAAGGGTGCCGACGTCGCCGCCACGTACAACGACCCCAAGGTCTTCGGCGGCATCATCATGGGCCTCATATCCGCCGTCGTCTGGCAGCGCTTCCACCGCACCAAGCTCCCCGACTGGCTGGGCTTCTTCAACGGCCGCCGGCTGGTGCCGATCCTGATGGCCTTCATCGGCACGGCCATCGGTGTCTTCTTCGGTCTGGTCTGGGAGCCCATCGGTGACGTGATCACCAACTTCGGCGAGTGGATGACCGGCCTCGGCGCCGTCGGCGCGGGCATCTTCGGCGCGATCAACCGGGCCCTTCTCCCGGTCGGCATGCACCAGTTCGTCAACACGGTGGCCTGGCAGGAGATCGGTTCCTTCAAGGACTCCACCGGTGCCGTCTGGCACGGTGACCTGCCGCGCTTCTTCCACGGCGACCCGACCGCGGGCCAGTTCATGACCGGCTTCTTCCCGATCATGATGTTCGCCCTCCCGGCCGCCGCACTGGCCATCACGCACACGGCCCGTCCGGAGCGCCGCAAGGCCGTAGGCGGCATGATGATCTCGCTGGCGCTGACCTCGTTCGTCACCGGAATCACCGAGCCGATCGAGTTCGCGTTCATGTTCATCGCGCCGGCGCTGTACGTCATCCATGCGGTCCTGACCGCCCTGTCGATGGCCGTCACCTGGGCCCTGGGCGTCCACCACGGCTTCAGCTTCTCGGCGGGCGCGATCGACTACTTCCTCAACTGGAACCTGGCGACCAAGCCCTGGCTGATCATCCCGATCGGCCTGGTCTTCGCGGCGATCTACTACGCCGTCTTCCGCTTCGCCATCGTCAAGTGGAACCTCCCCACCCCGGGCCGCGAGCCCGAGGAGGAGGTCGAGGACCTCACGAAGGCGTGAGGCTCCCGCGATGACCGAGGCCCCGGTACCGAACAGGTACCGGGGCCTTCGCGTACGTACGTCTCAGATCTCGTACGACACCCTCGGCGCCGCGAGTTCCACCGGGCCGTCGAACGCCGCGCGGGCGTCGGCGAGGTTGGCCTGCGGGTCGGTCCACGGGGGGATGTGGGTGAGCACCAGGCGCCGGGCGCCGGCCCGGGTCGCGGTCTCGCCCGCCTCGCGGCCGTTGAGGTGCAGGTCCGGGATGTCCTCCTTGCCGTGGGTGAAGGCGGCCTCGCAGAGGAACAGGTCCGTGTCGCGGGCGAGTTCGTCCAGCGCGGGGGTGACGCCCGTGTCACCGGAGTAGGTGAGGGACTTGCCGCCGTGCTCCACGCGGATGCCGTACGCCTCGACCGGGTGGGCCACGCGTTCGGTGTGGACCGTGAAGGGGCCGACGTCGAAGGTGGACGGCTTGACCGTGTGGAAGTCGAAGACCTCGCTCATCGAGGAGGCGGTGGGGGTGTCGGCGTAGGCCGTGGTCAGACGGTGTTCGGTGCCCTCGGGGCCGTAGACCGGGATGGGGGCACAGCGTCCGCCGTCGTGGCGGTAGTAGCGCGCGACGAAGTACGCGCACATGTCGATGCAGTGGTCGGCGTGCAGATGGCTGAGGAAGATCGCGTCGAGGTCGTAGAGACCGCAGTGGCGCTGCAACTCGCCAAGGGCACCGTTGCCCATGTCGAGAAGCAGCCGGAAGCCGTCGGCCTCTACGAGGTAGCTCGAGCAGGCCGATTCCGCGGACGGGAACGACCCCGAGCAGCCGACGACGGTGAGCTTCATGAAGCAGAAACCTCCGCTGGCGGGATGAAAAGAGGTGGGTGCGTCGGGGGTCGTGCGGTCCGTCGAGCGTAAGGCGCAAAACCCCCTGTCGCTCCTCCGCCAAGGGCTGTTGTGGGCGAACTCACCTGTGCGGCGCTGCCATCCGAGGTACGTCACGTTCAGCCGTTCGAGGCTTCGAGGCGATGCCGCACGACCGGGTCACGGTCGGAACGTGCGTGCGAAGGGCGCGCGGTGGGGATCGGGCGCCGGTAACGTCGTGCTTATGGACACGTCCTGGTGGCTGGCGCTCGCGGCGGTGGTGTTGCTCGCGTTGGTCGCCACGCTCGTCGACGGGTGGGGGCGGGGGCGCCGGCCGGCGGGGCGGCGTTCGCGGCCGCCCGGGCGGCCCGGGACGCGGGGTGCCGCGCGGCCGCGGCCCGCGGAGATCTGGTGGGCGATCGTGCCCTACGAGGACGCGCCGGGGGCGAAGGACCGGCCGTGTCTGGTACTGGCGGTGCACGGGCGGCGCGCGGTCGTCGCGAAGATCACCAGCAAGTACCACGACGAGCGGGCCGGAGTCATTCCACTGCCGCCGGGTTCGGTGGGCGACGCCCACGGTCGCGCGAGCTTCCTGGAGACGGACGAGCTGCGCGAGGTACCGGTGTGGGACTTCCGGCGTCGGGTGGGTGTGGTGGACCCGGTCCTGTGGGACCAGGTCCGTCACCTGGCGAGTTAGCGGCTACGCCCAGAGCTGGCCCTGGAGCGTCTCGATCGCTTCCTCCGTGGTCGCGGCCGTGTACACGCCCGTCGACAGGTACTTCCAGCCGCCGTCGGCCACGACGAAGACGATGTCGGCGGTCTCCCCCGCCTTCACCGCCTTGGTGCCGACGCCGATCGCGGCGTGCAGCGCGGCGCCCGTGGAGACGCCCGCGAAGATGCCCTCCTGCTGCAACAACTCGCGCGTACGCGTCACCGCGTCGGCCGAGCCGACCGAGAAGCGGGTGGTCAGGACGGAGGCGTCGTAGAGCTCGGGTACGAAGCCCTCGTCGAGGTTGCGCAGGCCGTACACCAGGTCGTCGTAGCGCGGCTCGGCGGCGACGATCCGCACGTCCGGCTTGTGCTCACGCAGGTAGCGGCCGACGCCCATCAGGGTGCCGGTGGTGCCGAGGCCCGCCACGAAGTGGGTGATCGAGGGGAGGTCGGTGAGGATCTCCGGGCCGGTCGTGGCGTAGTGGGCGCCCGCGTTGTCCGGGTTGCCGTACTGGTAGAGCATCACCCAGTCGGGGTGCTCGGCGGAGAGCTCCTTGGCGACGCGCACGGCGGTGTTGGAGCCGCCCGCGGCCGGCGAGGAGATGATCTCGGCGCCCCACATGCCGAGCAGGTCACGGCGTTCCTGCGAGGTGTTCTCGGGCATGACGCAGACGATGCGGTAGCCCTTGAGCTTCGCCGCCATGGCCAGCGAGATGCCCGTGTTGCCGCTCGTCGGCTCCAGGATGGTGCAGCCCGGCGTGAGGCGGCCGTCCTTCTCCGCCTGCTCGATCATGTGCAGGGCGGGCCGGTCCTTGACCGAGCCGGTGGGGTTGCGGTCCTCCAGCTTGGCCCAGATGCGGACGTCCTCGGACGGCGACAGCCGCGGCAGGCGCACCAGGGGGGTGTTGCCGACCGCGGCGAGCGGGGAGTCGTAACGCATCGAGGATCAGGCCATGCCGCCGGCCACGGCCGGCAGGATCGTGACGTTGTCGCCGTCGGTGAGCTTGGTGTTGATGCCGTCGAGGAAGCGGACGTCCTCGTCGTTGAGGTAGACGTTGACGAAGCGGCGCAGCTCGCCGCCGTCCACGATGCGGGCCTGGATGCCGGCGTGCCGGGTCTCGAGGTCGGTGAAGAGCTCGGCGAGAGTGTCCCCGGTGCCCTCCACGGCCTTCTGACCGTCGGTGTACGTGCGGAGGATGGTCGGGATGCGGACCTCGATGGCCATGGTTGCGGGCTCCTGTCGGATGCGGTCTGGAGTGGGGCGGCGCGCGGCAGCGCAGAACAGCGGAGGTGAGTGGCGCCGCGGCTCACGGCCGTACGGCGGCAGGGAGCAGCGTCAACAGATGGCGCTGGCGAGCCTGCACAGGTCGACGTGCAGCCGCGCCACGAGCAGCATGCCCGGCGTCTTCTCGCTCACGTCGTGGGAAACCATGCGGTCATCGTATCGATTCCCGGTCCGGGTCCCGGAGTGTGATCCCACATGATGGACGGATTCCGGCCGGAGGATGAGACACCACAGTTCAGGACGCCACAGTTCAGGCGGACGCGCGCACGGTCAGCCGGGTGGGTACGACGACCGCGGCCGGCTCCGTCGCCCGGTCGAACAGCAGCCGGGCCAGCAGACGGCCCATCTCGGCGACGTCCTGGTGGACGGTGGTCAGGGGCGGGTCGGTGGCCTCGGCGATCTCGGTCAGGTCGTCGAAGCCGACGACGGCCACGTCCTGTGGCACCCGGCGGCCGTGCTCGCGCAGCGCGTCCAGGGCGCCGGCGGCCATGAGGTCGGAGGCGGCGAAGACGGCGTCCAGGTCGGGGCACCGGTCGAGCAGCGCGGCCATGGCGCGGGCGCCGCCCTGCCGGGTGTAGTCGGCGCGCTCCACGAGCTCGGGCGGGGCGTCGGGGAGGACGTCGTGGTAGCCGGCGAGGCGTTCGGCGGCGGAGTGCTCCTGGTCGTGCGGGCCGGCGACGGTGGCGATGCGACGGCGGCCCAGCGAGACGAGATGCCGGACGGCCTGGCGGGCGCCGCCGCGGTTGTCGCCGTCGACGTAGGGGTGGGCGCGCACGGTGTCGCCGGCGGGCAGGAGGGGTCGGCCGCCGAAGACGGCGGGGATGTCGAGGCTGTCGGTCATGCCGTGGAGGCGACCGCCGGGGTGCAGGGAGAAGAGGACGGCGCCGTCGACATGGCCGCCGCCGAGGTAGTCGGCCACGCGGGCGAGGTCGTCGGGCTCGTCCAGGAAGAGCAGGACGGCCTGGGCGCCGTGCAGGGCGAGTTCACGGCGGATGCCGCGCAGCAGGCGGTCGAAGAACGGGTCGAGGAAGAGCCGGCCGTCGGGCTGGTCCGCGACGACCGCGACGGCGCCGGTGCGGTGGGTGACCAGCTGGCGGGCGGCCTGGTTGGGGACGTAGCCGAGTTCGGCGATGACCCGCCGGACCTCCTCGACGACCTCGGCGCGCACCTTGGGCTCGCCGTTGATCACCCGCGAGACCGTGGACCGGGACACTCCCGACCGGCGTGCGACGTCCTCGATCGTGGGGCGCTGTCCGTGCGGCCGTGGCGTCAACACCGTCTCCGATCCCCCGAGTTGGTCGGGCGTACGGTGATCAGTATGCCTCGACGATCTCCACGTCCTCCTCGGTGACCTCGCCCTCGACGATGCGGTAGGAGCGGAACTGGAAGTCGCCGAGTCCGTCGGTGTCGGCGGTCGAGACGAGGACGTAGTGGGCGCCGGGCTCGTTGGCGTAGGAGATGTCGGTGCGGGAGGGGTAGGCCTCGGTCGCGGTGTGGGAGTGGTAGATGACCACCGGCTCCTCGTCGCGGTCGTCCATCTCGCGGTAGAGCTTGAGCAGGTCGCCGGAGTCGAACTCGTAGAACGTGGGCGACATGGCGGCGTTGAGCATCGGGATGAACCGCTCGGGCCGGTCGGACCCGGCGGGCCCGGCGACGACGCCGCACGCCTCGTCGGGGTGGTCCTTGCGCGCGTGCGCGACGATCTGGTCGACGAGGGCCTGGGTGATGGTCAGCATGTCCGTCAGGATAAGCAGAGGGGCCGCCCCGTACCGACAGGTGGTACGGGGCAGCCCATATGCCGGACGCCTTGAGCGGAGGCGACAGGGGGTTCCACGAAAACTCCCTGGGCCGGACGTCCTTGGGGGTGGTCAGCCGACCTTCTCGAACTCCGGCTCGCGGCGCTCGGCGATCTGCGGGTTGCGGCTCTTGAGGGCGATCCAGCCGATGCCGAGGGCGACGGCCCAGCCCGCCATCACATACAGACAGACGCGGGACTCGGAGTCGTACGCGATCAGGCCCGTGACGAAGAGCAGGAACACGATGGCGACGTACGACCCCTTCGAGCCGCCCGGCGCCGGGAACGAGGACGCCGGCAGCCGCCCCGCCTCGACCGCGCGGCGGTAGCGCACATGGCTGATCAGGATCATCAGCCACGTCCAGATACCGGCCGCGGTGGCGACGGAGACGACGTACCCGAAGGCCTTCTCCGGGACGATGTAGTTGAGGACCACGCCGATGCCCATGAAGAGCACGGAGACGGTGATGGCGAGGGCCGGCGTCTTGGTCACGGACAGCTTGTTGAAGGCCTTCGGGGCCTCGCCGCTGTCGGCCAGGGTGCGCAGCATGCGGCCGGTGGAGTACATGCCGGAGTTGCAGGAGGACAGGGCCGCCGTCAGCACGACGAAGTTGACGATGCCGGCGCCCGCCGGGATGCCGATCATCGCGAACGCCTTCACGAAGGGGCTGACGCCGGGCGCGAACTCGGTCCACTTGACCACGCACAGGATGACGGTGAGGGCGCCGACGTAGAAGAGGCCGATCCGCCAGGGCAGGGTGTTGATCGCCTTGGGGAGGGTCTTCTCCGGGTTCTCCGACTCACCGGCGGTGACGCCGACCAGTTCGACGGCGAGGTAGGCGAACATCACGCCCTGGAGGGTCATCAGGGACGAGCCGATGCCCTTGGGGAAGAAGCCGTCGAAGGCCCAGAGGTTGGAGACGGCGGCCGTGTCGCCGGCGGCGCTGAAGCCGAAGGTGAGGACGCCGAGGCCGATCACGATCATGCCGATGAGGGCGGTGACCTTGATCATCGAGAACCAGAACTCGATCTCGCCGAAGAGCTTCACCGAGATCAGGTTGGCCACGAAGAGGACGACCAGGAAGGCCAGCGCGGAGGCCCACTGCGGGATGTCCGGGAACCAGTAATGGATGTAGATCGCGGCGGCGGTCAGTTCCGCCATGCCGGTGACGACCCACAGCAGCCAGTACGTCCAGCCGGTGAAGTAGCCGAAGAACGGGCCGAGGAACTCACGGGAGTACTCGGCGAAGGAGCCTGAGACCGGGCGGTAGAGGAGCAGCTCGCCGAGCGCCCGCATGATGAAGAAGATGACCACGCCGGCGACGGCGTACATCAGGATGAGGCTGGGCCCCGCCTTGGCGATGTTCGCCCCGGCGTTGAGGAACAGACCGACGCCGATGGCGCCGCCGATCGCGATCATCTGGACCTGGCGACTGCCGAGGCCACGCTCGTAACCCTCTTCGGAGGTGCCGGAGGTGTTCTCCGGACCCTTGTCGACCTGAGCGGAGGTCATATGTGTGGTGCGCCTTTCTCCATACCGAACCGGGCCTCTCGTCGGCCGCGGACCGGTTCTCGATCCCCCCGGATTGATGGAGCTGGGCAGGCCTGCAAAGCCCACCCCTGCCTGGCCGGCGGTTACCGGCTCGGTGGCGCACCCGACCGAACATACGGGTGGTGTTCGTCGGGCGGTCGTGAAGATTTATCACGGCCGCAACATTGATCACCTGTGCGGGATGTGGCACAGAGCACAGGAAGAAGCGGACAAAGAACACCCCGGCGGGCATACGAGGCCGCCGGGGTGACGCGATCGTTATCCGGATTTGAGCGTCCGCTGAGCGAACACAAAAACATCACACTCAGGGCATAAGGGTGGAGACAAGCGTCTCCTGCAAGCCACCCAGCCACAGATACGCCATCACCATCGGCTTGCGCGGATCCTCGTCCGGCAGCCGGTAGAGGAGGTCCGTGTCCTCCTCGTCGGTGATCTCCAGCCGGGACCCGATCGCCAGCCGCAGGTCGTTGAGGGAGCTGAGCCACTGCCGGGACTCCCCGACGGACAGCTTCAGCACCGCCCCGCCGTCGTCCACCGGACTCAGCGCGTCCAGGGTGCGGATCACCGCGAGGGCGTTGTCGCGCTTGCCGGCCCTGAGGTCGTTCTCCGTGTAGCGGCGGAACTCGGAGGAGTACGCGCGCTGCTCCTCCGCCTCCTGGGCCTCGGGCGTGCCCTCGGGGTCGCTGTAGGCGTCCGGGAAGAGCCGCCGGAGCACCGGGTCGGAGGGCGGCTCGCTCGGGCCCTCCGCGAAGAGCTCGGCGAGCGGGTCGTCGGGGGCGTCCTCGGCGGGGCCGGGGCCGATGAGTTCCAGGAGCTGGACGGCCAGCGACCGGATGATGGAGATCTCGACGTCGTCGAGCGCGACGGCCGCGCCGCCGCCGGGGAGCGGTTCGAAGGTTCCTGGCATCAGGGTCAGTCGCTACTTCCGGTCCTGCTGGAGGGTGGCCCACAGACCGTAGCCGTGCATGGCCTGCACATCGCGTTCCATCTCCTCGCGGGATCCGCTGGAGACGACCGCCCGGCCCTTGTGGTGGACGTCCATCATGAGCTTGGTCGCCTTGTCCTTCGTGTACCCGAAGTAGGTCTGGAAGACGTAGGTCACATAGCTCATGAGGTTGACCGGGTCGTTGTGGACGATCGTGACCCAGGGGACGTCCGGCTCGGGTACGGCGAAGACCTCTTCCGCCGACTCGGTGCGTTCGATCTCTACGGGAGCGGGTGACGTCACAGGCCCCATGCTGCCACGGCCTCCATAAATCGTCACACTGACGCGAAGGGGTGTAGCATCCTTGCCATGAACACAGCGGACCTTGGGCTGCCGGTGGACGTTCCCTCGACGGCGCTCTTCACGGATCAGTACGAGCTCACGATGTTGCAGGCCGCCCTGAAGGCGGGTACCGCCGAGCGGCGCAGTGTCTTCGAGGTCTTCACCCGGCGCCTGCCGGACGGGCGCCGGTACGGCGTCGTCGCGGGCACCGGGCGAGTCCTGGACGCCGTCGAGAACTTCCGCTTCGACGCGGGCGTCCTCGCCTTCCTGCGGGAGCGGGACATCGTCGACGAGCCGACCCTGGAATGGCTCGCCTCGTACCGCTTCTCGGGCGACATCTGGGGCTATCCGGAGGGCGAGGTCTACTTCCCGGGCTCGCCGGTCATGCGGGTGGAGGGTTCCTTCGCCGAGTGCGTGCTCCTGGAGACCGTGATCCTCTCGATCCTCAACCACGACTCCGCCATCGCGGCGGCGGCCTCGCGCATGTCGTCCGCCGCCGGGCAGCGCCCGCTGATCGAGATGGGCGCCCGCCGCACCCACGAGCTCTCCGCCGTCGCCGCCTCACGCGCGGCCTACGTCGGCGGTTTCGCCTCCACCTCGGACCTCGCGGCCGGCTTCCGCTACAACATCCCGACCGTCGGCACCTCGGCCCACGCCTTCACCCTGCTGCACGACCACGAGCGGGACGCCTTCCAGGCCCAGGTCGACTCGCTGGGCCGGAACACCACGCTGCTGGTCGACACCTACGACGTGGCGACGGCCGTGCGGACGGCGGTCGAGGTGGCCGGGCCCGAGCTGGGAGCCGTGCGCATCGACTCGGGTGACCTGCTGCTCGTCGCGCACCGGGTGCGCCAGCAGCTGGACGAGCTGGGCGCGCGCGACACGAAGATCATCGTGACCTCGGACCTCGACGAGTACGCCATCGCCTCGCTCGCGGCGGCGCCCGTGGACGCGTACGGCGTCGGCACCCAGCTGGTCACCGGGTCCGGGCACCCGACCTGCTCGATGGTCTACAAGCTGGTCGCGCGGGCCGAGTCCGCCGACCCCAGGGCGCCGCTGGTGCCGGTCGCGAAGAAGTCGTCCGGCGGGAAGACGTCGATCGGCGGCCGCAAGTGGGCCGCGCGGCGGCTCGACGAGGACGGGATCGCGGAGGCCGAGGTCGTCGGCACCGGGGCCGTCCCGGCGGAGCTCGCCGACCGGCAGCTGCTGGTGGAGCTGGTCAAGGGCGGGGACGTGGTGGCGCGGGAGCCGCTGGACGTCGTACGGGACCGGCACCGGGCCGTGCGGGACGGGCTGCCGCTGTCCGCGACCCAGCTCTCGCGCGGAGAACCCGTCCTTCCGACGGAGTACGTGCACGGGCGGTCGGGTAGCTAGAAGCGGTGCGCCCTCCCGCTGTATCCCCGAAGTCTCCAGGCTCGTAAGTTCACCGATAGTCGAAGGACACCCACCATGCGCCGCGCCTTGATCGTCGTTGATGTACAGAACGACTTCTGCGAGGGGGGCAGCCTCGCCGTGGCCGGGGGTGCCGATGTGGCCGCCGCCGTCACCGAGCTGATCGGACAGGCGGCCGGCTCCGGCTACCAGCACGTGGTGGCCACCCGCGACCACCACATCGCGCCGGGCGGCCACTTCGCCGACAACCCCGACTTCCGGCACTCCTGGCCCGCGCACTGCGTCGCGGGCACCGAGGGCGTGGGATTCCACCCGAACTTCGCCCCCGCCGTCGCCTCCGGCGCCATCGACGCCGTCTTCGACAAGGGGGCGTACGCGGCGGCCTACAGCGGCTTCGAGGGCGCCGACGAGAACGGCGTCCCGCTGGCCGACTGGCTGCGCGCCCGGGAGGTCACCGAGGTGGACGTGGTCGGCATCGCGACCGACCACTGCGTGCGGGCCACCGCGCTGGACGCGGCGCGCGAGGGCTTCCGTACGCAGGTACTGCTGGACCTGACAGCGGGCGTCGCGGCCGAGACCACCGACCGCGCACTGGAGGAGCTGCGCGCGGCCGGTGTGGAGCTGACCGGGAAGCCCGTCGTCGCCTGAGTCAGGCGGGCGCCGTCGGCCGCCTCAGCAGCGCCCTGATCGGGTGCCACAGCTCCTGGGCGAGCTCTGGGCCCGGCGCCACGACAGCGTTGTCAGGGGCCGTACGCCATATCAGCCCGTCCGGGTGGTGGAGTACGGCGGTGATCTCGTCCGGCGTCGGCGGGGCCGCGTTGCCGCGCAGGTAGACGGCCCGCAGCCCGAGGTTGCGCAGCCTGGTCAGGGCGCGCGCCCGGTTGCGGGCGTGGACGAGGACACGGACGCAGTCCGTGCCGTCGGCGGCGGGTCTGGGCAGGTTCAGCGCCACCACCACGCTGCCGGTCGGCAGCTTGCAGAAACCTCCTGCGGCCATGCAGTCACACCCCCGTGTGCACCGGTGTCAATAAGAAATCCATCAGGTGGCACCTAAACACGATCGGCGGCGACCCGCCAGGGGGTCGCCGCCGATAGCCTTCTGACCTGCGAAAATGCGAACTACTTCACCGCAGGGCCGACCTCGATGGAGATCGTGGAGCCGTTCTTGGCCTCCTTGACGATCTTGATCTTGGTGTTGGTGTCAGTGACCTGGACACCCGCGAACGGGGTGGCGGCGTCGTAGTACGTGCTGGTGTGGTCGTTGAAGACCGGCACGCCCTTCGACGACGGGATCCGCGTCGCGACGTCCGCGTTGTGCAGCGTGATGCCGTCCGTGCGGTAGAGGCTGAACGGCGAGTCGTAGGCCTGGACGCGGCTGCGCATCGCCGTGCCGTCGGACCACTTCAGGGCCTTCGGGTGCGAGTCGATCGGCAGGACGAGACCGGTGCCGGGGTGGGCGCTGGTGTTGTTGTCCGCCTGGGAGGTGTCCCACTTCCAGATCAACAGGCCGTTCTGGTACGGGTAGTGCTCGACCCAGCTCGGACGGGTCGTGGAGAAGCCGAAGTTGTACGGGCCGACCTTCAACGTCCTGTCGTACGACACGTACTGGCGGTTCTCCGCGATGTAGTACTGCGCGTAGTCCTTGCTGAAGGACCCGCCCACCCGGGAGAAGCCCTTCGCCGTCCAGGCCGCGTCCGCGCTCTCGGCGTCGTCCGCGAACAGGACGGTGCCGTCGGCGGTCACGGAGATCCGGTCGGCCGCGAAGCCCTTGCCGGCCACGCCGCCGTCCGACGAGTAGCGGAAGCGCACCTCGATCTTCTGGCCGGCGTAGGCGTCCAGCGGGAACGACAGCTTCTTGTACGTCTCCGAGGAACCGGTCAGCACGGGCTGGCCGCTGGCGTCACGCGGCAGGGCCACGCCGTCCGCGGTGCCGTCGATCGGCTTGAAGGTGGCGCCGGCGTCGGTGGAGACCTCGGCGTACACGTTGTCGTAGTCGGCCTCGGTGTCCCACCAGCCGTCCAGGGTCAGCGTCGCCGCCGACTTGCCGGTGAGGTCCACGGAACGGGCCAGCGTGTTGTTGAGGTTGTTGCCGCTGCCGCTCCACCACTGGGTGGCGCCCTGGGCCGGGGTCACGATCTCGGTGGTGACCGCCTTCTTGGGCAGTTCGACGACCAGACCCTGCTTGTTCTTGGTGTTGTACTCGGCGATGCCCAGCTTGTGCTTCGACCTGGTCGCGGCCTTCGCCACGCCGTAGTCGAGCCAGCCCAGCTGGAGCTTGTCCCAGGCGGTCATGTCGCCGGGCAGGTCACCGATGGTGTCCTTGCCGGTGCCGAGCCAGGAACCGGACGACATCAGGGTCCAGAAGCCGGTGGAGTTCTCGCCACCGCCGGACGTGTCGTAGTGGTCCGGGAGGCCCAGGTCGTGGCCGTACTCGTGGGCGAAGACACCGAGTCCGCCGTTCTCCGGCTGGATGGTGTAGTCGCCGACCCAGATGCCGGTGTCGCCGATCTGGGTGCCGCCGAGCAGGTTGCCCGACGGGCCGCTCGCGCCCGCGTCGGTGCCGAACGCGTACCAGCGGTGCGCCCAGATGGCGTCCTCGCCCTGCGCGCCGCCGCCCGCGGACTCGTCCTCACCGGCGTGCACGATCTGGAAGTGGTCGATGTAGCCGTCGGACTCGTTGAAGTCGCCGTCGCCGTCGAAGTCGTAGCGGTCCCACTGGTCGAACTCGGCGATGTCCGCCTTGATCTCGGCCTCGGTGCGCCCCGCCGCCTTCTGCTGGGCGACCCACGCCGTGACGCCGTCCTGGACCGCGTTCCAGGCGCAGGTGTCACAGGAGTTGGAGCCGTAACGGGCCTCGTTGTAGGGGACCTTGACCCAGTCGGTGACCTCGCCCTCGACCGAGTAGCGGCCCGAGGACTGCTTCTCGTAGTAGGTCTTCATCGACGCGGTGCCGTCGCCGAAGTAGAGGTCCTTGTAGTGGGCCGTGTTGTAGTCCGCCTGCCACGCCGTGGAGTTGTCCTGGGCGCGGTCGGGCTGGGCTATCTCGTTGTGGGCGGGGCCGGCCGTGCCGCCGTAACGGGGATCGGTCTGGTCGCCGAACTCGACGAGGATCGTGAAGATCTTGTCGGTGCGCTCCCGGCCCAGTTCGACGTACTTGCTGTCGCCCTTGCGGCTCTTGAGCGCGACGACCTTCGAGCCGTCCCGCTCCGTCACCTTGGCGTCGCCGGATATGACCTGCTTCAGCGCCTCTTCCCGCTGCGCCTCCTGGGTCTTGGAGAGCGGGCCGTCGAAGTCGTGCTCCTGTGCGGCCTTCGCCGGCTGAGGGTCGGTCCGGTTCGAGGCGGCCGACTGAGGCGCGGCGGTGCCGGCCTCGGCGACGGCGAACGTGGAGAACGTCGCGGTCGCGGCGGCCAATGCGACGGTGGTCGCCGCCGCTCTGAACGTCCAGGATCTACTGGTCACTTGAGGTCCTCCCCCGCGTTCGGGCGCGCGGAGGCAGGAGGGGTCCTGATCGTGGATGGTCCGCGCGCGCGTGATCAACGCGTGTAGTCAAGTGACGTCATTTGACTAGAGGTTCAGAAGAAAAGACAGACCTTGACCTGAACAGAACAAGTGCGCTATGCGGAGTTGACGTTCGCTTTACGAACACCTCGGGCGGTGGTCGACCGGCGCTCGACCGCGTCCACTTCGTGGACGGTATGAATCCGTGCGCCCCCCGTGCACCGGTACTGTTGGTTAGGTCACGCTTACTGTTCGTTCCGCTCGGGCATGCACGCGAATAGAGTCGACCGGCGGAACGTTCGAAATTCGGCGGAAAGCCAGGCCGACACCCCCGTGGACCCCCACTTCCGAGGACACGATTGCCATGCCTCGTCCGACTGCCGCACAGCTCGCCTACGGCTCGTTCACCGTGCTCTTCTCGACGCTCGCCATGCTGCTGCTGTCACAGACGAGTTCGGGGATCGGGATCGCCGTGATCGCCGTCGCGGCACTCGCGCTCGGGCTCCTCGTCGCCATGACGGTGCCGATGCCCAAGTCGCGGGTGATCGCGCTGCGGAAGCCCGCCGAGGTCGCCGCCGCGGCCCCGGTGACGGCCGAGGAGCCCGTGGCCGTCGTGGCCACGAGCTCCCAGAAGGCCGCCTGACCCTGGACCTGGACCCGCGTACGGTGGTGCGTCAGCCGGTGCTGACCACCACCGTCTTCGCCGCCTTGTCGTGCAGGCCCTGCTTGTAGGGCTTGTCGAAGAAGCTCCAGCCGCCCGAGATCGCGGTCCAGACACAGGCGCAGCAGAACGCGAACGGGATCCAGAGCACCAGGGAGCGGACCAGCGCGGTCTGCACGGAGGGCGTGGAGCCGTTGTCGAGGTTGGCCACCCGCATCTTCAGCCACTTCTTGCCGAGCGTCTGCCCCGACTTGGTGATCATGAAGGTGTCGTAGCCGATGTAGAGCAGGGCGGCGACCAGTGACTGCGCGAAGGACTTGCCGTACTCGACCTTGTCGGCGTTCACGTCATATTCGTTGACCCCGAAACCCCAGGTGAGCAGGGCGACGACGATCCCGACGAGAATGAGGTCGATGATGCGGGCGAGCGTGCGCCGACCGCTGTCGGCGAGCGGGGGCATCCCGGCCAGCGGGTCGGAGGGGTAGCCGCCGGCGCCGTAGCCGCCGGCGCCGTAGCCGCCACCGCCGTAGGGGTCACCGCCGCCGTAGGGGCTGCCGCCGTACGGGTCTCCCGCCTCCGGCGGGGGCTGACTGCCGTACGGCGAACCGGAGTCGCCCGACGGCGGCGGCTGCTTCCTGAACGGGTCGTCTTCCGGCGGCTGCTGACCGGAGCCGGGGGGCGGTTCGCTGCTCATGGCCCGAGTCGACCGCGAACCCCCCGGCTCCGCATCCGGCGAGCGGCCGTCCGGAGTACGCAATCGCCGCTCCGCCCGCGCTACGGGGCTATCCGGCTACGAACGTGTGGGCCGCCTTGTCGTGCCAGCACTGGCGCCACGGCTTGTCGAACAGGCCCCATACGACGCCCACGAGACCGATCACGAGCAGGCCGGGGACGCTGTAGACCAGCCAGCGGCGCAGGGCCGCGCCGAAGGACGGCGGCTCGCCGCCCTCGATGTCCCGCACCTCCAGACCGAGCAGCCGCTTGCCGAGGGTGCGGCCCCACTTGGCGGTGGGCAGCGCCTCGTAGAGGACGCCGAAGACGAGGAGGACGGCGAGGACGCCGCCGAGGTAGGTGGACGTCGTGCCGTCCAGCAGCCAGACGGTGACGGTCTCGCCGCTGAGCTTGGCCGCGTCGATCTTCTCGTCGACGTGGTCGAGCGCCCTGGTGCCGAGCGGTACCGCCGCCGCGGCGGTGACGCCGAGCAGCACGACCGTGTCCAGCAGCCGTGCCGCCAGCCGCTTGCCGAGGCCCGCGGGGCGGGCGGAGGCCTGACGCCGGGCGGCGGCCTGGAAGATGTCGTCGACCGGCGGCTTCCAGGGCACGACGGGCTGGTCCTCGCCGGACGCGCCCGCGAGCCGGTGCACCTGCTGCGCCCAGGAGGGCTGCCCACCACCGGGACCGCTCGTCATGGGGGTGGCACCGCCGGAGGCGGAGGCGGAGGCCGGGGTGGGCTGCTGCGGGACGGAGGGCGTGGCGGGGGCGGCGGCCGGGCCGGCCTGCTGGGGGCCGGAGAGAGCGGTGGGCGCGGCGGTGGCTTGAGCGGGGGCGCCGGTCTGGGCCTGCGCGGCCGCGGCTCGCTCGGCGGCGGCCTTGCCCGCGCCGAAGCCGGGGCCGCCGGTGCCCGCGGCGGCTGAGCCGGGAGCAACTGCGCCCGGGGTGCCGGAGGCCGGACCGCCCGGGGCGGATGGGCCGGTGAAGGCGGGGCCGCCGGTGCCCGCGGGGCCGGAGTGGCCCGGGCCGGTGGCGGACGGTGCGCCGAAGTTGCCCGCTGCCGCGTCGGCCGGGTGTGCGCCGCCCGTGCCCCCTCCCTGCGCCCCACCCTGCTGGGCCGTGCGCGGGGAGACGGCCCGGAAGGTCATGGTGCCCTCGTCACCCACGGGGCCACCGGGGGCGGGGACGCCGGGAGGAGCGGAGCCGGCCGGGCTCCCGGGAACGCCACCGCCCGCGGGGCCACCGGTACTTGGAGCGGAGGCTGCCGGGGCGCCGAAGGCCGGGCCGGACGAACCGGAGCCGGCGGCGCCGGGCGGGCCGAAGGCGGGGCCACCGGACGCACCCGCGCCCGCGCCGCCCGGCCCAGCGGCCCCCTGACCCGCGCCACCCGGCTGTCCCGTCGTGGGCCTGCGGAAGACGAACGTGTTGCCCGACGGGACGTCACCGGCGCCCTGGGTGGGCGGGATCGTGGCCGTGCCGTCCGTGCTGGCGGTCTCGGAGGGGACGCGGGGGTCCGTGCCGGCCGCCGCTCCCCAGGAGACACGGCGGTCCTGGTCGCCGCCGAACCCGGACTGCTGACCCCGGTCCGCACCCCACGCGGACGCGGGCTCGGGACGGCTGCCGTGCTGGGCGTCCGCCGGGGACGGGTCCTCGTCGAAGAAGTGCGGGCCCGTCTCCTCCACCGACGGCACCGCGGCGGCCGTACCCGAACCCGGGGGCGCCGGCGGGGCGCCGTCCGACGGGGCCGGGCGACTCGTGCCCGGTACCCAGGCGGCACCGTTCCAGTAGCGGACGTAGCCGGGGATGGACGGGTCCGGGTAATAGCCCTCGCGGGGCCTGTCGTCACCGGGGGCCGGGGTTGGGGCGCTCATGTCCGTCGTCCCGTATCTGCTCGGGGGTGAATATGGGGGGCTCCACATCTATCAGACCCGCGCAACCCCCCACCGCCAGTCCCACCGGACCCACACGTTCGAGACGTCCGGAAAAAAAGTTTCCCGAACCCGCGTAATGCTCGCGGGCCCACCCCGCTCTCCACTTCTGCGGGCCCACCACAGGGCGCGCGCGAGCGGAGAGGACCGTACGACATGCACTACACCGTGGTGGAACGCGAACTGGAGCTCAAGCTCATCCTGTCGCCGGAGCGCAGCATCCCGGTCCCGGCCCGGCTGAGCTACCGCACCGACGACCCCTATGCCGTCCACGTCACCTTCCACATCAACTCCGCGCACCCGGTGAACTGGACGTTCTCCCGGGACCTGCTGGTGGAGGGGGTGTTCCGGCCGTGCGGGCACGGCGATGTGCGGGTGTGGCCGACGAAGTCGGAGGGGCGCAGCGTCGTTCTGATGGCGCTGAGTTCACCCGACGGAGACGCCCTCCTCCAGGCGCCGTCCGCCCAGGTGTCCGCCTGGCTGGAGCGGACGCTGCGGGTGGTGCCCCCGGGGACTGAGGGCGAGCAGCTGGGGATCGACGACGCGCTCGACCAGTTGCTCGCCCAGTGAGGCGAGCCGGAAAGGGATCAGAAGAGCTTGCCCGGGTTCAGGAGGCCCAGGGGATCGAAGACCTGCTTGATCTGCCGTTGCAGTTCCACCCCGACGGGGCCGATCTCGCGCGCCAGCCACTCCTTCTTCAGGACACCCACGCCGTGCTCGCCGGTGATCGTGCCGCCGAGTTCCAGGCCGAGGGCCATGATCTCGTCGAAGGACTCGCGGGCGCGCCGGGACTCGTCGGGGTCGGCGGCGTCGAAGCAGACGGTGGGGTGGGTGTTGCCGTCGCCGGCATGGGCGACGACGCCGATGGTGAGCTGGTGCTTGTCGGCGATCCGCTCGACGCCCTCGATCAGGTCGCCGAGCCTCGACCGGGGTACGCACACGTCGTCGATCATCGTCACGCCACGCACCGCCTCCAGCGCGGTCAGCGAGAGCCGCCGGGCGTGCAGGAGGAGCTCGGACTCGGCGGCGTCGTCGGCGGGGACGACCTGGGTGGCGCCGGCGGTCTCGCACAGGGCGCCGACGGCGGCGAGGTCGGCGGCGGGGTCCGGGGTGTCGAAGGCGGCGAGCAGCAGGGCCTCGGTGGTCTCCGGGAGCCCCATGCCGGCGATGGCGTTGACGGCCTTGACGGTCGTCCGGTCCATCAGTTCGAGGAGGGAGGGGACGTGGCCGCCCTCCATGATCCGGCACACGGCTTCGCAGGCCGCGGCGGCCGACGCGAACTCGGCGGCCAGCACCAGCTGCTGCGGCGGCTGCGGGCGCAGGGCGAGGGTGGCCTTGACGACGATGCCGAGCGAGCCCTCGGAGCCGACGAAGAGGCGGGTGAGGTCGTATCCGGCGACGCCCTTGGCGGTGCGCCTGCCGGTGGACAGCAGACGGCCGTCGGCGAGGACGACGTCGAGTCCGAGGACGTACTCGGCCGTCACCCCGTACTTCACGCAGCACAGGCCGCCCGAGGCGGTGCCGATGTTGCCGCCGATGGTGCACATCTCCCAGCTGGAGGGGTCCGGCGGGTAGTAGAGGCCGTGTTCGTTGACCGCGCGGGAGAGGGTGGCGTTGATGACGCCCGGTTCGACGACGGCGATGCGGTCGACCGGGTTGATCTCCAGGATGCGGTCCATCTTCGTCAGGGACAGCACGATGCAGTCGTCGGTGGCGTTGGCGCCGCCGGACAGGCCGGTGCGGGCGCCCTGCGGGACGACCGGGACGCGCAGTTCCGTGGCGACGCGCATGACGTGCTGGACCTGTTCGACGGTCCGCGGCAGGACGACGACGGCGGGGGCGCCGGCCGGGCAGAAGCTGGCCATGTCGTTGGCGTAGGAGGCCGTGACGTCGGGGTCGGTCAGGACGGCCTCGGCGGGCAGACCGGCCAGCAGCCGGTCGACCAGGTTGCCTGTCTCCTCGTCGCGGGGCGCTTCGATACGGCTCATGATCACAGCGTCGCACCCGGGGCCATCGGTGTGAACCCCGTCCGCGCAGGCCTTCGCATACGGGGGTGTGGTCGTCGTATTGACGCACAGTGAGCGCCATGGAGAACCAAGACGAGGCCTCTCACGAGGGTCGCGCCGGTCGGCGGGCCCTGATCGCCGCCCTCACCGGGTGTCTGGTGCTCGGCGGGACGCTGATGGTGCTGCCCTGGCAGTCCCCCGCCACACGGGCGCCCGCACCGCCGGCGGCGGGTGCGCAGGCGTTGACGGCGGTGTCGGCGGGGGTGCCGGCCGCGCTGCCGGATCTCGCGGCGCTGATCGGTGAGCGGGAGACGCATCTGCGGAGGAACCCGCGGGACGCCGAGTCGTGGGCGGTGCTCGGGGCGGCGTACGTGGAGCAGGGGCGGCGGACGGCGGAGGCCGCGTACTACCCGAAGGCCGACCGGGCGCTGCGGACCTCGCTGAAGGTCGAGAAGAGCGCCGCCGCCCTCGACGGGATGGCCGCGCTGGCGAACGCGCGGCGGGACTTCCGGGCGGCGCGGACGTGGGCCGAGGCCGCGCAGAAGCTGGACGCGAAGCGCTGGACGACATATCCGCTGCTGATCGACGCCTGTACCGGCCTCGGTGACTGGAAGGCGGCCGGGCGGGCCCTGGAGCGGTTGCAGAAGCTGCGGTCGGGGCCGGACGTGCTGGCGCGGGCCGGGGCCGTCTACCGGGACCGCGGCTGGCGCGAGGACGCGATGGCGCAGCTCTCCGACGCGGCGGCGGGCGCACAGGCGCCGGCCGAGCGGGCTGCGTATCTGGAACGGGTGGGGCAGCTGGCCTGGGAGCGCGGGGAGCGGGAGGTCGCGCTGCGGAACTTCCAGGAGGCGGTGCGGACCGACCCGGACCAGCGGGCCGCGCAGGCCGGGCAGGCGCGGGCGCTGGCCGCGCTGGGCCGGACCTCGGAGGCGCTGAGCGCGTACCAGGTGGCGCTCACCCACCAGCCGGACCCGCAATACGCCTTGGAGCTGGGCGAGTTGTACGAGTCGCTGGGGCTGCGGCAGGCGGCGCAGGTGCAGTACGACCTGCTGCGGGCGCGGGTGCGGGGCGCTGCCGCGGGCGGGGCCGACCAGGAGCTGGTGCTCGGTGTGTTCGAGGCCGACCACGGTGATCCCACCTCGGCGGTAGGGCGGTTGCGGGCGGAGTGGCGGCGCCAGCCAGGCATCGCGGTGGCCGACGCGCTGGGGTGGGCGCTGCACCGGGCCGGGGAGGACGAGGAGGCGCTGCGGTACGCGGTGCGGGCGACGGACAAGGTGCACGGGGGTGGCGTACGCAGTGCGCTGTACGCCTATCACCGGGGCATGATCGAGCGGGAGTTGGAGAAGTTCGCCCCCGCGCGGCGGCATCTCCAGGAGGCGCTGCGCATCAACCCGTACTTCTCCCCGCTCCAGGTGCCCGTCGCCCGGGAGGCGTTGACGGCGCTCGGGTCGGAGCCGCCGGTCGAGGACGTGCCGGTGATGGACGCGAAGGCGGGGAAACGGTGATCAGACGGCGGCCGTTCCGATGAGCGCGTTGCGGGTGACGAGTGCCGTGAGCTCCTCCTCCCCGAGGTCCTCGGTCCCGTCCGGCCTGCGCGGCAGGACCAGGTAGCGGGTCTCGGCGCTGGAGTCCCACACCGTGATGTCGACGGTGTCGGGCAGCTCCAGTCCGAACTCCCGCAGCACGGAGCGGGGTTCACGCACCACGCGGGAGCGGTACGCCTCCGACTTGTACCAGCTGGGGGACGGGCCGAGGAGGCGGAGCGGGTAGCAGGAGCAGAGGGTGCAGACGATGACGTTGTGGGTCGTCGCGGTGTTCTCGACGACGCGCAGGCGCTGGTACGAGCCCTCCAGGTAGCCGAGTTCCCGCACCGCGGCGGTGCCGTCCGCGAGCAGCCGGGACCTGAAGGCGTCGTCGGTCCAGGCGCGGGCGACCACCCGGGCGCCGTTGGCCGGGGACGAGGACGCGAGGAAGGCGTCGATGGCCTCGTCCACCCGTTCCCCGGTGATCAGCCCCTTCTCCTCCAGCAGGGTCTCCAGCCGCCGCACCCGCCGGGCGGTCGTCGCGTCGGCGTGCTCACCTGTCACGGACTGTCTCCTCTTCGTACGACTCCAAGTAGCTTTCCCACAGGTCCAGTACGACGTGATGGTCGCCCTCGCCCCACAGGTCCCGGGCCGCGAAGCGGACCGCGTAGATCTGCTCGACCGGCGCGTCCCCGCGGCCCTGCGCGCTGAGGTCGGCCAGTTCCGCGGGTCCCTCGGGCTCGACGACCACACCGTGCTTGCCGCGGGCGTAGCGCGGCAGGCGGGTGTGGTGCGGCGGGTCGTGGGGGAAGGTGCGGACGCGGGTGCCGGGCGGGAAGCGGTCGCCGTCAGTCATCCAGCTCACCTGGTTCCAGGACGCCCTTGGCCTCCAGGAGGGAGACGATCGCGGTGAACCAGCGTTCGTAATACGAGGCCGCCAGGTACTCGGCGGGCGGCATCGACTCGATGGCGTCCCGGAACTCGTTGGTGTTGAACACCCCTTGGGCGCGCAGGGTGTTGAAGAGACCGACGACCCGGGCCTCCCAGTCCGCGTGGAAGGGTTCGGTGTCGTCGGCGGTGTCGATCGCGCCGAAGCCCTGGGTGCCGCCCACGTCGTTGATCCTCGCCATGGGGCCAGCCTACGGCCGTATCGCGGCCGCGGCTCGGCTACGACAGCGGCTTGGCGTACAGGGAGAACCTGCGGGCTCCGGCCGCGCCCGAGGCGAGGCCCAGGTAGAGGCCCTTCTTGGTCCTGTGGCGGACGGCGAGGCCCTCCGGCTCCCGGTAGGTGAGGGAGCGGCCGGCCACGGTGCGCATCCGCTGGACCAGCTCGCCGGTGGTCAGGTCGACGCAGGAGAGGTAGGCGTTGCCGGACTCGGCGGGCGGGTTGGTGTCGGGGTCGTAGGCGGTGCCGGCGAGTTGGTAGAGGTGGTCACCGTGCAGGGCGTACCCCTGGAAGGGGATCTTGGTGTCGGGGTGCGGGTCGGGCTGGGCGATGTCGGCGATCGGGTGGTCGTAGTTCCGGTTCACGAAGGCGTCGAGGTCCCAGACGCGGTACCGCGGCTTGCCCTTGCGGCGGTAGCGGACGGCTATGCGCTCGCTGGCCATGCAGACGGTGGGCTGGTTGTTGGTGGAACCCGGTATCGGCTTACGGGTCTTGACGTCCGCGACGGTCCGGGTGGCTCCGGCGGCGAACTGGAAGCGGGTGACGGCCTGGCCGTAACCGCCCTTCGCCTCGGCCTCGGTCCATATCCACACCTTGCCGTCGGCGGCGTTCTGCACGCCCATGCTGACGCCGTGCCCGAAGCCCTGGAGGTTCATGTGGCCGAGCAACGTGCCTTCGTGGTCCAGCTGGTTGAGGCAGAGGTTGCCGGCGCCGATGCCGCCGCGGCGTACCTGGAGGACGTAGAGGTGCTGGTGCACCTCGTCGAAGGCGAAGGACTGGAGGACCGTCCCCTCGTGCAGTGCCTTCTCCTTCAGCCGGCGCTTCGCCGATACGTCGAGGTCGATGCGGTCGGTCACGGTGGTGCTCCCGGGCTCCTGCGAACGCCCTGATGGCGCCCTCAGGTCCAGAGAGTGTCAACTTCCGTTCACCGGTTTCAAGGTTCTGCGAAAGCGCTTGTCGATTCACGCCACATTCACAGGTTTCCGCGACCGTCACGGATTCCCGCCGCTGTCACAGATTCCCGCGGCGCGCCTGCTCCCGCTCGATCGCCTCGAAGAGGGCCTTGAAGTTGCCCTTGCCGAAGCCCATCGAGCCGTGCCGCTCGATGATCTCGAAGAACACGGTCGGCCGGTCCTGGACCGGCTTGGTGAAGATCTGCAGCAGATAACCGTCCTCGTCGCGGTCGGCGAGGATCCTCAGTTCGCGCAGGGTCCCGACGGGGACCCTGGTGTCGCCGGCCCACTCGCCGAGGGTGTCGTAGTACGAGTCCGGGGTGTCGAGGAACTGCACTCCGGCCGCCCGCATGGTCCGTACGGTCTCGACGATGTCACCGGTGTTCAGCGCGATGTGCTGGACGCCCGCGCCGCCGTAGAACTCCAGGTACTCGTCGATCTGGGACTTCTTCCTGGCGATGGCGGGCTCGTTGATCGGGAACTTGATCTTGAGGGTGCCGTCGGCGACGACCTTGGACATCAGCGCGCTGTACTCGGTGGCGATGTCGTCGCCCACGAACTCCTTCATGTTCGTGAAGGCCATGACCTTGTTGTAGAAGCCGACCCATTCGTCCATCCGGCCGAGCTCGACGTTGCCGACGCAGTGGTCGATGGCCTGGAAGGTGCGGTGGGCGGGCGGCTCGACGATCGGGGACGCGGGGACGAAGCCGGGGAGATAGGGGCCTTCGTAGTCCGTGCGCTCGACGAGGGTGTGGCGGGTCTCGCCGTACGTGGCGATCGCGGCCAGGACGACGGTGCCGTGCTCGTCCTTCAGCTCGTAGGGCTCGGTGACGCTCGTCGCGCCGTGCTCGGTCGCGTAGGCGTACGCGCGGCGGGCGTCCGGGACCTCGATGGCGAGGTCGACGACGCCGTCGCCGTGCTCGGCCACATGCCGGGCCAGGAAGTGGCCCCAGGTGGTGGCGGGCTTGATGACGGAGGTGAACACGAAGCGGGCGGAGCCGTTCTCCAGGACGTAGCTCGCGGTCTCGCGGCTGCCGTTCTCCGGCCCGGAGTAGGCCACCAGCCGCATACCGAAGGCGGTCGAGTAGTAGTGCGCCGCCTGCCTGGCGTTGCCCACGGCGAAGACGACCGCGTCCATTCCCTCGACCGGGAAGGGGTCGGCCCGCCGGGCGGTGTCAGGGGTCCCCTGTGTGGTCCGCGTCATACAAGCAGCCTTCTCCGGCTCGGCAAGATGCGCAATGGTTCTGCTTATGAGCGGACAATATGCTCAGCAGCAGGCCGGTATGCGCCGGTTCTCTGTACAGGATGGCCACCGGGAAGGGTGACGCTCGTGGGGATCGACGGGCTGGACGGACGGATCATCGTGCTGCTGGCGCGGGAGCCGCGGATCGGGGTGCTGGAGATGTCCCGGCGGCTGGGGGTGGCCCGGGGCACGGTGCAGGCGCGGCTCGACCGGCTTCAGTCGAATGGCGTCATCCGCGGATTCGGTCCCGAGGTGGACCCGGCGGCCCTCGGCTACCCGGTGACCGCGTTCGCCACGCTCCAGATCCGGCAGGGGCAAGGCCCGGACGTACGGGCCCACTTGGCGACCGTGCCGGAGGTGCTGGAACTCCACACGACCACGGGGTCCGGGGACATGCTGTGCCGCCTGGTGGCCCGCTCCAACGCGGATCTTCAACGGGTGATCGACCGGGTTGTCGGTTTCGATGGGATCGTCCGGGCCGCCACGGCGATCGTGATGGAGAACCCCGTTCCGCTGCGGATCATCCCGCTGGTGGAACAGGCGGCGGAAAGCGAGGACAGGACCTAGCTGCCATGGAGTGAGGGCGTGTGAGCTTCTGGGAGTACCTCGGCAATCGCCATCAGCAGCTGCTCACCGACGCCTACCAGCACGCCAGTGCCGTCTTCCAGTGCATGGTCGTGGCGACGCTGATCGGGGTGTTGATCGGGGTCGTCACCTATCGCAGCGAGTGGGCCGGGAACCTCGCGACCATCACCACCTCGGCCCTTCTGACCATCCCGTCGCTGGCCATGATCGGTCTGCTCATCCCGCTCGTCGGTCTCGGTGTGCCGCCCACGGTGATCGCGCTGACCCTGTACGGGCTGCTGCCGATCGTGCGCAACGCGATCGTCGGGCTGCGCGGGGTCGACCCCGCGCTGGTGGACGCGGCCAAGGGCATCGGGATGTCCCGGCTGATGCGGCTCGCGCGGGTCGAGCTACCGCTGGCCTGGCCGCCGATCCTGACCGGCATCCGGGTCTCCACGCAGATGCTGATGGGCATCGCGGCCATCGCCGCCTACGCCTCCGGGCCCGGCCTCGGCAACGAGATCTTCCGCGGGATCGCCTCCCTGGGCAGCAAGAACGCGCTCAACCAGGTGCTCGCGGGCACCCTCGGGATCATCGTCCTGGCCCTGCTGTTCGACGCCGCGTACGTCCTGATCGGACGGCTGACCATTCCCAGGGGGATCCGTGTCTGAGACGTCCGCATCCACGTCGGCCGCCTCCGGCGCCGCCATCGAGCTGGAGAACCTGACCAAGCGGTACCCCGGCAATCCGCAGCCCTCCGTCGACAACGTCAACATGGAGATCAAGGCGGGCGAGATCGTCATCTTCGTCGGCCCGTCCGGCTGCGGTAAGTCGACGACGCTCAAGATGATCAACAGGCTGATCGAGCCGACCGGCGGCCGGATCCGCATCGGCGGCGAGGACGTCACCGACATCGACCCGGTCAAGCTCCGCCGCAAGGTCGGCTACGCGATCCAGTCGGCCGGACTGTTCCCGCACATGACGGTCGCGCAGAACATCGCGCTGGTGCCGAAGATGATCGGCTGGGGCAAGGGCCGGATCAGCAACCGGGTCGAGGAACTGCTCGACCTGGTCGGACTGGACCCCGGCGAGTTCCACGGCCGCTATCCACGCCAGCTCTCCGGCGGCCAGCAACAACGCGTGGGCGTGGCCCGGGCGTTGGCGGCCGATCCCCCGGTCCTCCTGATGGACGAGCCGTTCGGCGCGGTCGACCCGATCACCCGGGACCATCTCCAGGACGAGCTGATCAGGCTCCAGCACGAGCTGCACAAGACGATCGTGTTCGTCACCCATGACTTCGACGAGGCGATCAAACTGGGCGACCGGATCGCCGTGCTGCGCGAACGCTCGCACATCGCGCAGTTCGACACCCCGGAGGCGATCCTCACCAATCCGGCGGACGACTTCGTGTCGGGGTTCGTCGGCGCGGGCGCGGCACTCAAACGCCTGAACCTGACCCGGGTACGGGATGTGGAGATCACCGACTACCCCACGGTGACCGTCGACGACCCGCTCCAGGAGTTCTTCAACCTGCTCCGGGGCAGCGGCACGAACGAGATCCTGCTCCTCGACAAACGCGGCCGCCCCTACAAGTGGCTGCGCCGCGGCGACCTGATGCGGGCGAAGGGTTCGCTGGCGCGGGCCGGGACGCTGGTCCACGACACGGTCACCCGGGACGCGACCCTGCGGGACGCGCTGGAGGCCGTGCTCACGGACAACGCGGGGCGGGTGGCGGTGACCGGGCGGCGCGGTGAGTACACGGGTGTGGTCGACATGGAGACGCTGATGAACTCCGTGCACGAACTGCTGGAGGCGGACCGGCTGGAGGCCATGGAGCACCAGCACGCACTGGAGGAGGCCAGGGCCGCCCAGACCCACGCCGAACAGGAGGGCGACGGAGGGGAGAAGAAGGCGTGAGCGGCTCCCCGGTACAGCAGCGGCCCGACGGCGAGCACGACGTCAAGGGCCTCGCCTTCCGCGACGAGGGCGAGGCCGAGCAGGAGGCACCCCCGCCGCCCGCGACGACGGCCCGCCGCATCACCTGGCAGAAGCTGACCTTCCTGCCCGCCGTCCTGGTGGCGATCCTGCTGGCGACCTGGCTGTGGTTCCAGCAGGCGGACCTGGACCCGATCTCCGAGAACGCGCTGTCGAACGGGCAGGTGTCCAAGGCTCTTTGGCAGCATGTGAAGCTGACGGTGATCTCCACCTTCTTCGTGCTGATCATCGCGATCCCCCTGGGCATCCTGCTGACCCGCCGGATGTTCCGCCCGGCCGCCCCGGTGGCGATGACGATCGCCAACATGGGCCAGGCGACCCCGGCGATCGGTCTTCTCGCCCTGCTGGTCATCTGGCTGGGCACGGGCACCAAGGCGGCGCTGATCGGCATCATCATCTACGCCGTCCTCCCGGTCCTGTCGAACACCATCGCCGGCCTGAAGGCGAACGACCCGACGCTGCTGGAGGCGGCGCGGGGAATCGGCATGTCTCCCCTGGGCGTGCTGAGGCGGGTGGAGTTGCCGCTCGCGGTCCCGCTGATCCTGGCGGGTGTCCGAACCGCCCTGGTCCTGAACGTCGGTACGGCGACGCTGGCGACGTTCGGCGGGGGCGGCGGCCTCGGCGTCCTGATCACGACCGGCATCACCAACCAGCGCATGCCGGTGCTGATGCTGGGCTCGATCCTCACGGTCGCGCTGGCCCTGCTGGTGGACTGGCTGGCCTCGCTGGCGGAACTGGTGCTGCGGCCAAGAGGGTTGGAGGTACGGCGATGAAGCGCGCGTGCCTGGTGACGGCGGGGCTGCTGGTGCTGGCCTCGGCCTGCGGTCTGACCAGCGGCTCCCCCATGGTCGACGATGTGAAGCCGGGCTCGATCGGCGGCGGTCAGCCACTGAAGGGCGCGAGCCTGACGGTCACGTCGAAGGAGTTCACGGAACAACTGATCCTGGGCGCGATCATGGGGATCGCGTTCGAGGCGGCGGGCGCGGACGTACTGGACCGCACCGGCATCCAGGGGTCCATCGGGGCGCGGGAAGCGGTCAAGTCCGGTGACGCGGACGGGATGTACGAGTACACGGGCACGGCCTGGATCACGTACCAGGGCAACAGCGAACCGATCGCCGACCCGCGGGCGCAGTGGGAGGCGGTCCGCAAGGCCGACCTGAAGAACGGCCTGACATGGCTGCCTCCAGCGGCGCTGAACAACACCTACGCGCTGGCGATGAACGCGGCCAACTTCGAGAAGTACGGCACGAGGACGCTGTCGGAGGTCGCCGCGCTCTCGAAGTCCGACCCCGGTGCGGTGACGCTGTGCGTGGAGAGCGAGTTCGCCAACCGCGCGGACGGGTTGCCGGGCATGGAGAAGGCGTACGGCATGAGTGTCCCCGCGAAGAACATCACGCAGATGGACACCGGGATCATCTACACCCAGGTGAAGAAGGGAAGTTGCACCTACGGCGAGGTCTTCACGACCGACGGCCGCATCAGGTCCATGAACCTCAAGGTCATGCAGGACGACAAGAAGTTCTTCCCCAACTACAACGCCGCCCCCGTGATCAACTCCAAGGCCCTGAAGAAGTGGCCGGCGATCGAGAGGATCCTCGACCCGGTCACGAAGAGGCTGAACAACACGGTGGCGCAGGAACTGAACGCCAAGGTCGACGTGGACGGAGAGGATCCGCACCAGGTGGCGCTGGACTGGATGAAGGCGGAGGGCTTCGTGAAGGAGGGCTGACGCGACCTCCGACTTACAAAGAAGTCGTTGCAAAGGAACCTTTGCATAGCTACCTTTGTACGCATGCCCGAAGAACCCAACCTCCGGACACTGGACGCCCGTTCACTGCGCGGGCTGGCGCATCCACTGAGGATGCAGTTGCTGGACGCCCTGCGTTTCGGGGGGCCCGCCACAGCGTCCCAACTCGCCGAGCGGCTGGGTGAGTCGAGCGGGGCGACCAGCTATCACCTGCGCCAGCTCGCCGCCCACGGCTTCGTGGCGGACGACCCCGAGCGCGGCAAGGGGCGGGAACGCTGGTGGAAAGCGGTCCACACAGGACTGTCCTTCGACGACTCCCTGCTCACGGACAGCGACCCGGCCGTCCGCGGGGCCGCCGACCTGTACCTGCACGAGGTCGCCACCACCCAGATCCAGAACCTCTCCACCTGGCTGGGAACCCGCGCCACCTGGCCGGAAGCATGGAACCGGGTCTGGGACCTCAGCAGCGCGACGCTGAAGCTGACACCGGAACAGAGCAGTGAGCTCATCGAGAAGATGCACGCCCTGATCGACACCTACCGCGACCTGTCCCCGGGCGACGGCACGGCTCAGGTGCGCATCCACACGCACGCCTTCCCGATCACCACCGACTGACGAGAGGCCGCTTCCCATGCATCCCGAGACCCACCTCGCCCTGCACGAAGCCCGCGCCGCCGAGCTCCGCTCCCAAGCCGACGCCCACCGTCTCGCCGCCGAGGCGACGCCCCCGCGGACGGACCTGCGTACCCGTGTCGGCTGGACCCTCGTGGAAGTCGGGCTGCGCCTTGCCGCCAGTCCCCGCCCGGCCCTCGCCTAGCAGCTGGGCACGGAACCCTTCCCCGATTCCAGCGCCACCAGGGAGCTCACCGCGCCCTTCAGTGTCGTCACCGGGATCAGGCGCAGGTTCTTCGGGAGTTCGGCCTTCGCGTCGCCGCACTCGTCCTTCGGGACGAGGAACACGGTCGCCCCGTCCCGTTTCGCGGCCTGGGTCTTCAGGGAGACGCCGCCCACCGCGCCCACGGTGCCGTCGGCGTCGATCGTGCCGGTGCCGGCGATCACCCGGCCGCCCGTGAGGTCGCCGCCGCTGCCGTCGCCGTTCAGCTTGTCGACGATGCCGAGGGAGAAGAGGAGCCCGGCGCTGGGGCCGCCGACGTCCGCCAGTTCCAGCGTGACCTTGATGTTCTTGTCGGAGAGGTCCAGGTAGTTCAGCGCGGCCTCGGTCGCGGCGTCCTGGGACTCCTTCATCTGCTCGGTGTTGTGCCGCTCGATCTCCTTGGTGGACTGCCCGCTCGGATACACCGAGTCGCGCGGCATGACCGCCCGGTCCGTGGCGAACCACGCGTCGATCACGTCCGAGAGGGAGACGCGCGCGTCGGGGTTGGTCGCCTCGATGGTCGTCATCCGCAGCTGCCCGGTCGTCGTACGCGTCTTCGCGCCCGAGATCGTGATCACCGGGGTGTCCTGGTTCTCGCCGAGGACGTTCGCCGTCATACCCGGCTGCGTCAGCGAGAGCGGCAGCGGCGCGAAGGCCGCCGTGGCGAGCAGGGCCACGACGGGCAGGGCGCAGACGGCGACGGCCTGGGGGCGCGAGAGGCGAGAGAGCACGGGATCAATCTAACGCGACCACCACTTCCGGCCAGGAGCCGGTGGCGGGCCGGGGCGACCGAAGGCCACCCCGGCGACCGCGCCCGAGCCCTCAGCGCAACGCCTCCGCCACCTCCCGTGCCGCGTCCATCACGCGTGGCCCCACCCGCTCGGGCACCGCGTCCGCCAGCATCACCACACCCACGCTGCCCTCCACGCCCGTGACCCCGAGCAGGGGAGCGGCGGCGCCACTGGCCCCCGCCTCCAGTTCCCCGTGGGTGAGGGTGTACCCGGGTTCAGCGGGCGGCTGGGTGCGCGCGGACAGGATGGCCCGGCCGGCGGCACCCCGGTCCAGGGGATGCCGGAACCCGGCGCGATAGGCCACGTGATAGTCCGTCCACGTCGGCTCGACCACGGCGACGGCGAGTGCCTCCGCCCCGTCCACCAGCGTGAGATGGGCCGTGGCCCCTATGTCCTCGGCGAGGGAACGCAGGGCCGGCAACGCGGCCTCGCGCACCAGCGGATGCACCTGGCGGCCCAGGCGCAGCACCCCGAGGCCGACCCGGGCACGTCCGCCCAGGTCACGCCGTACGAGAGCATGCTGTTCGAGGGTGGCGAGCAACCGGTACACCACGGTCCGGTTCACGCCCAGTTTGTTGGATAGCTCGGTGACGGTCAGCCCGTGGTCCGTATCGGCCAGCAGCTTGAGGACCCGTAGTCCTCGGTCGAGCGTCTGAGAGGTCTCCGCGGTCACGACGCCCACTCCTCCAAGTGGTGAGGTCGGCGACCCTGCCGCGGCGATGCGTCATCGAGTCCCGTCGGTGACGCGCGTCAGAGGCCGCCGATCGGCCGGCGGCCCGGCATGCGTACCGGGCCGCGTCGCTTCACGGCTGCGCTCCGCGGCGGCGCTGCCACGGGGCGTGTGCGTAGCGGGACATTAGCGAAGCCGGTTCGCTGAGCGGAAGGCTCCGTCCAGAATCCGGGCAGTGGCCGGTACGGACTACTCCGTTTGTCCTGATACGTACGGCGCACAACATCCTGCGAGCACAGCAACTGACACGCCCCGCGCCCCCGGCCTCAGCGCATCCGGGTGGCCCACTCCTGCACCTTGGCGATGCGCTGCCGCAGCTGCCCGGCGGTGGCCTCCGCGCTCGGCGGGCCACCGCACAGCCGGCGCAGCTCGGTGTGGATGACCCCGTGCGGCTTGCCGCTCTGGTGGACGTACGCGCTGACCATGGTGTTGAGCTGCTTGCGCAGCTCCATCATCTCCTTGTGCGAGACGACGGGCCGCCGCTCGGCGGGCAGTTCGAGGAGGTCCGCCTCGCTGTCCGGCTTCTTGCGGCTGTGCGCGATCTGCCGGGCCTGCCGCTTCTGGAGCAGCAGCTGCACCTGGTCGGGTTCGAGGAGCCCGGGGATCCCGAGGTAGTCCTGCTCCTCCTCGCTCCCGGGGTGGGCCTGCATACCGAACTCGGCACCGTCGTACAGCACCCGGTCGAAGACGGCCTCGGACTCCAGCGCCTCGAAGGAGAACTGCTCCTGCTCTCCGGTGTCCTCGTCCTGCTCCTTGTTCGCCTCCTCCATCTCCTTCTCGGACTCGGCGTACGGGTCCTCCTCGCCCTCCTTCCTCGGCTTGTCGAGGGCGTGGTCCCGTTCCACCTCCATCTCGTTGGCGAAGGTGAGGAGGTCGGGGACGGTCGGGAGGAAGACGGACGCCGTCTCGCCGCGCCTGCGCGACCGGACGAAACGGCCGACGGCCTGGGCGAAGAAGAGGGGCGTGGAGATGGTGGTGGCGTACACACCGACGGCGAGGCGCGGGACGTCGACGCCTTCCGACACCATGCGTACGGCGACCATCCAGCGGTCGTTGCTCGCGCTGAAGTCGTCGATGCGCTTGGACGCGGCGGCTTCGTCGGAGAGCACGAGGGTCGCCTTGTCGCCCGTGATCTCGCGGATCAGCTTGGCGTAGGCGCGGGCGGAGTCCTGGTCGGAGGCGATGACGAGCGCGCCCGCGTCCGGGATGGCCTTCCTGACCTCGGTGAGCCGCTGGTCGGCGGCGCGCAGCACGCTGGGCATCCACTCGCCGCGCGGATCGAGCGCCGTACGCCAGGCCTGGCTGATCGCGTCCTTGGTCATGGGCTCGCCGAGGCGGGCCGCGATCTCGTCCCCCGCCTTGGTGCGCCAGCGCATGTTGCCGCTGTAGGACAGGAAGATGACCGGGCGGACGACATGGTCGGCGAGGGCGTTGCCGTACCCGTAGGTGTAGTCGGCCGCCGACCTCCGGATGCCCGCGTTGTCCTCCTCGTACGTCACGAAGGGGATGGGGTTGGTGTCGGACCGGAAGGGCGTACCGGTGAGCGCGAGGCGGCGGGTGGCGGGCTCGAAGGCTTCGAGGCAGGCCTCGCCCCAGGACTTGCTGTCACCGGCGTGATGGATCTCGTCGAGGATCACGAGGGTCTTGCGCTGCTCGACGCGGTTGCGGTGCAGCATGGGGCGGACGCCGACGCCGGCGTAGGTGACCGCGACACCGTGGTAGTCCTTGCCGAGCGGGCCCGCGCTGTACTCGGGATCCAGCTTGATCCCTATCCGCGCGGCGGCCTCGGCCCACTGCTTCTTCAGATGCTCGGTCGGCGCGACCACGGTCACCTGCTGCACGACATGGTGGTGCAGCAGCCAGGAGGCGAGCGTCAGCGCGAAGGTGGTCTTGCCGGCGCCGGGCGTGGCGACGGCGAGAAAGTCACGCGGCTGCTCCTGGACGTACTTCTCCATCGCCCCCTGCTGCCAGGCACGCAGCTTGCTGGCGGTGCCCCAGGGGGCGCGGCCGGGGAAGGCGGGCGAGAGGTGGTGCGAGGTGGTGGAGGCGGCGGTGGTAGTCACGGTCTCCGTAGGGGTCCGGTGCGTATGACGACCGGGTCACCTTACCGGCGCCCCGACGACGTCAACGCCCGGACGGGGCCGGGTCGCCGGTGGGTGGGACCGAGGTCACAGTCGTCGAAGGGCGGGTCGAGGGGTGGGTCGAGGGGTGTCCGTTCATGTGCGGGAAGACCCAGGTCGCGTACCAGGCGATGCGCTCGGTACCACCGGCATCACCTGGATTCCGTCCGCAACCGCCTCGTCACCCACGCCCCCACCAACGCCACCCCCGCCATCGGCAGGAACACCGCCGCGAACGCCGCCGGATGCGAGCCCGCGCCGGAGGCCGCCGTATGGCTCACCGTCCCGCCGCCCAGCGCGGCGAACGCCGCGCCGCCCGCCGCCAGCAGGACGACGTTGGCCAGCGCGTCGGAGATCTGGAGGGACGCGGAGTTGGTGCCGGCCTCCTCGGGGGCGGAGAGGTGCAGCAGGAGCACGCTGGTGGACGAGATCACCAGGCCCATCCCGAAGCACCCGAAAGCCCACGCGACGGCGACCGTCCAGGCCGGCACCGAGTCGATCAGCACACTCGGCGCGGCGGCGATCGCCGCCGCCACCAGCACCATCCCGGCCGTCATCAGCCGCTCCCGGTACCGCTCCGCCCGCGCCCGCGACTGCACCCACGACCCCAGCGCCCACGTCACCCCGCCCGCCGCGAGCGAGAACCCGGCCAGCGTCGGCGAAAGACCCCGCTGAGTGACCAGCATCAGCGGCACGAAGGACTCCGCGGCGATGAAGGACCCCGCGGCGACACCGCGCAGCAGCACGACGGAGGGCAGCCCGCGGACGGCTCGGTAGGTACCGCGGGGCAGCAGCCCGAGCACGGCCGGCACGAGCAGCGCGGCGCCCGCGACGGCCGGGACCAGCGAGACCCACCGCAGATCCTGGGCGGCGTACTGCAGCAGGCCCGCGCCCAGCGAGATGCCGAGAGCGAGGCGGATCCGGCGCCGGTCGACGGAGACGGTGCGGGCGGAGTCGTCGACCGGTCCGCCGGCCCGCCGCCGTATCTGCGGCAGCGCGAGCGCGAGCGGGAGGACGACGAGCACCGGGATCCCGACGAACACCCACCGCCACCCGAGATGCTCGGTCACCGCGCCCGCCGCGAGCGGGCCGACGATCGACGGTACGACCCAGCCCGCGGCGAAGGCGGCCATGATCGCGGGCCGCAGCCGCTCCGGGTAGGCCCGCCCCACGACGACGTACAGCGCGACGATGACCAGGCCGCCGCCGAACCCCTGCACCGCCCGCCCGAGGATGAACAGCCACATCGCCCCCGCGGTCCCGGACAGCATCAGGCCGGCCGCGAAGGAGGCGATGCCGGTGGTCAGCGGGCCGAGCGGTCCACGCCGGTCGGACCACTGCCCGGACAGCACCATCCCGAAGAGGGAGGTCGTGAAGTACCCGGAGAACGCGAACGCGTACAGCGACACCCCGTCCAGCTCCCGCGCCGCCACGGGCATCGCCGTGCCGACCGCGGTCGCCTCGAAGGCGATGAGCAGCACGACCGACACGATCCCGACGCTGAGCGCCCGGTACGCCCGCCCCAGCACCCCTTCCTCGGCATCGGCGGGCAGGTCAGGGGCGGTCTCCACGACATCGGCGTCGCGCGGTTCAAGGCTGGTCATGGTCGCCAGAGTAAGGGCCGTGGAGGGGTTTGGCCCCTGTCGGGAGGTGGTCTTGGGCTGAGACCTTGGTCGTACGACCACGAGACGCCCGCCCGCTTTCATGAACGGCGTATGGCAGTCGCATTGCAGGGCCGGCGATCCCCTTGAGCCCCTTCCCGCCCCACCCGTACGGTCATCTCACCGAGTTCGGAACGGGGTTCACGAACCCTCCCGACCAGGTGAACGGCCGTGTGCCCGAGTGGCTTAGGGACTCGCCTGCAAAGCGAGGTACGTGGGTTCAATTCCCGCCACGGCCTCTGTGCCGAGGATGCCGGAAGGGCGGCGCCCCCAGTGGGGGCGCCGCCCTTTTTGTCGGCCGGGGTCAGGCCTTGGCGTACTCCCAGCCGCCGCACTTGTACGGCGTGCCGTCGGAGCCGTCCTGGAGGCAGGCGCGGATCTGGAGGGTGGTGCCCTCGGCGAAGGAGAGATTCCAGTCGTGGGCGACGGCGTAGCCGGAGCCGTTGTAGTACGAGTGGGTCGAGGAGCTGGAGTTGTAGCGCCACTGGGCGGCCGTTCCGTGGCCGTCCTTCAGCATGTCGAGGGCCGTGAGGATCTCGCCGTCGGCCGCGAAGTACGTCTTCGCGGTGACGTCCGACGAGATGATGGAGTTGGAGGCCTCGTAGACCTCGCCGGCGGCCTGCGCGGGGGCGATGCCCAGGGCGAGCGCCGACGCGGAGGCCGCGGCGACCCCGAGGGCGGTCGTCATTCGACGGTGGAGCTTGCGCACAGCGGCGTTCCTCTCTTCGAACAACTGGTCGCGCCGAACGTACCTGAGGGGAAAGGGAGTTGGCTGGTTTTTTATGCGGGGGGCGATGCCCGTGCGGCTCGGGTCGAGTATTCCGTTTTGCTTCTCTTCTGCTGTGAATGCTCCGATAAGTCGGCAAAGCGAAAGGTGCGTCCCCACATAGGGCGTTTGTCCGCCCATGTGCTTGATCCGCTGCCATGCTGCCCGCATCGGAGCCGTCGAAGGTTCCGCGCCGGCATCAGGGGGATGCGATGGGCGATCAGGCATATTGGAACGCCGGGGACCGGCCCCGGATCTTCATCAACTGGCAGTCCTTCACCGCGCAGGGCATCAGCAACGACTGGCAGGGCCCGGTCACGGACGCGGTGCTCAACGCGTACACGAGGTGGCAGAACGCGGGGGTCGACTGCCGCTTCCAGTTCTGGAACTACACCGACCGCACCGAGCCGCAGGACGGCGAAATCATCGTGTCGATGAACGAGCGGCACTTCGACACCTCGCGGGTAGCCTCGACGTTCACCAGCTGGCGCAAGGCGAGTCTGGTCATCCACCGCAAGAACGGCGCCGACCTCACCCCGTGGCCGCTGGTGCCGTTCAACGCCCAGCCCGGCCAGATCGACCTCCAGGGCATCTTCCAGCACGAGCTGGGCCACTGCTACTGGCTGGACCACAGCGGCAGCGCCGACGACGTCATGTTCGGCAGCTACAGCTACCACAGCAACCGCTTCGGGCCCTGGGAAGGCGACGTCGCCAAGGCCAAGGCGATCTACCGGGACTTCGACCGCAACCGGCTGCGGGAGTTCCGGTCCGTCGACGGAGGCGCGTCCTGGTTCGCGCAGGGCACGCAGATCACCGACTACAACAACTACCAGGCGCGCACCTGTCTGACGCCCGGCGTCACCTCCATCGGCGGCAGCGGGCTGTACGCGCTCGGCTGGAGTCATCCGAACCGCATCCCGACCTGGCTGCGCACCGACGGCGTCAACTTCCTCTTCAACGGCTGGGTCTACTACGGCGGCGAGCGCTCCGTGCACGGCCCCGCCCTCGCCGACGAGCCCGGCGGGCTGATGCTCATGGCCTGGGTGCACAACGACAACAACGGCACCATCCGCGTCGTCCGCTCCACCAACCAGGGGCAGAGCTGGGCCTGGGCCAACACCCCGGCCGGCGCCACCACCTTCGGCACCCCCGGGCTCGCCTCGACCGTGGTCAACGGGCGCCGCGCCTGGGTGCTCGCCTGGGCGCACTTCGACCGCGCCGACCACCCCGGCACCGGCCGGATCCGCGCCAGCGTCTCCTACGACGACGGCTGGACCTGGTCGACGCCCGCCGTCGTGCCCACGAGCTACGACTACAAGTCGCTCGCCGGGGTCTCGCTCGGTGCCGCCCCCGACAACCGGGTGGTGCTCGGGTTCTCCTGGGCCGGGCCCGACATCTACTCCATGAACCTGGTCCGCAGCCTCGACTGCGAGGTCTCCGGCGACCGGCTCGTGCAGCGCGGCACCGGGTACTCCAACGACCGCACCCGCACCCAGCCCGCCGTCACCTACGATCCCGGCCGCAATCTCTTCCATCTCTCCTTCCGGGAACAGAACTTCCTCACCTCGCTGCGCGTCGCGCAGAAGGAGTGGCTCAAGACGTCCTGGTCGGCGGCCCAGCAGCTGCCCAACTCGACGTCCAGCACGGCACCGGCCCTGGCCCACAGCCGCGTCGGCAACAACCTGCTCCTGTGGTACGGAGGCGAGTGAGCCATGGCGACGTATCTCACCACCACGCCGACCCTGCTCCAGCGCATCCGCGACTGCCAGGCCGTCGTCGTGCTGCGCGAGCGCACCCTGGAGTCGGTCACCACCGACCACGAGGCCCGCGAGGCCCGTCCGCTGGGCACCTTCCGGGCCACGCCCGCCGAGGTGCTCAAGGGCGACGACGAGGGCGCACTGACCATCCGGATGCCCGGCGCGGGCTCCGCCGAGCAGGCCGAACAGCCCGAGCAGGCCGAACAGGTGGCCTGGCGGCTCGCCCCGCAGGACGAGCGGGCGCAGGTCGCCTTCCTCGTGCGGGAGAGCCGCACCTCCTGGGTGCCGTACTTCTCCAGCGTCTTCCCGCTCGACGGAGAGACCGTGCTGCTGTCGGAGGAGGTAGAGGACGACCGGCCCGGCGAGGCGGGCGCCCTGGACCTCGCCGGGCTGCGTGCGCTCATCACGCGCGCCGCCGAGGAGGCCCGGGAGCAGCAGACCAAGCTGTGGGAGGCCGAGCCGGAGATCGCCGCCCGCACCCGGCCCCACCCGGTCCTGGAGTCCCCCGAGGCCCCGGCACCGGGGGCGACCTCCGCCGAGCCGGACACCGCGGATCCGGGCGGCGCCTCGGCGGCACCCGAACGCGCTGAGCCACCCGAACTCCCCGAGGCGCCCGAGGAGTAGCGCGCAGGGCCGGGGAGAGCGAGGCGGGTGCGGTCAGAGCACCCCGCCCGCCTCGTCCCGCAGCATGTCCGTCCAGTAGTGCCAGTCGGCGTCCGTCGCGCTGCCGGTGCGGTCGACGCTCGACAGGACCTGGATCATCGTGGCCGCCAGCTGGGCGTGCGCTCCGAGCGGCTCGCCCAGTACCTGGATCCGGCCCCGCGACAGCTCCTCGTCGAGGGTCGCCTCGCGGCGCAGCAGCCAGAGCGTGAACGCGAGCGTGGAGACGTCCGTGTTCAGCGGGTACAGCCGTGCCTCGGGCTCGCTCCAGTGCAGGACCGCGCCCGTGCGGCCGTCCACCACCAGGCTGTTGTCCTCGACGAGATGCCCGAGGCGTATCAAGTGGGCCGCGTCGGCAGGAAGTTCGGCGCCCGGGTCGTCGGCGTGGTGCTCGGTGAGGGTGGGCAGCGGGACGTCCGTGTCCAGGCGGAAGAGGTCGGTGTCCTCGGGCAGGCCCGTGTCGCGCAGGAAGCGGCGGGTGGGTTCATGGGTGAGCGTCGCGGGGAAGTCGACCTCCTCGAAGCGCCAGATCTCGCCCTGCCCGAACTCCTGGTCCAGCAACCGCACCGGGAGGTCGAGGGCCAGCCCGGACGTCCTGCCGGGGCCGGCCGTCAGGGCCAGCGGGCGGATCAGGGCCGCCGCCCGCCACAGGGCCGGCACCTCGCCGTCCGTGCCCTCCTCGAAGATCGCGAGCAGGTGCCGCGAGGCCTCTGCCGCGACCTGCTGGCCGTACCGGTCGGCATAGGCCGCGAACTGGCCGCGCAGGCCCGCCAGTTCGTCCGTCGCGGTCGCGAAGCGCATCAGCTTCTCCAGCGACGGGGCGAGCGGGCGGCGCTCCATGAGGTCGGGGCGGTCCCACCAGAAGTCGGTCGTCGACACCTCGCCCGTCGCACCGTCGAGCAGGACCGACTCCGTCTCCCGGCCCTCGTCGTCGAGCAGTCCGCCTATGACCAGCTGGTCCCGCATGTCCGCGGCCAGCCGCCCGCCGGGGTCGCCGGTCGCGTCCGTCAGGGTCCGCAGGCCCTCCCGGCCGAGCTCCGCGAAGCTCAACAGGCCGATCTCGGCGGGCAGTCCGGGGCCCGTCAGCCAGCTGCGCGTCGACGCGTGCGTGACGAGGCGAGCCAGGTCGTCGTCGGTCAAGGTGATCACCGCGGTCGCGGTGGCGGTCGTGCTCATCGTTCCCCCGTGCGTGCGAGCTCTGTGTCCCCGAGCAGGGCAGGGCGGGTTCGTCGTGAAGATCTCGCCGTCGTCCCCCACAGACCGGAACACTACGCCGAGCCACTGACAACGCCTCACGACGAGGCCTCATGACAACGCCCCACGACCAAGAGACGCTCAAACCACCTCCGCGCGTTGCCTTCCCGCGAGAATCGCCTCCACCGTCTCCCCCACCGAAAGCTCCGAGGTGTCCAGCCACAGCCCGATCCGGGGCGTCCGGGCCCGCAGCTGCCGGTCCAGTTCCCGCACCGTCCAGGCCGCCCCGTACCCCGACTTGGCCCGCCCCGCCTCCCGGGCGGCGACCGTCTCGGGGCTCGGGGCGAGGACGACGACGTACAGCGGGCGGGTGCGGACGAGCCGGACGTACGCGGCCAGTTCCTCCCCCAGCACCACGTCCTGCACGACGGCCGTGAATCCGGCGTCCGCGTAGGCGTCCGCGGTCGCCGCCGACAGCCGGTGGCGCAGCCGGAGCTGGGCCTCGCCCTCGCCGCCGCCTCCGGGCACGTACTCCTGCCGCCCGGAGACGACCATCCGGCGGAAGACGTCCCCGCGGACGTGCGCGGCGCGCGGCAGTCGCTCGGCCAGGGCTTGCGCGACCGTCGACTTGCCGGACGCCATGACACCGGTGACCAGCACGACCCCGCGCATCACGTCAGATACACGCCACCCAGCACGACCACCAGCGCCGCGAGCGCGAACACCAGGATCCACACCAGCAGCTTCCCGACGCTGGGCGGCGGTTCGTAGCGCTGCGGATCCTCGGAGCTCACTGTCCCGTCACCACCGCGGCCTGCGGGCGGATCGGCAGCCGGTTCACCGGGCGGCCGGTGGCGGACCGGACGGCGGAGGCGATGGCCGCCGGTGACGTCACCACCGGCACCGCGCTCACCGCCTTCGCGCCGAAGGGCGCGACCACGTCCCGTTCCTCGACGAGCTTCACGATCCGGATGTCCGGTGCGTCCAGGGCCGTCGGCAGCGCGTACCCGGTGAGGTCGGGGTGGCGGATCAGGCCGCGCGCGGTGCGCAGGTTCTCCGTCAGCGCGACGCCCACGCCCTGGGTGACGCCCGCCTCGATCCGGGCGGCGAGCTGGGCCGGGTTGAGGATGCGGCCCACGTCCTGGGCGACGGCGAGTTCGACGACCCGGACCGAGCCGAGTTCGATGTCGACGTCGACCACCGCGCGGATCGCGCAGAAGGCCATGCCGACGAAGGCGTCGCCCTGGCCCTGCTCGTCGAGCGGTTCCGTCGGATGCGGGCGGCACTGGGCGGTGGCCCACAGTTCCTTGCCGTCCAAAGCCTCGGTGACGGTGGTCGACAGGACGCCGTCGTACGAGGTGATCTTGCCGTCGGTGATCTGGAGCAGCTCGGTGGACATCCCGAACTTGTGCGCGAGCGGCTGGAGGAGCTGGGTGCGGACCATCTTCGCCGCACGCTCCACCGCGCCGCCGGAGACCCAGGTGTGGCGGCCTCGGCAGCCCGCGCCGGCCGGGGGCTGGTCGGTGTCGACGGGGGCCACGTGGACCTCGTCGATGCCCAGGGTGTCCTGGACGATCTGGCGGGCCAGGGTGGTGAAGCCCTGACCGGTCTCGACGGCCGCGCAGAGCACGGTCGCGATGCCGTCGTGGACCTTGACGGTGGCCGTGGAGACCTCGTCGGCGCCCTCGGCGCCCAGCATGTGCACCATGCCCAGGCCGTAGCCCACGCCCCGGCGGATCGCGCCCGGTTCGCCCGCGCCCTCGGGGCCGCCGGGCAGCAGCCACTCGTCCTCGGGGGTGTCCTTGGGCAGCGCGGGCAGCGGGAAGTCCCGTACGGCCTGGAGGAGTTCGGCGACCGGGGCCGGGCAGGTCACGGTCTGGCCGGTCGGCAGGACGTCGCCGGTGGCCATGGCGTTGCGCAGGCGGAGTTCCGCCGGGTCGATGCCCAGCTTCTTCGCCAGCTTGTCCATCTGGGCCTCGTAGGCGGCGCACACCTGCATGGCGCCCTCGCCGCGGACATGTCCTGAGGGAGGGTTGTTGGTGCGCACCGCCCAGCCCTCGATGAAGGCGTTCGGGACGACGTAGGGGCCGCAGGCGAAGCCGACGGCGGCGGCGAGGGCCTCGGAGGAGGTGTCGGCGTAGGCGCCCGCGTCGAGCAGGATCTGCGCCTCGACCTTCACCAGCCGGCCCTCGGCGTCGGCGTGGTGGCGGTAGCGGAGCAGGGTCGGGTGGCGGTGCGCGTGGCCGAGGAAGGACTCCTCGCGCGTGGCCGTGAGTTTCACCGGGCAGCCGGTCTTGAGCGCGAGCAGGCCGAGCGGGAGCTGGACGCCCTGGTCCTCGCGGTCGGCGGTGGCGCCGGGGACACCGGTGACGACGATCTTGACGCGCTCGGGTTCCAGGCCGTAGCAGGAGGCGGCGGTGTCCCGGTCGGTGTGCGGGTCGGTGGAGGCCAGGTAGAGCTCCACGCCGCCGTCGGGCCGGGGCACGGCGAGTCCGGCCTCGGCGCCGATGGGGGCCGGGTCCTGGCGGCCGATGCGGTACTGGCCCTCGACGACGATGTCGCCGGTGGCGGCCGGGTCGCCGTGGTGCAGCGGGATGTGCCGGATCAGATTGCCGTCGGCGTGCAGCGGCTCGGCCTCGAAGGCCTGCTCGGGGTCGGTGACCGGTTCGAGCACGTCGTACTCGACGATGACGGCCGCGGCGGCCATCCGCGCGGTGTCGGGATGGTCGGCGGCGACGGCGGCGATGGGCTCGCCGTGGTGGCGTACGACCTCGGAGGCGAAGACCGGGCGGTCCGCCTTGCCGCGGCCGTACAGCGGGTGGCCCGGCACGTCCTCGTGGGTGATGACCGCGCGGACGCCGGGCATGTCGCGCGCGTGGGACGTGTCGATGGACACGATGCGCGCGTGCGGGTGCGGGGAGCGCAGCACGGCGGCCCACAGCAGGCCCTCGGCCCACAGGTCGGCCGCGTACGGGAACGTGCCCTCGGTCTTGGCACGGGCGTCGGCGGCCGGGAGGGACGCGCCGAGGCCGTGCGGGATCGGCTCGGGGGCAGGGGCTGCCTCCGCGGGGGTGGTCGCGGTGGCGGCTTCGTTGCTCACGCCTGGCCTCCGTCCGGTCCGTACGCCTGGTCGTGCTGCGGCTCGAAGGCCGACGGGTTGACGCCGCCGGCTCCGGGGCCCGCCTGATGGGGAATACGTGCCTCGTCGCCGTTCGACTCGGAGTCCCCGGCGGCGTGCGCCTCCCGCTCGGCGACGACCTCCTGGACGGCGTCGACGACACCCCGGTAGCCGGAGCAGCGGCACAGGTTGCCGCACAGCGCCTGGCGGGTCTCCAGCTCGGTCGGCGCCGGGTTGCCCTCCAGCAGGTCGTGCACGGTCATCGCCATGCCCGGCACGCAGAAGCCGCACTGCACCGCGCCGCACCGGGCGAGCGCCCGCTGCACGTCGGAGGGGCGGCCGTCCTCGGCGAGTCCCTCGACGGTACGGACCTCGCTGCCGGCGGCGGTGACGGCCGGGACCAGGCAGGAGGCGACGAGCCGTCCGTCGACCTGGACGTTGCAGGCGCCGCACTCGCCCTGTGAGCAGCCGTCCTTGGCGCCGGCGAGGCCGAGGCGCTCGCGCAGCACGTAGAGCAGCGACTCGCCGATCCAGGCGTCGGTCACGGGCCGGTCGACGCCGTTGACGCGCAGGACGTATGCGGCGAGGGGGTGTTCTTCGCCGGGGAAGGCGGGGGCCTGTTCGGTGGTGTGCTCCTCCGCCTCCTCCGCGCCCTGCGCGGTGGGAGCGGCGTCGCCGTTCTGGGCATGCTCTGCGGACGGCTCGGCGGCCTCCTCGGCGGCTTCTACGGCCCTTTGGGCGCCCTCGGGGGCGCCGTGCGGGCCGGGATCCTCACCGTCGCCCGGAGCGGGCTGTGAGGCGGCCGTGGCGGGGGCGCCGTCGGGGGTGTGAGCCCTCGGTGCGTCGGGCTCCGGTGCGGCGGCCGGGTCGGCACCGGGCGGCTGCTCCGGGGTGTGGGCGTCCGGACGCGACTCCACGCGTGCGTGGAGGTCCACGGCACCCGCCTCGGCGCCCGGCGGCACGGGCAGGTGTCCGTCGCCGCCCGGCTCGCCGTGCTCGGCTCCGGGGCCCGTCGGCTGTCCGGTCTCCGGCGCGCCCGTGTCCCACGGGTGTCCCGTCTGTGTCGCCCAGGGTGCGGACGCGCCGCCGGGCAGGGTGGCCGGCGGGGTGCCGCCCCACTGCTCGACGAGGGACGACGTGGTGAACTCGCCCGATTCGTCCGGAAGATCACCCCCGGCGACGGGGATGGACCACTGTCCGGTGACGTCGTGGCCGGGCGCCGGAGCGGACTCCGAGGCGTCCTGGAAGGTCCACTGCCCGGTCGCCCCCGGGTTGTACGTGAACTGGTCGTTCCCGGCGGTGTGCCCGTCCTGCGGCACCGCGTTCGGGTCGGGCCACTGTGTGCCGCCGGCGGGGGCCGCCCACGGGCCGGCGGCGGGGTCGGCTCCCGTGCCCGGCGCCACCGTTATCTGCGGCGGCACATAGCCGTGGCCGGGCGCCGCGAGCGGGCTGTCGGAGGCCAGCAGGGCGTCGATGCCGCCTTCGGGGAGCTTCACGAAGGCGGTGGCGCCGTCGTCGTAGTCGCCCTGGGGCAGCGGGTCCCAGCGGCCGCCGCTGTGGGGCGCGCCGCCCTCCGCGTGCTGGTCGTCGGTCACGACAGTGCCCTCCCCAGTGCTCGTCGGGCCAGCGCGGCGACGGTGCGCCGCAGGTGCAGTACGGCGGGCGGAAGCGGCTGCACGGAGCCGTCGGGCTCCGGGACCGGGTCGGGGATGCAGGCCGCGGCCACGTACTCGCCGAAGGCGTGCAGCGCCTCCGGGACGAGCGCGCGGCTGTTGTCCCAGTCGATCAGCCGGCTCACCCACTGCTCGGCGTCCAGGGGCCGCAGCGGCATCGGCGCTATGGCTCCGACGGCGCACCTGACGCCGCGCCGGGCGGGGTCGAGGACGAGCGCGACGGAGGCGATGGCCCGCCCGGGGCCGGTGCGGCCGGTGGCCTTGAGGAAGACCTGCGGGGCGTGCAGCAGCGGCACGCGCACGAAGCCGATGAGTTCACCGCCGCGCAGCAGGTCCATCCCGGCCAGCAGATGCGACACCGGCAGTTCCCGGCGGGCTCCGTCCGGGCCCGCGATGATCAGCGTCGCCTCCAGGGCGGCCAGCACCGGGAGCGCGTCGCCGGTGGGGGACGCCGAGGCGATGTTGCCGCCCAGGGTGCCCGCGTTGCGGATCTGCGGCGGGCCCGCGGCGCGCGCGGAGGCGGCGAGCGCGGGGATGAGGGCGGCGAAGTCGGGGCGGCCCATGCGCGCGTGCGTGAGCCCGGCGCCGAGCAGGGCGTGCCCGTCCTGGTACTGCCAGCCGCGGATCTCGCTGATCCGGCCGAGGCCCACCAGGGCGGCGGGCCTTAGCTGGCCAGAGTTCACCGCGGCCATGAGATCGGTGCCGCCCGCGACGGGCACGGCGGCGGGCGTGGCGGCCAGCGCCGCCACGGCCTCGTCGAGCGTCGTGGGCAGCGTGACGGCCTGCGCCGCCTGCGGTGCGTGCGTGGTCAAACCGGCTGCCCCTTCCCGCTGCCCCACCTGGTCCCACCTGTTGCTGCCGTACGGTACGTGCTGACAGGGCGGACGTGGCAACTCTGGCACATCTTCGCAGGGCCCGAAGAACGGGGTCCGGTAGACGGCATTCGCCCACCTCATCAGGGAGATGGTCCGTTTTCGTACGGCATCACCGGTGTGAGCGAATTGCCTCTCTTCAGTGATCCTGCCGGGGTTTCTGCACTACTTGTTCGGTGGGGGCCCCTCGATCGGGCGACCGGGCACTCCGGGGCGCCGCTGCCACGGCAGCGGACCGGAGGGCGGCCGGTAGCCGACGCCCAGCGCGTCGAGTCGCCGGTAGTGGGTGACCATCCGCCGCTCGAAATCGGCGAAGTCCCGCTGTCCGGGGGCCGGCAGGGCGCTCCAGGCGACCTCGGCGAAGGCCGCGAGCCGGGGGAACGCCTGGTAGTCCACGCGCGCGTGGTCCTCCATCACCTCGGTCCACAGGTTGGCCTGCGTGCCGAGCACGTGCGCCGCCTCGTCCGCGGTCAACTCCGCGGGCACGGGCTCGAAGCGGTACACGTCCTCCAGGGTGCGCACATAGGCGATGGGCACCGGCTCGTCGGGGCCGTCGGCCTGCCGGTAGTCCAAGTAGACGTGCTGCTCGGGGCACATGACGACGTCGTGGCCCGCGCGTGCGGCCGTCACTCCGGCCTCGTACCCGCGCCACGAGGAGACCGCCGCCCCGTCGGCGAGTCCGCCCTGGAGAATCTCGTCCCAGCCGATGAGTCTGCGCCCGTGCGCGGAGAGCCAGGTGTCGAAGTGCCGCACGAACCACGCCTGAAGTCCGTCCTCGTCGCCGACCCCGAGTTCCTTGATACGGGCCTGTGCCGTGGCCGACTGCCGCCACTGGTCCTTGAGGCATTCGTCACCGCCGATGTGGACGAACTCCCCGGGGAACAGTTCCAGCAGTTCCTCGAAGACCCCCTCGTAGAAGCGCAGGGTGTTGTCAGTGGGGGCGAGTACGTTCGGAGAGATCCCCCAGTTGTCCCAGACGGAGAGGGAAGTCGTGTCGATCACATCGGTGTTGCCGAGTTCCGGGTACGCGGCGATGGCGGCCTGCGAGTGTCCGGGTACGTCGATTTCGGGGACGACGGTGATATGCCGCTCGGCGGCGTAGGCGACGATCTCCCGGATGTCGTCCTGGGTGTAGTAGCCACCGTGCGGCTTCTCCTCCCACAGCGGCGAGGCCCGGTGGCCGAATTTCGTCCGCGCCCGCCATGAGCCGATCTCGGTGAGCCGAGGATGCCGCTTGATCTCGACGCGCCAGCCCTGGTCGTCCGTCAAGTGGAAGTGGAGGACGTTGAGTTTGTGCGCGGCCATCAGGTCGAGGTAGCGCAGGACTCCGTCCTTGGGCATGAAGTGCCGGGCGACGTCCAGCATGAGGCCGCGCCAGCGGAATCGGGGGGAGTCCTGGATCTCCGTCAGGGGCAGCCGCCAGGTACGGCCGGGAAGGGGTGCGCGCCTGAAGGCGTCGGGGCCGAGGAGCTGGCGCAGTGTCTGGGCGCCCCAGAAGACACCGGCGGGCGAGCCGCCCTGGAGGTGGATGCCGTGGGGGGCGATGACCAGGCGGTAGGCCTCGTCGTCCAGTCCGGGCCGGACGGACAGGTGGAGGACGTCGTGCTCGTCCCCCTTCCTGGGCGGCAGGCTGAGCCCGGTGGCCGCGCCGAGCGTCGCGCGCAGCCGGCGCGCGGTGTCCTCGGTGCCCGGCCCGGCCTCGATCCCGAAGCCGTCGCCGAGTTCGAGGAAGCCCTCGGCCCGCTCGGTCCGGTCAGGTGCCGGAATGAGATCCATGAATGATCAGGCCTTTCAGTCCTTGACCGCTCCGCCCAGTCCGGAGACCAGACGTCGCTGTACGAGTACGAAGAACACCAGCACCGGAATCGTCATCACCGTGGACGCCGCCATGACCCCGCCCCAGTCCGGCTCGTCCGGCTTGTAGAAGACCAGCAGGGCCATCGGCAGGGTCGACAGGGAAGTGTCGCTGATGAGGAACGACTTGGCGAAGAGGAAGTCGTTCCAGGCCGAGATGAAGGAGAACACGCTCGTCGCCACCAGCCCCGGGAGGACGAGCGGGAAAAGGATCTGCCACAGGAATCGCGCCCGGCCCGCCCCGTCGATGTACGCGGCCTCCTCCAGTGCCTCCGGCACCGCTTTCACGAACCCCCGCAGCATCCAGATCGCGAAGGGCAGTGAGAAGGCGATGTGGGGCAGGATCAGCGACCCCAGCGAGTTCAGCAGACCGACGTCCCGCATCTGGAAGAACAAGGGGATCGTCAGCGCCTCCACCGGCACCATCTGGGCCACCAGAAACATGATCAGCAGGGTGGTCCGGAAGCGGAACCGGAATCGGGTCACGGCGGTCGCCGCGAGAAACGCGATGAACGCGGAGGCGACCACCACACTGCCCGCCACGACAAGGCTGTTGACGAAATACCGACCAAAATCCTGCTGCCCGAACACACGCCGGAAGGAATCCGGAGAAGGCGAAAGCGTCCACGGCCGCGGCTCGCTCGACTCGATCTCCCCGGCCGGTCTGAAGGCGCTCAGCACCATCCAGTAGAGGGGGAAGGCGACGACGGCCGCGATCAGCAGTGCGGACACCTCTGCCGCGAACCGCCACGGGCGGGCCACAAGGCCCCGAAGAAGATTCACAGCTCCTCCCCTCACAGCTCCTCCCCCTGCCGGCGCAGCAGCCGCAGATAGCCGAGGGTCACGGCGAGCAGGATCAACAGCATCACGACCCCGATCGCCGAGCCGAGGCCGTACTGCGAGGAGGCGAACGCCTGCTGGTAGGCGTAGACGTTCAGGACGAGGTTCTGGCCCGCGATGCCGCCGCCGTTCGTCATGACGTAGATCTGTGTGAAGACCTTGAAGTCCCAGATGACCGACTGGATGGTGACGACCACCAGGATCGGCCGCAGTATCGGCGCCAGCACCGAGCGCCAGATCCGCCACTGCGAGGCGCCGTCGAGGGAGGCCGCCTCCAGTACCTCGGCGGGGACGGCGCGGATACCGGCGTAGACGGTGACCATCACGAACGGGAAGGAGCACCACACCACTTCGAGCAGGACGAGCAGGAAGGCGGAGTAGCGCCCGTACGTCCAGGAGTGGTCACCGAGGCCGAGGACCCGGTTGACCGGCCCGAAGTCGGGGTCGAACAGGAGCAGCCAGACCGTCGACCCGGTCACCGCCGGTGTCGCCCACGCCCCCAGCGCGGCCAGCATCAGCGCCAGCCGCGGCACGGCACGCACCCGGGTGAGCAGTACGGCGAGCGCGCAGCCGACGGCGAGGGTGGAGACGACACATGCGGCAGCGAAGACCACGGTGGCCAGCAGCACCTGCCAGAACTGCGGGTCGGCGAAGAGGGCCGAGTAGTTGCCGAACCCTTCGAAGGCGGTGGGCTCACCACCGCTGACCTGCGCCTGGGTGTACCGGAAGAAGGAGATGAGCCCGAGCTGATAGATGGGATAGACGAGCAGCCCGCCGAGGACGACGAGAGCGGGGGCCAGATAGAGCCAGGGCGTCCAGGTGGTGCGGTGGGTCACCGGGGTCATCCGGCGGCGCCGAACGCGTCGTCCATCTTCTTCGCCGCGTCCGCCGAAGCCGCCGCCACGCCCCTCCTGCCGCTGATGACCTCCTGGAACATCGTCGGCAGGACGAGGGAGGAGTCGATCCGGGACCAGGCGGGAGACGCGGGCACGAACTTCGTCCCGGCGCCCAGCGTCTCCACGAACGGCTTCACGAACGGCTCCTTCCGCGCCGCCTGTTGCCTCACGTCCCCGAAGGTCGGCAGGAAGCCCATCGCGTCGAAGAGCGCGGCCTGGGTCTTCTTCGACGCCAACTGCTCCATCAGCTGCACCGCTCGCGTGCGGTGCGAGGTGCTCTTCAGTACGCCGATGTTGTTGCCGCCCGCGAAGGCGGGAGCGATGGAGCCGGCCGCGACGCCGGGCAGCGGTACGACCGCGTACTTGCCCTTCACCTTGCCCGCCTCGACGGCCGCGTGGCTGAAGTCGCCGCCGATCGCCATGCCCGCCTTGCCCGCGGCGAACGCGGTGACGGTGTCGTTGCCGCCGAAGCCGGCGCACTTGGCGGCGGGACAGTTGTCGTCGGAGAACAGGGAGGTGTACGCCTTGATGCCCTTGCGGGCGGCGGCGCTGTCGATCGCCGAGGTGTACGAGCCGTCCTGGGCGGTGGCGATCTCACCCCCGTCGGCCCAGACGAACGGCATCGCGCCGTACGTGTAGGCGCCGCCGACGACCAGGCCGTACAACTCGGGCTCGGCGGCGCGGATCCTGCGCGCCGTGGCCGCCAGTTCGGTCATCGACCGGGGTACTTCGAGGCCGAGTTCCTTGAAGACGTCGGTGCGGTAGTACAGAGCGCGGACGCCGACGTAGAAGGGCGCGCCGTAGACCTTGCCGGCCACGGTGACGGACGTCCTCGCGGTGGGGTCGGTGTCCTTGGCGTCGGGCCAGGCGCCGAACTCCTCGGTGATGTCGAGGAGTCCGCCGTCCCGCACGTAGCCGGCGGTGTCGGTGTTGCCGTACTCCATGACGTCGGGAGCGGACGCCGGGTCGTTGAAGGCGGCCTTGACGCGCTGGGCGCGGGTGTCGACCGGGATGTACTCCACGTCGACCTTCGTGCCGTCATGGGCCTTCTCGAAGGCGGCGACCACGGAGTCGACGACCTTCTCCTTGGGCTTGTTGCCGACCTCCTGGAAGAGCCAGACGCGCAGGGTGCCGGTCTTGTCGTCCTTGCCGGAGGACGAGTTGGAGGAGGTCTGGGGAGCGCAGGCGGTGAGGGCGAGGGCGGTCAGGAGCACGGTCAGCCGGGGGGAGAGCTTCATGGAGTGGGGCCTCCGAGCAAGAGTGCGTTGCGTTGCAACATATGCAATGACGGTTTCGCTCTGCACAACGGAGGCTAGGGACTACATGAACATGCCCACAAGAGGTCTCAACCACTTCGTGACATGCGAAAGGCCCTCGGGGCGCGCCTGAACGCGCCCCGAGGGCCTCCCAAAGCTCAGCTCAGCCGGACAGGCTGGACCTACTTGTCGCCGCCGCCCTTGCCGTCGCCGTCCCCGCCGGCGCCCATGGACTCGTAGATCTCCTTGCACATGGGACACACGGGGTACTTCTTCGGGTCGCGGCCCGGCACCCACACCTTGCCGCACAGCGCCACGACGGGGGTCCCGTCGAGGGCGCTCGCCATGATCTTGTCCTTCTGGACGTAGTGGGCGAAGCGCTCGTGGTCGCCGTCGCCGTGGGACACCTGTGGCGTCGGCTCTACGAGGGTCCCCGTACCAGTCCCGCGCTCGGGCTCAAGAGTGCTCATGAAAGCCAGGGTACTGAAGGTCACACGCTTCAGTTGAGCGAAGGGTCGTCCGGATACGTGGCCACCATCGCCAGCTCGTTGCGCTGACGGCGCAGGACCTCGCGCCAGAGGGTTTCCGGGGACGGGGAGGAGACATCGCCGGGTTCGGACTCGACGACGTACCAGGCGCCCTCCACCAGCTCGTCCTCCAGCTGGCCGGGGCCCCAGCCGGCGTATCCGGCGAAGATCCGCAGGGAACCGAGGGCCGAGGCGAGGAGTTCCGGCGGGGCCTCCAGGTCGACCAGACCGATCGCGCCGTGCACCCGGCGCCAGCCCAGCGGGGCCCGCTCACCGGACGCGCCGCCCGGGATGACGGCGACGCCGAGCGCCGAGTCGAGGGAGACCGGGCCGCCCTGGAAGACGACCCCGGGCTCACCGGCGAGGTCGGCCCAGCCCTCCAGGATGTCGCCGACGTCCACCGGGGTCGGCCGGTTGAGGACGACACCGAGGGAGCCCTCCTCGTCGTGGTCGAGAAGGAGCACCACCGCACGGTCGAAGTTCGGGTCCGCCAGGGCGGGCGTTGCCACGAGCAACCGCCCTGTGAGCGAGGACACCTCGGTCATGCCAGACATGATCCCGCATCTTCCCGCGAAAGGGGGTGGCAATGCCCTTACGGCGGAGGATGCAGCTCAGAGCGCAACCACGCGCCCCTCGCGCGCGCCCACCACCGTGACCCCATGTGCCCGCCGGGGAACGGTTCGTGTTGTGACACAGCTATGACGTGGCTGAGCGGTACTTGGGCTTACGGAAGGGGGGTGGACGGCGATTACCCTTTCCCTTCTGGCCCCTGCCCCACCAATCGGAACGCGAGATACATGACCGTCAACGACGATGTCCTGCTTGTCCACGGCGGAACCCCGCTGGAGGGCGAGATCCGTGTCCGCGGTGCGAAGAACCTCGTACCGAAGGCCATGGTCGCCGCCCTGCTGGGCAGCGGGCCGAGTCGACTGCGCAACGTTCCGGACATCCGTGACGTGCGTGTCGTACGCGGTCTGCTGCAACTGCACGGTGTGACGGTCCGTCCGGGTGAGGAGCCCGGCGAACTGGTGATGGACCCGACCCACGTCGAGAGCGCGAACGTCGCTGACATCGATGCCCACGCCGGGTCGAGCCGTATCCCGATCCTCCTGTGCGGCCCGCTGCTGCACCGCCTCGGTCACGCCTTCATCCCCGGTCTCGGCGGCTGCGACATCGGCGGCCGGCCGATCGACTTCCACTTCGAGGTGCTGCGGCAGTTCGGCGCGACGATCGAGAAGCGGGCGGACGGTCAGTACCTGGAGGCGCCGCGGCGGCTGCGCGGTACGAAGATCAGGCTGCCGTACCCCTCGGTCGGCGCGACCGAGCAGGTGCTGCTGACGGCGGTGCTGGCGGAAGGCGTCACCGAACTCTCCAACGCCGCGGTGGAGCCCGAGATCGAGGACCTCATCTGCGTCCTGCAGAAGATGGGCGCCATCATCGCGATGGACACCGACCGCACGATCCGCGTCACCGGCGTGGACACGCTCGGCGGCTACAACCACGCGGCGCTCCCGGACCGCCTGGAGGCCGCCTCCTGGGCGTCCGCCGCGCTGGCGACCGAGGGCAACATCTACGTCCGCGGCGCTCAGCAGCGGTCGATGATGACGTTCCTCAACACCTACCGGAAGGTGGGCGGTGCCTTCGAGATCGACGACGAGGGCATCCGGTTCTGGCACCCCGGTGGCCAGTTGAAGTCCATCGCGCTCGAAACGGACGTCCACCCGGGCTTCCAGACGGACTGGCAGCAGCCGCTGGTGGTGGCGCTGACGCAGGCGACCGGCCTGTCGATCATCCACGAGACGGTCTACGAGTCCCGGCTCGGCTTCACCTCCGCGCTGAACCAGATGGGTGCTCACATCCAGCTGTACCGCGAGTGCCTGGGCGGCAGCGACTGCCGTTTCGGCCAGCGCAACTTCCTCCACTCGGCGGTCGTCTCGGGCCCCACCAAGCTCCAGGGCGCCGACCTGGTCATCCCCGACCTCCGCGGCGGCTTCTCGTACCTCATCGCGGCCCTCGCCGCGCAGGGCACTTCGCGGGTGCACGGCATCGACCTGATCAACCGCGGCTACGAGAACTTCATGGAGAAGCTCGTGGAGCTTGGGGCGAAGGTCGAGCTTCCGGGTAAAGCGCTCGGGTAACAGGCAGTCGTACGAACGCCGATGGGGCGGTCACCCGGACTCGGGTGACCGCCCCATCGGCGTTGACTGCAGCGCCCCTCAGGGGCGCGGGGAACTGCGCGACCAGCCACAGCGGCCCCGCAGTCGCCCGCGGCGCCACGCCATGACGGCGAGCAGGCGCCCTTACTTACCCTTGGCGGCTTCCTTGAGCTTGCTGCCAGCGGAGACCTTCACGCTGTAGCCGGCCGGGATCTGGATCGGGTCGCCGGTCTGCGGGTTGCGCGCGGTGCGAGCGGCACGGTGGGTGCGCTCGAAGGTCAGGAAGCCGGGGATGGTGACCTTCTCGTCGCCCTTGGCGACGATCTCGCCGACGGTCTCGGCGAAAGCGGCCAGAACGGCGTCGGCGTCCTTGCGGGTCACCTCGGCGCGGTCGGCCAGCGCGGCCACCAGCTCACTGCGGTTCATGTTCTTACTCCCGTGTTCTTCTTGCCGTTGAGGCGTGCCACGCGGCGGAGCCGCATGTTGGGCGCTGTCGTTTGCCGATGCGCTCGCGCCCAGGGACGCATCCTGCCCCTACCTGCGGCGGGAAAGCCAATCCGGCACCCGTAGGAGTCGTGAGAACACCCTAGGGAGTCACACGAAAGGCCTGCGCGTGCCCGCCAACCTAACGGGCGGCCCTCGGCCTGCGGTTCCGCGACGCGCCGATGCAGGGGCCGTGGTGGTGATGCTCACAAGCCCGCATGACCACCCACAGCCCTTGCACAGTACGACACGGCTACGACAACGGGACGAGGCGCCCGGTGCTACGCCGTGGCGCCCGCGGCCTTCGCCGCCTCGCGCACCGCACCGGCGACCGCGCCCGCGACCTTGTCGTTGAAGACGGACGGGATGATGTAGTTCGGGTTCAGCTCGTCGGCGCTCACCACGTCCGCCAGCGCGGTCGCGGCGGCCAGCATCATCTCGGTGTTGACCGTGCGGGACTGGGCGTCGAGAAGACCGCGGAAGACACCCGGGAACACCAGCACGTTGTTGATCTGGTTCGGGAAGTCGGAGCGGCCGGTGGCCACAACCGCCGCCGTCTGGCGGGCGATTGCCGGGTCCACCTCGGGGTCCGGGTTCGCGAGCGCGAACACGATCGCGCCCTCGGCCATCGCGGCCACGTCGGCGCCGTCGAGCACGTTCGGCGCGGAGACGCCGATGAAGACGTCGGCGCCGCGCACCGCTTCCTTCAGCGTGCCGGTCAGGCCCTCGGGGTTGGTGTTGTCGGCGATCCAGCGCAGCGGCGAGTCCGCGGCGGCGTCGACGAGGTCCTCGCGGCCGGCGTGCACCACGCCGTGGATGTCGGCGACGACGGCGTTCTTGACGCCCGCGGCGAGCAGCAGCTTGAGGATGGCCGTACCGGCCGCGCCGGCGCCGGACATGACGACGCGGATGTTCTCAATTGCCTTGCCGGTGACGCGAAGTGCGTTCTTCAGGGCGGCGAGGACGACGATCGCGGTGCCGTGCTGGTCGTCGTGGAAGACGGGGATGTCGAGGGCCTCGCGCAGCCGGGCCTCGATCTCGAAGCAGCGGGGTGCGGAGATGTCCTCCAGGTTGATGCCGGCGAACCCGGGGGCGATCGCCTTGACGATCTCGACGATCGCGTCGGTGTCCTGGGTGTCCAGGCAGATCGGCCAGGCGTCGATGCCGGCGAACCGCTTGAAGAGGGCCGCCTTGCCCTCCATGACCGGGAGCGCGGCCTTCGGGCCGATGTTGCCGAGGCCCAGTACGGCCGAGCCGTCCGTCACGACCGCAACGGAGTTGCGCTTGATCGTCAGCCGGCGGGCGTCCTCGGGGTTCTCGGCGATCGCCATGCAGACCCGGGCCACGCCGGGGGTGTAGATCATCGAGAGGTCGTCGCGGTTGCGGATGGGGTGCTTGGACGCCATCTCGATCTTGCCGCCGAGGTGCATCAGGAACGTACGGTCGGAGACCTTGCCGAGCGTGACGCCCTCGATGCCGCGCAGCTGCTCGACGATCTCGTCGGCGTGTGCCGTGGAGGTGGCCGCGATGGTGACGTCGATCCGGAGCTTCTCGTGGCCGGAGGCGGTCACGTCGAGGCCGGTCACCGAGCCTCCGTGGGACTCGACGGCCCCGGTGAGCTGGGAGACCGCGGTTCCGCTCGCGGGCACCTCCAGCCGGACCGTCATCGAGTAGGAGACGCTGGGCGCCGTTGCCATGGCCGACTTCCTCTGCTTTCACCTGTGACGCTGTGTCGCTGTCCTGCCGTTTGCCGTCCGATCGTCGCACCTACTGATGAGTAGGCGTTAGCCGCGTTGGATTGCGAACGTTTTGTTCACAGCGAAAGAGGCCCACGTCCTGGGACGTGGGCCTCTCGCGAGTCAGTGACACCGACCCGCCATGCTCGCCTCGCGGCAAGTGGTCCCTCTAAGGGACGAAGGTTGGGCCCGGGGGCTTGGATCGAGCCGGTGTCACACCCAGGCTAACAAACGGATCCCGTAAGGCCATTCCCATCCCGAGAGTTCAATCTCTCAGCAGATCGGGCACCCCGTTCGGGTTTGGCTGGTCCCGCTCCCCCGACACGATCGTCAGCTGCTGGGTGGCCCGGGTCAGGGCGACGTACAGCACCCGCAGGCCCGCCGGGGACTCGTCCGCGATCTCGGCCGGGGAGACGACGATCGTGGCGTCGTACTCCAGACCCTTGGCCTCCAGGCTGCCGAGCGCCACCACCCGGTCGCCGAGGCCGGTGAGCCAGCGGGCGGCCTCCTCGCGGCGCTGCATGGCGACGACGACGCCGACCGTGCCGTCGACGAGGTCGAGCAGGCGGGCGGCCTCCGCGCGGACCGTCTCACCCAGAGCCTGCTGCACGACCGTGAAGCGGGGCTCCACGCCGGTGGAGCGGACGGCCCGCGGGGACGTGGAGCCGGGCATGGCGAGGGCCAGCACCTTGGCGGCGAGGTCGGCGATCTCCGAGGGGTTGCGGTAGTTCACGGTGAGCTCGAAGCGGCGGCGCGGGCGGGTGCCGAGGGCCTCGTCGCGGGCCTCGGCCGCCTCGTCGGGGTCGGACCAGGAGGACTGGGCCGGGTCGCCGACGACCGTCCAGGTGGCGTGCCGGCCGCGGCGGCCGACCATGCGCCACTGCATCGGGGTGAGGTCCTGGGCCTCGTCGACGATGACATGGGCGTACTCGGTGCGCTCCTGGGCGAGCCGCTCGGCGCGCTCACGCTGGGTCTCCTCGCGGACCGGCATCAGCTCCTCCAGGCCGCTGAGCTGGTCGAGCGGGTCCAGCTCGCGCTTCTTCCGGGGGCGGGCCGGGGTGCCGAGGATGGCCTGGAGCTCGTCGAGCATGGCGATGTCGTGCACGGAGTGGCCGTCCCGTCTCAGGGAGCGGGCGACCCTGCGGACCTCGCCGGGGTTGAGGACACGGCGGGCCCAGCGGCCGAGGCGGCGCTCGTCCGCCATGGCGTCCAGGACGCCCTTCGGGGTGAGCTCGGGCCACCAGGCGCCCAGGAAGTCGATGAAGCTGTCCTCGGAGCTGACGTCCTCGTCGAAGGAGGAGCGCAGCTCGGCGGCGAGCTCGGGGTCGGTGTGCCGGCCGGCCGCACCGGACTGCGCCCACAGCGCGTCCAGGAGGAGCTTGCGGGCGCGCGGGCGCAGCAGGTTCACGGGCGCGGTGCCGCCGAGGGCGTTGTGGCGGATGCGGTCCAGCTCCGCGGACTCCAGCTCCAGGCGGCGGCCGAAGGCGACGACGCGCAGGCGGGTGGGGGGCCCGGCGGGCAGCGGTACGTCGGAGTCGTCGTCGCCGAAGGCGAGCTGACCGGTGTCGTCGCCCAGGGCGAGCTGGTCGGCCGTGCCGCCCGCCTCGCCGCGACCGCGCCGCCTGGCGGAATCGCCGGGACCACGCCGACCGGCCGGGGCACCCGAGCGGGCTCCGCCGCCGGAGTTCCCTTCCAGCGCCCCCCGCGCCGCCTTCCGCAGCACCTTCAGCATCCGGTACGACCCCTTGGCCCGGGCCGTCGCCGGCGAGTCGTACAGCGTGGCCTCGGCGCCGTCGACGAGGGAGCCGATGGCGCGGATGGCGACCTGGCCCTCCTCGCCCAGCGACGGGAGGACGCCCTCGGTGTAGGCGACCAGCAGGGGCGTCGGCGAGACGATCAGGATGCCGCCCGAGTAGCGGCGCCGGTCCTGGTAGAGGAGGTAGGCGGCGCGGTGCAGGGCGACGGCGGTCTTTCCGGTGCCCGGGCCGCCCTCGACGTAGGTCACGGAGGCGGCGGGGGCGCGGATGACCAGGTCCTGCTCGGCCTGGATGGAGGCGACGATGTCCCGCATGGTGTGGCTGCGGGCCTGGCCGAGGGCGGCCATCAGGGCGCCGTCGCCGATGACGGGCAGCTCATGGCCGTCGAGGAAGGCCTTCAGCTCGGGGCGCATCAGGTCGTCCTCGACACCGAGGACGCGGCGCCCCTTGGAGCGGATGACCCGGCGGCGCACGACCCGGCCCGGGTCGACCGGGGTCGACCGGTAGAAGGGCGCCGCGGCCGGGGCCCGCCAGTCGATGACGAGCGGCGCGTAGTCGGAGTCGAGGACCCCGATACGCCCGATGTGGAGCGTCTCGGCGATGTCGGCGGTGTCGTCCGCCCGCACGGCGCCTTCGGCGGGCTCCACGGCCGTGTAGGCGCCGTCGGGGCCCTTCTTGCCGTCCTTGCCGAGGAGCAGGTCGATACGGCCGAAGAGGAAGTCCTCGAACTCGTTGTTGAGGCGGTTGAGGTGGACGCCGGCCCGGAAGACCTGGGCGTCCCGCTCGGCGAGCGCGCCGGGCGTACCGACCTGGCCGCGCTTGGCCGCGTCGTCCATGAGGAACTCCGCCTCGTGGATCTTCTCCTCGAGACGCCGGTAGACCCGGTCGAGATGGTCCTGTTCGACGCTGATCTCCCGGTCACGAACGGAATCGTGATCCGGACCGACCGCGGTTTCCTGCTGAGCCTGAGCGGCCACCGGGCCCCCTTCTGACGTGCTGGGCAGCCGTCAACCTTAAGTGAAGGGGGCCGGTGGAAGCTACGCGTCGGCCGTCACGCGTTCTACGCGTCGACCTCTACGAGCTTCTTGCCGTCGAAGGTCATGACCTCGAAGTGGTCGATCTGGTTCGGGTCGAAGGCCGCGCCGCCGTGGACGTAGAGGGGCTGCTTGGCCTCTTCGGTCTTGGCGTTCGCGATGCCGTAGCCCCAGTTCGGGACGGACCAGGAGGTGACCGTCTCGCGCTCGCCGTTCTTGCCGACGGCGATCAGGGAGCACTTCTGGGGGCCTGTCACGTTCTTCAGCTGGAGGACCGCGTGGGTGCCCCAGGCCTTCTTCTCCACCGCGACGGTCGCGGTGACGTCGGTGCTGGGGTCGGTCGCGGTGACCTTGTCCTTGATGACGTCGAAGGCTTCCTTGGCGGGGCTGCTGGCGGTGGTGTGCGCGGAAACGTTCCCACCCGAGTTGTCGCCCGTTGCTCCCACCGCGACCAGCGGGCCGCCGATGATCAGCGCGGCCGCCGCGGCCACGAGGTAGAAGCCGCGCCGGCGCTTCTGGGCGCGGCGGTCGGCGACCTCGTCGACCAGCTTGTTCACCAGCCGCGGGCTGGGCTTGGCGGACAGCGACTCGCCGATCGCGGGCGTCCCGGTCCCGGGCAGGTCCGCGAGCGCGGCCAGCATCGGTTCCATCCCGGCGAGTTCGTCGAGCTGCTGGGCGCACCATTCGCACCCGGCGAGATGCACCTCGAAAGCGGTTGCCTCGGCGTCGTCGAGGATCCCGAGGGCGTAGGCGCCGACGGTCTCGTGCTCGCTCGGCACCGGAGATCCCTGCATAGCCCCAGACATACCCGAACCACCTGTGCCGAATCCCTGGTTTCCCCCGTAAACACTCATCACGCCGTCACCCCCCGCTCCTCCAGTGCCAGCTTCATCGACCGCAGGGCATAGAAGACCCGCGAGCGGACGGTGCCGCTGGGTATACCGAGCGTCTCGGCCGCCTCATTGACGGTACGCCCCTTGAAGTACGTCTCGACGAGCACCTCCCGGTGCGCGGGAGTCAGGTCGTCGAGCGCGTCCGACAGCGTCATCAACCACAGCGCCTTGTCGATCTCGTCCTCCGCGGGGATGACCTCCAGCGGCGACGGATCGACCTCCTGCGGCCGGGCCTGCCGGCTTCGGTGGCCGTCGATGACGATGCGCCGGGCAACCGTCACCAGCCAGGGGCGTACAGATCCGGTCGCTCGATTGAGCTGACCGGCGTTCTTCCAGGCACGGATCAGCGTCTCCTGCACAACGTCCTCGGCTCTTTGCCGGTCTCCGGCGACCAGCCTCAGCACATAGGCGAGCAGGGGTCCCGCGTGCTCTCTGTACAGAGCACGCATGAGCTCCTCATCAGGTTCCGAGGGCTGGGACATGCGATGTCGGGCCCTCGATCCACGTTCATTGGCCACGACGGAATCCTTGCGCACGCCCACCTCCGATGTCCGGGGGTTCCCCCGACCGGTCGCTCAACACGGGGTACGGACGCGGGCTGTTGTGTGTTCAAAGTGACGTGACAGTTTTCTTCCGAGTGACGTGACGAGGGGGACATGAACGCACATTCCCACCGTGCGATCTTTACATTTCCACCACATCGGCAAGATCAGCTCGGCTGCCCGTGACGCGGCGGGAGTAAACGGCGTGTAATCGAAATCACTTCGATTCCCGTTCCACAGAAGCCGCATAACGGACCCTCAGGCGCGGGCGAGGGCCGCGCGCCGGCGGTGCCGGGCGACTCTTTCGCGGTTTCCGCAGACCTCACTGGAGCACCAACGCCTCCTGCGCCCCCGTGAGGTGTCGAGGTACACGATCGGGCAGTTGTCGCCGGCGCACTGCCGCAGCCCCGCCCGCGCGAGCGGATCGGTGAGCAGTTCGACGGCGTCCCGGGCGATCGCGCCGAGCAGGGCGGCCAGTTCGGGCGGACCGGTCAACTGCCGTACGAGAGTGCCGTCCTCGGCCGACACGGCGCGAGGGGCCGGGGGCGCGGCACGGGCGAGCTCGTTGACGCGGGCGAGCGCGATGTCCGCACCGGTGGACCCCGTGCGCACCAACTGACCCAGCCGTCCCCTCAGTTCACGGAAGGCCACCAGCCAGGAGACGCCGGCGTGGGACAGCGGGGTGTCCGCCGGGACCAGCCCGGAGCCGACGATCCAGGCGCACAGCACCTCGACCGAGTCGAGCCGTTCGACGGGATGGGTGGTCGCGAGGAGATCGAGACAGATCCGCCCGGCGTCGAACCGCAGCTCGTACGGGGCCGCGGCCGTATCAAGTGCCATGTGCCTGTCACCACCTAGGGGGTGCCGTGAGAAAACGGTTCCCTCTCACAGTGCCCTCCCGCCCGCGCCGCCGGAAGTCCCCGTACCGGCGGGGCGTACCGGCGGGGCGTGGACGCAGGCGTATGGGGCTGGGCGTCTCGGCCATGTCGGCGTGGATCCCCGGCCCGTTGACTGGAGGGCATGACGAAGCAGAGCGGGACGACAGGCGCGGTACTGGGTGCGGCCACGGTCGCCATGGGGCTGATCGCGGGGACCTTCTACGTGTTCGCGTGCGCGGTGATGCCGGGCCTGGCGCGCAGCGACGACCGGGTCTACGTCGAGGTCATGCGGAACATCAACGACGTCATCCAGAACCCGGTGTTCATGCTGAGCTTCCTCGGGGCGCTGCTGCTGACCGGGGTGGCGGCGTGGCAGGGCCGGGGGCAGTCGCACCGCCGGTGGGTGTGGGCGGCCCTCGCCGCGTACGCCCTCGCCTTCCTGGTGACGGTCGCCTTCAACATCCCGTTGAACAACGGTCTGGACACCGCCGCCGATCCGGCCGGCGCCCGCGAGGACTTCGAGGACGCGTGGGTGTCCTGGAACGTCGTACGGGCGGTGCTGTCGACGGCGGCGCTGGGCTGTCTGGCGAGGGCGCTGCTGGTGCGGAGGCGGTCCTACACGTCCGAGTACTTGGCGTCGGCGGCGGGGTCCAGGGCCAGTCGGTAACCCCGTTTCACCACCGTCTGGATCAGCTTCGGGGCGCCGAGCGAGGTGCGCAGGCGGGCCATGGCCGTCTCCACCGCGTGCTCGTCACGGCCCGCGCCGGGCAGCGCCCGCAGCAGCTCCGCACGGGCGACCACCCAGCCCGGCCGCCGGGACAGCGCACGCAGCAGCGACATCCCGGCCGGCGGTACGGGACGCAGGGCGCCGTCGACGAGGACCGCGTGCCCGCGGATCTCGACCCGGTGGCCGGCGATGGGCAGGGTGCGGGCCCGGGCCGGGAGTTCCTGGCACAGGAGCTGGACGAGGGGGCCGAGGCGGAAGCGCTCGGGCTGGACGGTGTCGACGCCACGGGCCTGGAGCGGGAGCGCCGTGACCGGGCCCACGCAGGCCGGGAGGACGTCGTGGTTGAGGGCGGCGAGCAGCTCGGGGAGCAGTCCCCGCTCCTCGGCCCGGGTCAGCAGGGACGCGGCGGCGGGAGCGCTGGTGAAGGTGAGGGCGTCCAGGCCCCGGGAGACGGTGGCGTCCAGGAGACGGTCCACCGGTCCGATGTCCTCCGGCGGCATCCACCGGTAGACCGGCACCCCGAGCACCTCCGCTCCCCCGGCCCTGAGCGCCTCCACGAACCCGGGCAGCGGCTCACCGTGCAGTTGGATGGCGATACGGCGGCCCTCCACGCCCTCCTCCAGGAGCCGGTCGAGCACCTCGGCCATGGACTCCGACGACGGCGACCAGTCCTCGGTCAGCCCGGCGGCCCGGATCGCGCCCTTCACCTTGGGTCCGCGCGCCAGCAGCTCGATGCCGCGCAGCCGCTGGAGCAGGTCCTCGCCCAGACCCCAGCCGTCGGCGGCCTCGATCCAGCCCCGGAAACCGATCGCGGTCGTGGCGACCACGACGTCCGGTACCTCGTCGATGACCTGTTTGGTCGCGGCGAGCAGCTCGCTGTCGTCGGCGAGCTGCACGATCCGCAGGGCCGGTGCGTGCAGGACGGCGGCTCCCCGTCGCTGCAGCAGCGCGCCCAGCTCGTCGGCCCGGCGCGCGGCTGTCACCCCTACGGTGAAGCCGGCCAGGGGGCCGTGTTGGTCTGGTCGCTGCTCTTCGTCGTACATAACTCTCGTCCCGCACTCGAGTCGTTTGCACCTACACCGGCTGTGATGGCACCTGCATGCCGACCGAGCCTGTCAACGGTGCGTGACAGGCTCGGTTCGGCTTCATTGCGCCGGTGTTACGTCACACCTCGGCGTAGCTGAGCTGGGGCTTCGTCTCGGCGGCTGCCGTCGCCTCGGCCTTGGCGGCCGTACGGCGAAGGTATACGGCCCAGGTCACCGCGAAGCAGAGAGCGTAGTAGACGAGGAAGGTGACGAAGGCGCCGGTGCCGGAGCCGTTCGACAGGAACGACTGGCGGAAGGCCAGGTTGATGCCCACCCCGCCGAGCGCGCCGACCGCTCCGATGAGGCCCATGGAGGCGCCGGAGAGCCGGCGGCCGTGGGCGGCGGCCTCGTCGCCCTGGAGCCCCTTGGCGAGGGCCTTGGCGTGGAAGATGCCGGGGATCATCTTGAACGTCGAGCCGTTGCCGAGCCCGCTGAGGACGAACAGCACCACGAAGACGGAGACGAACAGTCCCAGCGACTTCTCCTGGCTGGCGAAGATCAGCACACCGGTGGCGGCGGCCATGCCGACGTAGTTGTAGAGGGTGATCTTCGCGCCGCCGTACTTGTCGGCGAGCCAGCCGCCGAGCGGGCGGATCAGCGAGCCGAGCAGCGGGCCGATGAAGGTGAGGTACGCGGCCTGCAGCGGCGTCCGGCCGAACTGGACCTGAAGGACCTGGCCGAAGGCGAAGGCGTACCCGATGAACGACCCGAACGTCCCGATGTAGAGGAAGGACATGATCCAGGTGTGGCCGTCCTTCGCCGAGTCGATGGCGGCACCGGTGTCGTTCTTCACCGTCGCGAGGTTGTCCATGTAGAGCGCGGCGAGGGTGGCGGCGAGGAGGATCAGCGGGATGTAGATGCCGAGCAGCACGCGCGGCCCGCCGCTGGCGCCGATGACGGCGAGGGCGATCAGCTGGATGACGGGTACGCCGATGTTGCCGCCGCCCGCGTTCAGTCCGAGCGCCCACCCCTTCTTACGGAGCGGGAAGAAGGCGTTGATGTTGGTCATGGAGGAGGCGAAGTTGCCGCCGCCGATGCCGGCCAGCAGACCGACGAGCAGGAAGGTGGAGAAGGAGGTCCCCGGCTTCATCACGGTGAACGCCGCGATGGTGGGGACGAGCAGCAGCCCGGCGGAGACGATGGTCCAGTTCCGGCCGCCGAAGAGGGCCACGGCGAAGGTGTACGGGACGCGGACGACGGCGCCGACGAGCGTGACCATCGAGGTCAGCAGGAACTTGTCGGCCGGGGTCAGGCCGTACTCCGGGCCCATGAACAGCACCAGCACGGACCACATGGTCCAGATCGAGAACCCGATGTGCTCGGAGAGCACGGAGAAGAGGAGGTTACGGCGGGCGACCTTCTCGCCCTTCTCGTTCCAGAAGGTCTCGTCCTCCGGATCCCACTCCTGGATCCAGCGGCTGCCCCTGGTCGGGGGTGCGGGGGCGGTACTAGGGGCTGTCATTGCTGCCTCCACGGGCTCCGGGCTCAGTCCTGACGTGGTGTGCGTCTAGTGGCTGATCCCGAAGGTAGGGAGGGCGCGTTTCCTTGCTGTGGCACTGGGTGACCGGAAAGGAACTTTGCTCTCACCCGGCGCGGAGGCGGGGTGAGAGGTACTTGCGGCCGTTTGTTACGAACAGCTCCCAGTGGCGTGGGTCACCCCCTGGGTCACTGCTGCGGCGCCTGCCAGTTGGGGTTCTGCTGGGGGTAGGGCTGCTGCGGCGGGTACGGCTGCTGCTGGGGGTAGGGCTGCTGCGGGGCGTACGGGCCGGGGGCGGGCGAGGGCTGCGGGGGCTGGGGGTAGCCGTAGGGCTGGGGCTGGGGCTGGGCGTATCCGGGCTGGGGCGGGTACGGCTGCTGCCCGTAACCCGGCTGGGGCTGCTGCCCGTATCCCGGCTGAGGCTGCTGCCCGTATCCCGGCTGGGGCTGGTTGCCGTACGGGCCGGCGGCGAAGGGGTTCGCCTGGCCCGGCATCTGAGCGCCCGGCGGCAGATAGCGCACCCGTCCGTCCCCGTCGGTGACCGGCAGGAACCCGGCGGCCTGGAGCCGGCCGGCGAACTTGACGTTGCGCTTGCCGTTGACGACGAAGCCGATTCCGAGCGCCGCCAGGAGGACGACCCAGATGACGGCCGCGACGACGAAGTCGTCGGACTGGCCGCCGAAGCGGTACGCGAGGACCAGACACGCGACGCTGGCCACGGCGACGGCGTAACCCATGCGCTTCTTGGCCTGCCCGGTGAGGTCGAAGTTGATCCGGGCCTTGAGGAGTTCGAAGGCGTCCGGGATCAGGGGCGGCACGGAGACGCCGTCGCTCGCGTTCGGGTACTGCGCCCAGTTCTGCGCGGCGCGGGAGCGGGCCTGCGGGCTGGGGTCGGGGACGAGCAGCATGACGAGGGCGTTGTTCCGGCCGCCGCCCTGTCGCACGTCGGCGTACTCGTAGCCGAACTGCTGGGCGATGAAGGCGAGTCGGGCGAGCTTCTTCACGGAGGACATCGGGCTGGTGAGCTCGACGGCCTCTCCGCTAGCCATCAACCGCAGCATCTTCTGCACTTGCCGCTTGCTCATCGTCGTCCGCTCCCCGCCGTTCACTGCCGCAACCGGGGCAGTCTCGCACGCCGTACGCCACGGGGAAACCGCAGTCCCCCGCGGTTTACGGGTTCTTGGCGCGTGTGACACCAGCGGTAATCTGAGCCGCACGTGACCTGTGGGGGGACTGTGCGAGGAAGAGCGATGGCGGCGCTGGTGTGCCTGGTGGCGGCGGCCGGATGTTCGGGGGGCGGCGGCGGTACGGACGACCGCTCCGGTCAGGAGATCCTCGACGAGGCGAACAAGGCGATGGACGGGCTGACGTCCGTGACCGTCGAGGGAACGACCACCAACCCCGAGGGCAAGGGGTTCACCGCCCGCATCACGACCGACCTCCACAGCAAGTGCACCTCGAAGGTCACCTGGAGCTGGAACGACGCCGCCATCGAACAGATCCGGATCGGCGAGACGGATTACGTGCGCCCGAACCGCGCGTACATCGAGTGGTGGTCGGACAAGTCCATGGACGGGGACCAGGACCGCTGGATCAAGACCCCGGCGAGCGAGGCCGAACCGGGCGACGGCCTGGCCGACTGCCCCCGCGACTTCTCCTCCTTCGGCACGGCGAAGCGGGGCAGGCCGACCGAGGTCGGCGGCACCCCGGCGATCTCGGTGATCGTGACCGACAAGTCGGTGAAGACCGGGAAGTACACGTTCTACGTGGCCACTGAGGGCAAGCCGTATCTGCTGAAGGTCGTCTACAAGGGGTCGGACTTCCGCACGACCACCACCTACAGCGCCTTCGACGAGCCGCTGGACGTACGGGCGCCCGCGAAGGTACTGGACACCGATGCCTGGAGCCACTGAGCGCGCCCTGGCTATCCTCTAGCGGACCCCGCACAGGAATGGGAGAGTCCATGTCCGCCGAGTCGAGGGCCGAGGGGCCTCAGGCGTCGCAGCGCAACAAGCGCTCTGTGGCCGGGAACGTCGTCTTCGGGGTGGGGGTCGTCGTCGTGCTGGCGGCGATGGCGCTCGGCGTGTACGCGGCCGTGGCGCTGCTCGGGGACGCGGTGGACCGGGCGCCGTTGTCCGATGTCGTGCCCGAGGACGGGCGGATCGCCCTGGTCATCGGGGGGATCGCCGTCGGTGGCGTCACCGGGCTGATGGTGCCGGTGATCGTCTTCGGGATGGTCAAGCGGGGCGAGGCTCGGGTCGGGCTCGTGGGCGCCCTGCGGAAGATCCTCGCCGTGCTCGTGTTCGATGTGTATCTGCTTGTCGTCGCGCTGGTGGTGGCCCAGCTCGGGTGGGTGCTGCCGAAGCAGCTCGTCAATGTCCTCGGGGTCTTCGCCGTCGGCTTCAGCTGGATGCCGCTCGCCATGCTGCCGTGGGAGAGGCTTGGGCTCGGGGAGCCTTTGATCAAGCGGCGTTCACGTCAGGCGGAGTGACGCCGCCAGTTCGTCGGCCATCCCCGCCAGCGCCTCGCCCAGGCCCGGGGAGTTCCAGAGGAGACGGCACTCCAGTGCCGTACCGGTGAAGCGGGCGGGCAGGACGTAGTGGGCGACGCCCTCGATGATCTCGCCTGAGGAGGAGTCCGGGGCCGTGGGCTCCATGCGCTGGACGCGGAGCGCCGGGCCCAGCGGCAGGTCCACTTCCTCCAGCAGTTGGGTGCCGAAGAACGGGCCCTCCGCCTGTCCCACCTCCGCGCGGAGGGTCTCCACGGTCGACGTCGGCGGGACGCGCACCTCCCGGACCGTGCAGCTCGCCAGGACCGGAGTGTCCGGTGGGGCGAGGAGGGACGCGCACAGGGCGTTCTGGCGGCGGGCCGCACCCCAGTACCAGAGGACGTCCGTGGCGAAGGCGTCGTACAGCTCGCGTGATGAGCCCTCCGCCAGGTGCTGCTGAGCGATCTCGCGCGCCCAGGTCTCGGGGTCCTCGGTGCGCAGGTCCAGCACCAGCCAGTTGTGCGGGGCGGCGAGGTCCACGCGGCACTCGCTCCAGTCCGCCGTGCCGGTCGTCATCCGGGTCACCGTCCCGCCAGCGACGCGTCCGGGCCCGTCACGTCGATCTCGTCGTCGCCGCCGAACAGGCCGACGAAGCTGTTGGTGTCGGAGCCCGCGCCGGTGCCGGTGGCGCCCAGGGCCCAGGAGTTGTAGGAGAGGGCCTGCTTGAAGGCGTCCGGGGTGCCGATGAAGTTCAGGTCGGTCGGGTCGATGTTCTTCATGCGGCCGAGTTCGTCGACCATGCCGGGTCCGACGTACATGCTGGCGAGGCCCCGGGCGCCGGCCGTGTTGTAGGCGTTGCGGGCGGCGGTGAGGTTGTCGCCGACCTTGAAGAGGTCCCGCCAGTTGCCGCGGATGGTGCCGAGGTCGTCGGCGAAGGAGCGGGGCAGGCCCTTGAAGGCGGCGGCGAGGGAGACGTCGGGCAGGGCGCCCGCGCCGTTCGCCCCGGCGCGCGGGCCGACCATCGCCTCGACGAGACGGCGGCGGGCGGCGGAGTTCATGCCCCGGTTCCAGGCGCGGACGTAGTCGTCGGCGGCCTGCCAGACGCGGCTGCGGCCGACGGTCGCGGCGAGCTTGGACCCGGCCGAGAAGACCCGGCCGATACCGAAGGTGGCCAGGCCCAGGGCGTCCATGGCGACGTCGCCCCAGGACCCGTCGCCGTTGAGGGCGAGGAGGACGTGGCAGACCAGCGAGATCACCGTCATCACCAGCGCGATCGTGCCGAGCACGCCCGCCAGCGCCTGGCCGATGATCGGGATCCAGCCGACGAGCAGCGCGAGGATGCCGCAGACCGCGGCGATCGCGCCCGTGATGTCACTGATGATCTTCAGGGCGTCGCGCAGGTCGTCCAGCCACGAGTCGTTGAGGCCGTCGCCCTCGGTGGTGTCGTGGATCTTCTTGGCGGCCTTGTCGCCGGCCTCCTTGTGCCGCCGCTTGACGTCCGCGAGCCGGCCGCGCAGGCCGTCCAGACCGTCCTGGATGTCGGTGACCTTCTTGTCGAGCTTCTTCTGGTCGGCGTCCTCGGTGCCCTGCGGCGGGTTCTCGGCGCTCGACTTTGCCTTGGTCAGGTCACCGGCCTTGGTCTCCGCGTCGCGCAGCAGCGTGTCGGCGTCCTCCTGGATCGTCTCCAGGTCGGTGTAGTACGTCTTCAGCGCGGACGCGGCGTCGGCGTAGCGGTCGTGCGCCTTGCTCACCGTCCTCGCGGTGTCGTTCGCCTTGTCGGCGAAGGCGCGTCCGGCCTCGGAGTCCCAGCTCTCCTGGTTGCCGAGGCGGCGCAGCGCGGCCGCGGTCTCGGTGATGGTCCTGGCGGTGGCCTCGAAGCGGCGGGAGAGGGCGGTGAGGTCGGTGACGTCGCCGGGGACCGGGTCGCCGCTCTCCCCCAGCACCTCCCAGCGGTGGTCGGCGGGGCGGGTCATCTCTTCTTCCCCTCGCCGGTCACTTGTTCTTCCCCTTCCCTATGAGCGCGTTGTAGAGCGCGGTGTCGAGTTCCTTGTACGCCTTGCCGGACTCGTGGGCGACCTGGCCGAGGCCCTGGATCTCCTCGATCATCTTCTTGCGGTTGTCGTCCCAGCCGTCGGAGAAGTCCTGGAGCCGCTCGTGCAGTTGCTGATGGCCGACCGTGCGGAGGTCGTACTGGTCCATCAGCTTGTCGAGTCCCTCGAGTTCGGTGGCCACCGTGCGCAGTCCGGTGCCGGCCGTCTCCAGGTCGTCCGTGGAGACCCTCAGTCTCTCGCCCATGTCCCGTCATCCCCCGTGTCGTCCTGCCGCTGCCAGCGCAGCGTTCCGGCGATCGCGTCGAACAGTTCCACCATGGCGTCGGCGATCGGTTCCAGCGGTGTGCTGAAGGTGAGCATCAACACCTCGTCGCGGTCCGGGACCGGTACGAAGTACTCGACGACCGTGTCCTGGAACTCCGACCCCAGCTTCCGCGACTGCCGCGACCGCTCCCGCCGCACCAGCCGGGCCGCCCGCCCCACCGCCGGCAGCTTCGTCAGCCCCACCTCGCCGGAACCGGCGAGCGCGGCCACGGCGTCGAGCCCGTCGAACTTCTGGTGCAGGCGGGAGACGAGCAGCGAGGCGGACAGCGGGATGCCGCCGACCTCGAGGAAGGAGAGGTACAGCACGACGCCGCCCTGCTCGACTCCGGCCTCGGCGGTGTCGCGCAGGTGTTCCTCCGCCTTGCGGCGCAGTACGGGTTGGTCGTCGACGCCGGCGAACTGCCGTCTGATCAGCGCGGCGATGGACGCCTCACGGCGGTCCCGCGGCTGGAGCGGCATGCGGTACCAGTCCACGGGCGTGACCAGCCCGAACACCGGCGCGGCTCCGGCGGGCGGGGCGATGGCGGGTTCCTGGCTCAATTTCTTCGGTCTCTCGGTGGTGGTGCGCGGCAGCGCCACGGTAGCGGGGCCCTGGGAGCGGACACCAGAGCGAGTGGTGGGGTGGTGGGGATGTGCTGGGGCGGGCGGGAAAGTGGTGCAGGCCGGTTCCGTTTTGCGGGCGTGATCAACTTGCCTGCTTCGCTGTCCAGTTGAGGACCGTGGATGGACGGGCACGGATTTTGCCTGAGCAACCGTACGGCGGCGTCGGCTCCGGATATTGGGGTCTTGCGGTGGTGATCACCGCCCCCTAATGTCTGCGGTGATCAAGCGGATCCGTCTTTCTCCGCCGCCGTGGTCGGCCTTGCCGCCACCTTCCCCTACGGCCTCCCGACGGAACACGCCCAGTGCGTGACGTCCGCAGGCAGTTCTCTTTTCCTCGCTTTCTTCTCATCCGGCTTTTTCGCTGCTTTCCGCGCGCCGGAATTCCCTCTCTCCCACCCCCGCATGCTTCGTCATGCCCTGCCGACTTCGAGAGACCCATGAACAGACGGATCTGGGCTGCCGTCATCACGTCCGTGATGGCCGCCACCCTCAGCGCGATACCCGCCCACGCCACCGACACCACGTCGACCACCTCGACGGCCACCACGGCCGACGACCCGATCGACCCGCCCCTGTACGACCAGACCGCCGACGGCGACACCGTCCGCGTGAACGTCGTCACCGAGAGCCGCGCCGACCTCTCCAGCGCGGCGAGCGTCGGCGACACGCTTCAGTCCTTCGACACCCTGCCCATCGTCACCCTGCGCGTGAACAAGTCCGGGCTGGCCGAACTCGCCGCCCAGGACGGCGTCGTGAGCGTCACCGAGGACGGTCTCTCCGCGCCCTCGCTGGACGAGAGCATCCCGGTCATCGGCGCCGACACCGCCCACAAGGCCGGCAAGACCGGCGCGGGCAGTGACATCGCGATCATCGACACGGGTGTCGCCACCAACCACCCGTTCCTCAAGGACCGGATCGTCGCCGAGGCCTGCTTCTCGCCGATCGACGCCGCCTACGGCGCCACCAGCCTGTGCGGCAACGGCGCGGCCACCCAGGAGGGCACCGGCGCCGCCAACTCCGCGGCCGGCGCCTGCGCCACCCTCGACGGCTGCGACCACGGCACCCATGTGGCGGGTATCGCCGCCGGTGACGGCACCGGACTGACCGGCGCCCCGGCCACCGGTGTCGCGCCGGACGCCGGCATCGTCGCCATGCAGGTCTTCTCCAAGTTCGACTCGACCAAGTACTGCGGCGCCGCCAACCCGTGCATCCGCAGCTTCACCAGCGCCCAGATCGCCGCGCTGGAGAAGGTCTGGCAGCTTCAGCAGGCCGGCACCCCGATCATCGCCGCCAACCTGAGCCTGGGCTCGGCGAGTTACACCAGCGCCTGCGCCAAGGACGCCCGCGCGGCGGCCATCGACAAGCTCTACGCCGCCGGTGTCGCCACGGTCGTCGCGGCCGGCAACAACGGCAGCGCGACCGCCGTCACCGCCCCCGCCTGTGTGCCCAACGCCGTGTCCGTCGGCGCCACGACCGACGACGACGAGGTCGCCTCGTTCTCCAACCACGGCCCGCTGCTCGACGTCTTCGCCCCCGGCAACGGCATCGTCTCCTCGGTCCCCGGCGGCACCTACGACTCCATGAGCGGTACCTCCATGGCGGCCCCGCACGTCGCCGGCGCACTCGCCGTCCTGCGCCAGGCCTACCCGACCGAGGGACTCGCCAGCCTGGTCTCGCTGCTTGCCACCACCGGCAAGCCGATCACCGACGAGGCGGGCGTGACCGTCCCCCGGATCGACGTGGCCAAGGCGGTCGCCGCGGTCGAGCCGAAGCCCGAGGCGGACAAGAAGCCGCGCGCCTTCCAGGTCGACAACGACAAGGACATCGCCATCCCGGACGCGCCCACCGGCGGCACCGGCACCGCGGTGACCTCGCCGATCACCGTCGCCGAATACCCGGGCAACGCGCCGAAGAACCTCAAGGCGTACGTCAACATCACCCACGCCTTCCGCGGTGACGTGAAGCTGGAGCTCGTCGCGCCGAACGGCACGACCCACCTGCTGAAGGCCGCGAGCACCTCCGACGGCGCCGACGACATCGTCGCGACGTACACCGTGGACGCCTCGGCCTCCGTCGCGAACGGCGAGTGGAAGCTGCGGATGACCGACACCGACGACGGGGACGCCGGCACGCTGACCACCTGGTCGCTGATCTTCCCGACGCCGTTCGAGAACACCACCGCCCAGACCATTCCGGACTCCGGAACCCTCAGCTCCACCATCGCCGTCTCCGGGATCGACGGAAACGCCGCCGGCCCGCTCCAGGTCTACACGAACCTCACCCACACCAGGATCGGCGACCTGAAGGTCGCCCTGACCAGCCCGGACGGCAAGTCGTACATCCTCAAGCCGTACGGCTCCGAGGCGGGCGGCACCCTGGCCACCACCTACGGTGTGGACGCCACGGACGCGGTCGCCAACGGCACCTGGACCCTGAAGGTCACCGACTCCGCCACCGGTTCCACGGGCACCCTCACCGGCTGGTCGCTCGGCTTCCCGTCGTACGAGAACCAGACCGTGAAGGCCATCCCGGACAAGAACTACACGGAGATCTGGACCAAGACCGACGGTCTGTCGGGCGTCGGCTCCGCCAAGCTCAAGGTGTACGTGGACGTCGAGCACGAGTACCTGGGCGACCTCAAGATCGACCTGATCGCCCCGGACGGCTCCCTGCACCTGCTCAAGGACAACGGCGAGGAGCCCGGCGGCACCCTCAAGAAGGTCTACACGGTCGACGCCACGGATCTGCCGGTCAACGGCTGGTGGAAGCTCCGCGTCGACGACGTGGCCACGGGTGACACCGGCACGGTCAGCAACTTCGTCGTGAGGTTCTGACCCCGGACCGGATCATCGACTCCGCGCCCCCGCACCGGTTCCGGTGCGGGGGCGCGGTCGGTTGCGCGGCTTATCGTTTCTCGATAACATCGAAACTCGATACATCGAAAAACGATAAGCGAGGCGGGGGATCATGTCCGAGGACCGGAAGATGCTGGAGCCGATGGCGACGGTGGTGTCGATAGCGCTGCGGGTGCTGTTGGCCCTGGTGACGCTGGGGGTCGTGTTCAGAACCGTCCACGGCGGCTGGGGGAGCAGCAGCGTCTGCGTCACCGACGACTCGACCGGTGGCTCCGCCGGCGCCAACCGCTTCTTCCCCGAGCAGGGGGTGGACGTCGGCACCGTCCCCCAGTACTGCGCCTCCGAGCCCAGCACCTCCCTGCACCTGCTGGACGAGCTCAGCGCACTGCCCTCGGCGCTGCTGCTGATCGGCGGCCTCTTCCTGCTGCACCAGCTCCTCAAGGGCGCCGCTCGGGACGGCGTCCACACGGTCCGTACGGCCTCCCGGTTCCGGCTCCTGGGCTGGTGGCTGCTGCTCGGCAGCCTGCTCTCCGAGCTCGTCGAGTCGAACCTCAAGGCAGCCGTGCTCGCGGAGCTGACCACCAACCACGACCTCACGGCCGGCTCCTGGCTGGGCCTGTGGTCGGCCCCCTACCTGCTCATCCTCATCGGCCTCGGCCTCCTCACCTTCGCCCGCATCACCCGCGCCGGTGCCGCCCTGCGCGAGGACCTCGAAGGGGTCGTCTGATGGCCGAGGACGAGCACGAGGGCCATGACATCGAGGTCCATCTCGACAAGCTCCTCAGCGAGCGCGGGATGACCGTCACCGAACTGGCCCACCGCGTCGGCGTCACCAACGTCAACCTGTCCGTCCTCAAGAACGGGCGCGCCAAGGCCATCCGCTTCACCACCCTCACCCGGATCTGCGAGGTCCTGCAGTGCCAGCCGGGTGACCTGCTCAGCTACCGACCCAAGTCATAAGGGAGACCCAGATGTTCGGCGTCATGGACACCAGCATGAAGGCAGTCATCGTCGTCGTCGCGGCCGCGGTCATCACCGGCGTGATCCTGCTCGGCCGCTGGCTCACCAAGAAGTAGCTCAACCAAAGCTCAAATAAAGCGTGTTGAAACTTCATAAGCTCAATTGAGGCTCAAATAGAAGTACTTGAGTTCCCCGCAAGCTCAATTGATGCTCAGGAAAGGCTATTTGAGCTTCCCACCCCCCATTCCTTACGGAAGGATCAAGGCAAGCGGGAACGCCGAAGGGGAAAGGCGGAACCGCTTGTAGGGGGGCGAATTATCGCGCTTTCCCTACTGCTTATTTCAGTTCGTGTACCCATCCACGTACGGAGGCAGTAGATATGCGTACCACGACGAAGATGAACCGGAAGCGGCTCGTGGGCGTGGCCGTCGCCACGGCGGCGGCGATCACCATGGCGGCCATGCCGGGCTCCGCGTTCGCGGACGACACCACCGGTACCACCCCCGAGGCCTACGAGTCCTACCTCGTGGAGCAGGTGGAGCTCGGCGACACGGACGCCCAGGAGACCCTGGACCAGTACTCGGCGCTCTCCGACGGCGACAAGGAACAGTTCGTCGACCTGCTGAACGATCCTCAGCGCGGCCAGGAGCTGGGCGACTTCATCTCGGACGTCTCCGACGTCGAGTCCATCGACGAGGAGAACTACACCACCGAGACGAGAAAGGAAGCCGCGGACGGCGATGTCGTCCTGGAGGCGACCCTCGCCGTCGAGGAGACCGAGACGCCGCCGACCACCGAGGAGGAGCTCGCCGACCCGAGCGCCCGGTACTACGACCGGAGCGCCTGGTACTCCGTCTCCGACACCATCTTCGGTGTGAAGGTGACGACCGTGAAGATCGGCGTCAACTACCGCACGACCTCGTCCCGTGTCGTGAAGGTCTACAACGGCTGGGCCTCGCACCGGAACTACGTGCCGTTCGCCGACTTCTCCAACAGCCCGGTCAAGGAGTGGATCTCCGCCGACCCGGCGAACAACGCCACCGCCGAGACCATCTGGCAGGGCAAGTGGGCCGGCTTCTCGTGGGACGCCCGTGAGCGCATCTGGGCCGACCAGAGCGGCTTCAAGGGCGGCTACCTCAAGTAGGCCATTCGTCCTCGTACCGGCAGAGCCGGTCGTATCGAGCAACTCGCTCGGTGCGGCCGGCTCTGCCGGTTTTCCGCGTCCAAAAAGGTTTGCCGTCACCCGCTTCGACCCGATAAGAAGCCTGCATGCTTAGAGGCGGCAAGGTCGGGCTGCGGGCCCGGCACGAGGACGACGTTCCGGTCCTTCAGAACGAGCTCTACGACGACGTGGTCAACACCTCGCGGGCCGACGGCCGGCCATGGCGGCCGATCCCGCCGGGCCCGGGCGGGAAGTTCGTGGCGGACCCCACGGACCAGGACAACCTCCCGTTCTCCGTGGTGGACCTGGAGAGCGGCGAGCTGGTCGGCGCCGCGACGCTGTGGGGCATCGACACCCACAACCGGTTCGCCCACATCGGCCTCGGCCTCCGGTCGTCCGCCCGCGGCAAGGGTTACGGCACAGACGTGGTCGCGGTGCTGTGCCACTACGGCTTCGTCGTACGAGGCTTGCAGCGGCTGCAGATCGAGACACTGTCGGACAACATCCCGATGCTGCGCTCCGCCGAGCGCAACGGCTTCGTCCGAGAGGGCGTCCTGCGCTCCGCCGCCTGGGTGCTGGGCGAGTTCATGGACGAGGTGGTCCTCGGACTGCTCGCCGAGGAGTGGAAGCAGGGCGTGCAGGGGTAGTTCGCGGGAACGCGAAAGCGACGCCCGGCCGGGATGTCCCGGCCGGGCGTCTTCGTTCGTAGGGTGCGGCGGTCAGAAGGTCAGTGCCCAGTCGTCCAGCGTGCCCGTCCCGCCCGCCGACTTGTCGGCGACCTGGAGCTTCCAGGTGCCCGCGATCGGAGAGGCGCTCGCGTCGACCGTGTAGACCTTGTTCAGCGTGCCGCCCGGGTCCGTGCCGTCGGTGGCCTTCACCGCGTACACCAGCCCGTTGGGGGCGACCAGGTCGATCTTGACCTCGCCGAGCCAGTCGTGGGTGAGGGCGAGGGAGAGCTTCAGGGTCTTCGGCGCGTTGCCGGAGACGTCGCTCACCGTGATCGGCGCCTGGAGGGTGCCCGCGTCCGGGATGGCGTACGTGGACTGGCTCTCGATCGACGGGAAGGTCAGGGACCAGTTGTTCAGGGTGCCCGTGCCACCGGCGGACTTGTCGGCGACGAGGAGCTTCCAGGTGCCGTTGGCCGCGGAGGCGCTCGCGTCGACGGTGTACGTCTTGCTGAGCGTGCCGCCCGGGTCGGTGCCGTTGGTGGCCTTCAGGGCGTACGTCTGACCGTCGGGAGCCACGAGGTCGATCTTGACCTCGCCGAGCCACTCGTGGGTGAGGTTCACGGACGCCTGGAGCGCGCCGGAGGCGTTTCCGGTGACGCCGCTCACGGTGAGCTCGGAGGTGAGGGTGGCCGCGTCCGGGACGGCGGCGGAGCTGGTCTTCGCGAACGGGGTCGGGAACGTCAGCGCCCAGTCGTCGATGGTGCCGGTGCCGCCGGCGGACTTGTCGGCGACCTGGAGCTTCCAGGTGCCGTTCGCCGGGGAGACGCTCGCGTCGACGGTGTACGTCTTGGTCAGCGTGCCGCCCGGGTCGGTGCCGTTGGTGGCCTTCAGGGCGTACGTCTGACCGTCGGGAGCCACCAGGTCGATCTTCACCTCGCCGAGCCAGTCGTGGGTGACGGCCAGGGAGACCTGGAGGTTCTTGGGCGCGTTGCCGGTGACGCCGGAGACGGTGATCGGGGACTGGACGGTGCCGAGGTCCGGGACGGCGTACGAGGCGTCGTTGAGGATCTTCGTACGGCGGGTGGTGTCGGCGGGCTCGGGGGCGGGCGGGGGCGTCGCGGCGCCGACCGCCTTGCCGACGTCGATCCGGGGGACGGTCACGCCGGCCTCGTCGGTGACCGGCGTGCCGGTCGACTTCAGCAGCGCCTCCAGCTCGGCCAGGGTCTTGTCCGGGTAGGCCTGGCGCAGGACGGCGAAGGCACCGGCGACGTGCGGGGTCGCCATGGAGGTGCCGCTCTTGGAGTCGTAGCCGGTGAGGACGGAGGAGACGATGCCGTTGCCGGGGGCGAAGACGTCGAGCAGCGGGCCGTGGTTGGAGAACGAGGCGACCTCGTCGTCGTCCGTGGTGGCGCCGACGGAGACCGCGTTGGGCACACAGGCCGGGGCGGTGACGGCGGTCGCGCTGCCGTTGTTGCCGGCCGCGACGACCGTCGCGACCCCGGCCTCGTAGAGGCTGTCGATGATGGTCTTGCGGGCGTCCTTGGTGCAGGCGGCGGAGTAACTTGCCGAGCCCAGGCTCAGGTTGGCGGCGACGATGGGCGTGCCGGCCTGCTTGAGCGCGAGGACCTTCTCCAGCGCGGCGATCTGGGCGCTGGTGAAGCTGCGGATGCACGGGTTGGTGGCGCCGCAGTACTTGGTGGAGTCGAGCCGGGAGAAGACCTGGATGGCGACGATGTCGGCGCCGGGGGCGACGCCGGTGGCGGGGGCCCCGCTCAGTCCGGTGCCGTCACCGGCGGCGATACCCGCCACATGGGTGCCGTGGTCGCACTCGTCGATGCCCGCGCAGGTGTTCGCGGAGTTGGCGGCGCCGGTGCCCTCCTGGGTGGCCGCGCCGTTGCCGCACAGGCTGGTGGCGCCGTAGTTGGGGTCGACCGGGGAGAAGCAGGCCTCGGCGGCGATCCGGCCCTTCAGGAAGGGGTGGTTGGTGGCGACGCCGGTGTCCAGGATCGCGATGGCGCTGCCCTTGCCGGTCCTGCCGGCCGCGATGGCCTTGTCGCCGCCGATGATCGGCACGCTCTCGTCCAGCGAGGGCGCGACCAGCTCGTCCTCGGTGACACTGACGACGCCCGGCTGGGCGGCCAGGTCGTCCAGGCCGTCCTTGTCCACCTCCAGGGTGACCACGGGCAGGGTCTGGAAGGACAGCAGGGTCTCACCGGCGCTCGCCGCGTTGGAGAGATCGCCGCGGTCCTCGGTGACGACATTGACGCGGACGGTTTTGCCGTCGGCGGTCTCGTCGTACAGCGGCGGGTCGACCGGATCGGATTCCGTGACCGCCGTGGTCGATATCTCGGCGGCATAGGCGGGAATTACTCCAAGGCTCACGGTCATCATCAAAGTGGCGACCGTCGCCCATATTTGTCTCTTCATGGCACTCTCGAAATCAGGAAGGTGAATTACCGTGAATTACCCTGGAGTTGTTCCAGGACACGGTTTCGCCTTTCCCCTTCGGCGTTGCCGCGCAGGCATGATCCTTCCACGGGCTACCAGCCGCGAGCGAGAGCTACTTGAGTCTTCTGAGCTTCAATTGAGCCTGATCCCGCGTTTTTGAGCTTCAATTGAGGCTCTGTTTGAGCCTCAATTGAGAATGACTCATCAGGCGCGGTGCGAACCGGACTTGGCACGCGAGGACCCGTCCGGCCACAGCTGCGGCTTGCGCTTGGCGGCGAGGTCCTCCGCCCAGCCGAACCAGACGATGCAGCTGCCGATGAGGATCCAGGCGAAGACGAGCACCGGCCAGGGGCTCTCCAGGAACCAGGAGAAGTGCTGCCACATCAGGTCGATGCCCCACAGCCGGTCCCAGATCGTCATGGCGACGACGATGCAGGTGTTGTGCCACAGATAGATCGTGACGGCACGGGAGTTGAGGAGGGTGATCGGCCGGTCGAAGCGCCGCAGCCGCTTGGGCCACTCGGACCAGGACGGGCTGACGTGCAGCAGGATCATGACCGTGCCCAGGGACCACAGGGCCTGCGCGAAGGGCATGCTGTCGAGGTCGTTGCCCTGGGAGAAGTCGTGCCGGGTCGCGTACCAGAGGCCCAGCAGGGCGATCGCGGGCGCGACGGACGGGACGACATAGCGCGGCAGCTTCTTGAGGATGCCCTCCTGGTGGGCCATGCCGAGGATCCAGCAGGCGCCGAAGGTGCTGAAGTCGGTGAGGGCGGAGGGGAACCGCTCGCCGGGCAGGGTGAGGTAGCCGAACTCGAAGGCGGCCGACAGCGCGATCGGCGCGAAGACCGTGGCGACCGGCAGGGCGCGCAGCGCCTTCAGCAGGAACGGCGACAGCAGGACGTACCAGAGGTAGGCGCGGATGTACCAGAGCGGTCCGGCGAGGTCCACGGCCCAGTTCTCGGCGAGGTAGCCGTGGATGCCGGGCAGGCCCTCGGCGTACGGCGGGTCGCTCAACGGCAGGACCCAGTAGGTGAGATGGAGCCACCACCAGCCCGGGTGGCCGTCGTCCGAGGGGCCCCAGCCCTGTACGACCATGCCGGTGACGCCCACGACCCCGAGCACCCACAGCGGGGGCAGCAGCCGGCGGATGCGGCTCTTGATGACCTGGGCGGCGGGGCGCTTCAGCGAACGCGCCATGAGGTTGCCGGCGAGGGCGAACATCACGCCCATGGAGGGGAACACCAGCGGCAGCCATGCCCAGCCGGTCAGGTGGTAGAGGACCACGCGGAACAGGGCGAGGGCCCGCAGCAGGTCGAAGTAACGGTCGCGGACGGGGCCCTTGGGCCGGGCGGCCGGTTGCGGCGGCTGCTGCTGTTCGGGGACGGTCGGCACGAGGGGAACGGTCACGTCCACGGCTTTCTGCGACGGAGGGGGATAGTACGGCGTGCTCATCGGGCGGACCCCCCGCCCACGGCCTGCCGGTGTCCGGTGGGCGCGGTCGGCGGGGCGGACACGCCGCCCTTGCGGCGCAGCTTCTGCCAGCGCAGCCGGCCGCCGGTGAGCGCCGTGATCCAGGACTGGAGCAGTACGACGTACATGAGCTGGCGGTAGAGGATCTGCTGCAACGGCAGCGAGATCAGCGGGGTCAGGCGCTCCCGGTCCAGGATGAACGCGTAGGTGGCGCAGACCAGTTGGATGGCGAGGACGCCGAACCAGGCGAGGATCGTCTTGTCGGTGGGCCCGAAGACCAGCCCGTAGACGAGGAACACGTCGATCAGGGGGGCCAGCAGCGGCGCCAGGACCATGAAGAGGGAGACGAGCGGCAGCCCGACGCGGCCGAAGCGACCCGAGGGACCGCGTTCCACCAGCGCCCTGCGGTGCTTCCAGATCGCCTGCATGGTGCCGTACGACCACCGGTAGCGCTGGGACCACAGCTGCTGCACGGACTCCGGGGCCTCGGTCCAGGCGCGGGCCTTCTCGGCGTAGACGACCCGCCAGCCGTCCCGGTGCATCGCCATGGTGATGTCGGTGTCCTCGGCGAGGGTGTCGTCGCTCATGCCGCCGACCCGCTCCAGGGCGGAGCGGCGGAACGCGCCGACGGCGCCGGGGATGGTCGGCATGCACTGAAGGACGTCGTACATGCGGCGGTCGAGGTTGAAGCCCATCACGTACTCGATGTGCTGCCAGGCGCCGATCAGGGTGTCCTTGTTGCCGACCTTGGCGTTGCCCGCGACCGCGCCGACGCGCGGGTCGGCGAAGGGCTGGACGAGTTCGCGGACGGTGGCCGGTTCGAAGACGGTGTCGCCGTCCATCATCACGATCAGGTCGTACCGGGCGTTCGCCAGGCCGCGGTTGAGGGCGGCGGGCTTGCCCGCGTTGAGCTGTCTGATCACGCGTACGTTGGGCAGCCCGAGCCCTTCCACGAGCCGGGCCGTGCCGTCGCTGGACCCGTCGTCGATGACGATGACCTCGATGGGATGCTCGCTGCGCATCAGTGAACGCACGGTGTTCTCGATGCACTTGGCCTCGTTGTACGCCGGCACCAGCACCGACACCGGTTCGGTGACCGGCAGCGGGCCCCAGCGGAAGCCGGGGCGGCGGGTGCGGCGGGCGTGGATGCCGGAGAGCAGCAGCATCAGTCCGAAGCGGGCGAAGACGAGGAACCCGATGACCGCGAGGCCGACGACCAGGACGCCGGTGATGTTGTCGGAGGCGTCGACGAGGAAGACCCAGGCCTTGCCCTTCCACAACTCCGGGCCGGTGACCGGGGTGTGCGCGCTCGGGGCGTGCAGGGCCTCGGTGAGGTTCTGGAACTTGTAGCCCTTCTCCTTCAGCTGCGGGAGAAGCTGCTCCAGCGCCTGGACCGTCTGGTGCCGGTCGCCGCCGGAGTCGTGCATGAGGACGATCCCGCCGTGCCCGGCCTTGGGCGTGGAGTTGCGGACGATCGCCGCCACGCCCGGCTTGCGCCAGTCCTCGCTGTCGGTGTCGTTGACGATGGTGATGTAGCCGCGGCTGCCGATGTACTCGGTGACCGGCCAGGAGTTGTTGTCCATGTTCGCGGCCTTGGAGGAGTACGGCGGCCGGAACAGCGAGCTGCGGATGCCCACCGAGCCCGCGAGCGCGAGCTGGTTCTGGGAGAGCTCCCAGTCGATGCGCTTCGTCGACTGGTAGGACAGATCGGGGTGGTTGAAGGTGTGCAGCCCGATCTCATGGCCCTCGTCGACCATGCGCCGGACCAGGTCCGGGTAGCGGGAGGCCATGGTGCCGGTGATGAAGAAGACGGCGTGCGCGTTGTTCTTCTTCAGGGTGTCGAGGACCTTCGGGGTCCAGGTGGGGTCCGGGCCGTCGTCGAAGGTGAGGACGACGCTGTCGTCCGGCACGGTCATGCTGGTGCTGCGGCCGCTGCGGGTGTCGATGACCGGGCCGCCCTTGAGGATGTCCTGCGGCACCTTGTCGTTGGCGGTGGCGGGGGCCACCCGGTAGTCGGCGAGGATCTCGCTGTGGACGTAGCCGCGCAGCATCAGCATCGCGGTCATCGCGACGAGGACGAGCAGCGGCAGCAGCAGGCGCAGGGGCAGACGGCGACGGGAGCCGTCACGGGCTCCGGTCGCGGGCCCGGGACGGCTTGAGCGGGATGCCATCAGAGGGTGTTCTCCAGGGATGGTGCGGTGGAGCGGCCGGACGCGGTGTTCGCGCCGTCGGCGACGTTGTCCGTACCGGTGCCGGCGCTGCCGCCGGCCGGGGAGTCGGACGGACCGGGCGGGGTGGTCGGCGGGGTGACCGACGGGTTGGGCGAGCTGGTGGTGGGCTCGTCGGTGGGCTTCGCCGAGACGGTGGGGTGGGTGACCGGACTGGTAGCGGTCTTGGTCGCCGTCGGCTTCGGGTCGGCGGACGCGCCCGGGGTGGTGGCCGTGGCGGAGGCGCCGGGCGCGGTGGCGTCGGCGCCCGGGGACGGCGTCGCGCCGTCGCTGAGGGTCGGCGAGGCACCGGGCGACACGCCGGCGTCGTCGGTCGGCACGGCCGGGTCGGCGGGCAGCGGCGTGGTCTCCACCTGCCCGGCCTCCTTGCCCTCCTGGCCCGGCACAGGCAGCCAGGGCGCGTTGGAGTTCCCCGACAGCAGGGTGCTCACGATGACGACGGCGTAGATCGCACAGGCGATCCCGACGAAGATCCCGATACGCCGGAATCTCCGACTCCGCCGCCCTGACTCATCGACGAAGACGGGCCCGTCGGACCCCTCACCCACGGCGCCGCCACCGGCCTGCCCCACGATCCGCTGATCGGCCCGCAACGCCACGGCGTCCAACTGGACGGTCACCTCGTGCGGATCATGGGCACTACCACCGACCCCGTCAACACCGTCCGGACCGCCGGCCGACGCCCACGGGTCCCGAAAGACGCCCCCGCCGGACCCAGTACCGGACCCGTGGCGCAAGCCGAGCCCGGCGCTGGGGCCGAAGTTCGGGCCGGAGGTGGGCTGCGGCGGGGACTTCGGCAGCGTCTCGGTCGGGTCCGGGGAGGCGAGGGCTTCGGTTCCTCTCGTCTCCGGGAACGCCTGGGTGCCGTCCGTCGGCGCAGGGAACTCCCTCGTCCCGGATGCCGCGTCGGGCCATTCCGGTTGGGCGTCTTCTCGCCATTTGTTTTCGCGCACGCAGTCCCCCCACGGGATGGTTCCGGGTGCGCATACGACTCTGGGCACCCGTCGACCGAACCAGGCCCCCACCCGGTCCGAGCGCCCCCTTTATCACATGGTGCTCAGGCGACGAATGTAGCGCACACGAGGCAGGCGTGTTTGCCATGTGTCACTTGTGGACATTTTCGATCTCCATGTCGATGTCCGGAAACCACCCCTCGACGGGCCGGTTCAGCCACCCCTCCGCCGCCGACAGCTCGGCCGCCGCACGTCGAAGGGCGTCGAACCCGGGGTGCACCAGCCCCTTCCGCCACACCAACGAGACGGGCGACAGCGGCACCGGATCGATCAACGGCCGCAGCACGGTCGACGGCATGGCCGGAAAGTCCACCACGGCGAGAATCGGGTTCCGTGTCTTGGCCATGATCCGCTGGAACTCCTCGTGACCGACGGCCATCGGCGCGGGTGAGGCCACCTCGATCCCCCGTCCCTCGAACAGGTGCCGCGCCAGGTCGGTCCACTCGGGCGTCCGGGGATTCCCGGCCCCCGCGTACACCTCCTCACCGGCCAGCTCGGCCAGCGGCACCGCGTCCAGCGCCGCCAGCCGGTGGTCCTCGGGCAGCACGACCGCCATGGGTTCGAGCCGGACGAGCTGATGGCCGAGCCCTGCCCGCAGCGCCGGCTCCAGCCCCGCGAACCGGCCGAAGGAGGCGTCGAGACGACCGGCGAGGATCTCGGCGGCGGCGCCGGTCAGACCGCTCTCGTAGCGGGCCATCAGCTCCTGCTCGGGAGCCAGCTCACGGGCCCGCAGCAGCACCCGGCGCCCGGTGCCGAGCCCCGGCGAGTTGACGTCGACGAGCAGCGGCCGGGCCTGCCCGAAGGCGGCGATCAGCTCGTCCTGCGCGGCGAGCACCCGCCGCGCGTGCGGCACCAGCCGCTCCCCGTCACCGGTCAGCGTGACCTGCCGGGTGGTCCGCACGAACAACTCGGCATCCAGCTCCCGCTCCAGCCGCCGTACGTCCCGGCTGAGCGCCTGCTGGGCCACGTACAGCCGGGCGGCGGCACGGGTGAAGTGCAGCTCCTCGGCGACGGCCAGGAAGGCGCGCAGCAGACGGGGATCGAGGTGGCTCGGGGCGGGCATCCGGCGAACCTACCTCCACCTCGGCATTGACAACAGAGGTGCGTCAATCACCGCGCGGCAGGTGTTGGACCCCGAGATCACCCACCGGCGACGGTGGACCCATGCCGCAACCGACCCACCGCCGCACCCTCTTCACCACCACCGGCGACATGCTGGTCATGGCCGACTTCACCCCACGCCCGCCCCGCGCACCCCGCCCGCCCGGCCCCTATCGCCGCCTCTTCACCCACCCCGGCACCCGCGCCTTCACCGCGGGCAACCTGCTGGCCCGGCTCCCCATGGGCATGTTCAGCGTGAGCGCGGTCGTCATGATCGCCGGGACGCGGGGTTCGTACGCCCTCGCCGGCGCCGTCACCGCGACGGGCCTCGCGGCGACGGCGGTGCTGGCCCCCTTCACCGCCCGCCTCATCGACCGCCACGGCCAAGCCCGCGTCGCCGTACCCGCCACGCTCCTGGCCGCCCTCGGCTCGCTTGCCCTCCTCCTGTGCGTCCGCCACGACGCCCCGGCCTGGACCCTGTTCGCCGCGTACGCCGCCACCGCCACGACCCCCAACATCGGCGGCATGTCCCGGGCCCGCTGGGCCCACCTCCTCAAGGGCGACGACAAGGCGCTGCACACCGCGAACTCCTTCGAGCAGGCCGCCGACGAGCTGTGCTTCATGCTGGGCCCGGTCCTCGCGGCCCTGCTCTGCGGGACCCTCTTCCCGGAGGCGGGCACGCTGGTCGGGGCCGTACTGCTGGTGACGGGAATGCTCCTGTTCACGGCCCAACGCGCGACGGAACCCCCACTCCAGCGACATGCTCCCGCGAAGACACCGCTACGGGCCCCGGGCATGCCCCCGCTGCTGCTCGCCTGTCTGGCCATGGGCGCGGTGTTCGGCTCCATGGAGGTCGTCACGATCGCGTTCGCGGACGAGCGGGGCCATGCGTCGGCGGCCGGTGTCGTGCTCGGCCTCCAGGCAGCGGGTTCATGTGCGGCGGGCCTGGTGTACGGCGCCCTCAAACTGCGCGGCCGGGCCGAGGACCGCCACCCGTGGTGCGTGGCCGCGATGACCGCACTCCTGACCCTGCCGCTCCTGGCGGCGGCCACGACCGGCTCCCTGCTGCTCCTCGCGACCACCCTCCTGATCGCCGGCATGGCGACGGCCCCCACGATGGTCACCACGATGACCCTGATCCAGGAACGCACTCCCCCGGGCCGCCTGAACGAGGGCATGACCCTGGCGGTGACGGGCCTGTTGGGCGGTATTGCCGGGGGCAGCGCGACAGGGGGCTGGACCGCCGAGCACATATCGACAACGGCGGGCTACGGAGTCCCCCTCACAGCAGCAGCCGCGGCCTTGATGATCACGCTGGCGACAACCCCCTAGGGGCGCGGGGCTGTACACATGTGCGGCTCCGCCGCGTGGGCGCGACCAGCCACGACGGAGCCGCACCCGAACAAGCACCACTCACCCCCGCGACCTGATCCGCACCCTCGCCGCCCCTTTGGCCATCAACGTCACCCCAGCCCCCACAGGCACCTCCCTGCCCTCCAAGTCCTCGAACTCAAAGGCACGAAGCAACACCGCCACCCCCAACACCGACTCCAGCATCGAAAGGTGCTGCCCGATACACGCCCGCGGCCCGCCCCCGAACGGAAACCACGCGTACCGAGGCCGCCCAGCCTCCGCCCCCGGCGCGAAACGGCCCGGATCGAACCGCTCCGGCTCAACCCAGTACGCGGGATGCCGCTGCGTGACCCACGGACTGACGATCACATCCGCGCCCGCGGGAATCCGTACGCCGTCGATCTCCGCGTCCGCGACGGACCGCCGCCCGATCACCGGCGCCGAGGGATACAGCCGCATCGCCTCCTTGACGACCATGGTGAGCCGGGGCAGCGCCTCCATGTCCCCGGCCGTGGGCATCCGGTCATCGCCGAGCACCTCATCGACCTCCTTCTGAACCCGCCGCTGCTCTTCCGGATGCCGGGCGAGCAGATGGAGGGCGAAGGCGAGTGCCGTCGCCGTCGTCTCATGCCCGGCCAGCAGGAAGATCAGGACCTGCTCGCGGAGTTCGGCGTCATCGAGGCTGCCGTCCTCGGCGTTCCGGGCGTGGACGAGCAGTCCGGCGAGATCCTCGGAGGCCCCCGCTCCACCCCGGCGCCGACTGTCGATGATCTCGTCGCACACCGCGAACAGCTCACCTTGAAGGCGGGCGGCACCACGGTTCGCCGGAGTGGGCCAGTTCCGCGGCGACTTGAGGGGGGAGAGGCCACGCTTCATCGAATACTGCTGGAGCGGCGGCAGCGTGCGCTCGACGACGTCGAACGCCTTCTCCATGTCCGCCCCGAACAGGATCCGCCCGACCATCCGCAACGCGAACCGGTGCATCTCGCCGACCAGTTCGACGGTGCCGCGCCCCCGCCACTTTGCGGCCAGAGCCACCCCCTCCGCGGCGACCTGCCCCGCGTACCCGTCCACCCGCCGCCGGGTGAACAGCGGCTGCACCAGCCTGCGTTGCCGTAGATACACCTCGTCCTGGCTGGTGAGCAGCCCGTTGCCGATGGTCTGCCGCAGCTCCTCGTAGAAGACGTTGTCCTTGCGGAAGTCGGCGGCCTGCCCGGCCAGCACCTGCTGCGCCCCCGCGGCCGAGAAGACGGCGTAGACCTCCGCCCGCAGCCCGGGCGGACCCGCGCGGAAACGCACCACGTCACCATGGTCACGGCGGGCCCGCTCATAGGTACCCAGAGGGTCCCTGAGCAGGTCGTTCATCGAGCCCAGCAAAGGGCTTCCCGGCACGATCGGCGCCTCGCGCACCACCGTCGTCATCGTCCCGCCTTCCCCGCTCCCGGCGATCGTGGTCGCTGCAATTCTCGCGCGAGCCATTGACTCACTCACAGCCCCCACATACCTTCCCCCGTCGAAGCGCTTCGACGTAAGTCGTCGAAACGGTTCGACGTACCGAGGAAGAACCGAGCACGACCCGCGAACGATCCGAAGCACCATCCGGCTCCGACTCCCCTGGAGGCACGGGATGTTGACGGCACGAAGGCGCGTGGTGGCGACGGCGGTGCTCGCCGCCGGAGCACTGCTCCTGACCTCCTGCGGGGACTCCGACAGCGGATCCTCAGGAGACGGCAAGACACTCAAGCTGTGGCACTACGAGGCCCCGAACAGCGCGATGGGGCAGGCCTGGAACGAGGCGATCAAGGAGTTCAAGGCCAAACACCCGGGCGTAAAGGTGGAGTTCGAGGAGAAGGGCTTCGAGCAGATCCAGAAGACCGCTCCGATGGTCCTCAACTCCTCCGACGCGCCCGACGTGATGGAGTACAACAAGGGCAACGCGACGGCCGGGCTGCTGTCGAAACAGGGCCTGCTCACCGACCTCACCGCAGAGGCGACGAAGCGCGGCTGGGACAAGAAGCTCAGCGCGAGCGTCCGCACCACCAGCGTGTACGACACCAACGGGGTGATGGGCTCCGGCAAGTGGTACGGCGTGCCCAACTACGCCGAGTACACGATGGTGTTCTACAACAAGGACCTGTTCAAGAAGTACGGGATCGCCGAGCCGAAGACGTTCGACGAACTGACCGCCGCGATGGACACGTTCGTCCGGAACAAGGTCACCCCGCTGGCCAACGCGGGCGCCGAGTACCCGGCCCAGCAGTACCTTTACCAGCTCGCCCTGTCGAAGGCGGACCGCGCCTGGGTGGACTCCTACGAGCTGTACAAGGGCAGGACCGACTTCCACGACGCGGCCTGGACGTACGCCGCCGAGACCTATGCCGACTGGGTGAAGAAGGGCTACATCAGCAAGACCTCGTCCAGTACCAAGGCCGAGGACGCGGGTGTCTCCTTCCTCCAGGGCAAGGCGCCGATCTTCTTCTCCGGCAGCTGGTGGTACGGCCGTTTCGTCGACGAGGCCAAGTTCGACTGGGGCACCTTCCTGTGGCCCGACTCGAACCTGACCCTCGGCTCCGGCGGCAATCTGTGGGTGGTCCCCAAGGGCGCCAAGAACAAGGAACTCGCCTACGACTTCATCGACATCACCATGTCGAAGAAGATCCAGAACCTGCTCGGCAACAAGGGCGGTGTCCCGGTCGCCGCCGACGCGAGCGCGATCACCGACGCCCGGTCGAAGGCGCTCATCGACAACTTCAACACCCTCTCCCAGCGCGACGGGCTGGCGTTTTACCCCGACTGGCCGGTGCCCGGCTTCTATGACGTCCTGGTCTCCCAGACCCAGAAGCTGATCACCGACAGCGAGAAGCCGGACGGCTACCTGGACGCCCTCCAGGACGCGTACGACAAGGGCGCGCCGAAGCAATGACGGTGACCGTCGAGAAGCGCGGGGTGACCGGCAAGGCGGCACAGGCCGGTCACCCCCGCCGCCCCCGCGACTCCTACGCCCTCTTCCTGCTCCCCGGCGTGCTCGCCTTCCTGGCCGTGATCATCGTCCCGTTCCTGATGAACACGTACGTCGGCTTCACCGACTGGCAGGGCGTGGGCTCCCCCGACTGGACCGGGCTCGCCAACTACCGCGAGCTGCTGGACGACTCCGAGTTCTGGGCGTCGTTCCGGCACAGTCTGTTCATGGTGGTCGCGATGGCGGCCGTACCGACGGCGGCCGGACTGGTCCTCGCCGCCGCCCTGTTCGACTACGTCGGCAAGCACTTCGGCAGCCGGGTCACCGCCGTCCTGCGCGCCTGCTTCTACCTCCCCCAGGTGCTCCCGATCGCGGTCGCGGGCATCGTGTGGAGCTGGATCCTCGCCCCCGACAACGGCTCCCTCAACGCACTCCTCAAGGCCGTCGGCCTCGCCTCCTGGCAGCAGGACTGGCTCGGCGACCCGGACATCGCGCTCTACAGCGTGATGGGCGTGATGGTGTGGGTGCAGCTCGGCTTCCCGCTGGTGGTCTTCATGGCCGGACTCCAGCGGGTGGACCCGCAGTTGTACGAGGCGGCCGAGCTGGACGGGGCCGGCTGGTGGCGCCGGTTCTGGCACATCACGCTGCCGCAGATCCGCCCGGAGATCTACGTCGTACTGACCTGGTGCACGATCGCCGCGCTGAAGGTGTTCGGCGCGGTGTACGTCCTGACGAAGGGCGGCCCGGGCGGCGCGACCGACGTCCCGTCGTACTTCTCCTTCACCACGTTCTTCGAGAAGACGCAGGTCGGCTACGGCGCCGCGATCTCCACCGTGCTCACGGTCATCATCCTGGCGCTCTCCCTGATCGGGCTGCGGCTCCAGACCCGCGAGGAGGACCGGTCATGACCCGAGCGCTCCGCCGTTACCCGGTGCTGGTCGCCCTGTGCGTCGCGGCCCTCTTCATGATCGTGCCGTTTCTGATCGTCACCCTCAACGCCTTCAAGTCCCCGGCGGAGTACAGCCAGAACGGCCCGCTGAGCCTCCCCGACGGCCTCTATCTCGACGGGCTGAAGGACTTCTGGGAGCGCGTGGACTACGCGCAGAAGCTGTTCAACTCCGTGCTGATCAGCGGCGCGGTGGCGGTCCTCGCGGTGGTGCTGTCGATCCTCAACGCGTACGCGATCGGCATCGGCCGTATCAAGGGCCGACCCTGGGTCCTCGCCTTCTTCGTGCTGGCGAACATGCTGCCGCAGGAGGCGCTGGTCTACCCGATCTACTACCTGAGCAAGGAGGCGGGCCTCTACGACACGAGACTGAGCGTGGTCATCGTCTTCACCGTCATCCAGGCGGCGTTCGGCACGTATCTGCTCTCCTCGGTCCTCGGCCAGTTCCCCCGGGAGATCATCGAGGCCGCGAAGATCGACGGCGCGAGCAAGTGGCAGGTGCTGTGGCGGATCGTCGTCCCGGTCAGCCGCCCCACGCTCGGGGTGCTGATGGTCTTCTTCTTCATCTGGACCTGGAACGAGTTCCTGCTCCCCCTGGTCATGCTGATCTCCAACGACAACCAGACGGTGTCGGTGGCCCTCGGTGTCCTCCAGGGCCAGCGGCTGATGGACGCCACCATGACCAACGCGGCCGCCCTGCTCGGTGTGCTGCCCGCGATCGTGTTCTTCCTCCTCTTCCAGCGCACGCTCACCCGCGGCATCGCCGTGGGAGCGGTGAAGTAAGGAACCCCCCACATGAAGTTCACCGACGGCTACTGGCTGCTCCGCGAGGGCGTCACCGCGGCCCACCCGGTCGAGGTCCTCGACGTCACCGCCGGCGAGGGCGCGCTGGAGATCCACGCGCCGACGCAGCCCATCCGCCATCGCGGCGACCTGCTGAAGGGACCGGTCGTGACGATCAGCGCCCACTCCCCGATGCCCGACGTCATCGGCCTCACCTTCACCCACTTCCAGGGCGAGCGGCCCCGCGGCCCCCGGTTCGACGTCGCCAAGGAGGAGTTCGCGGCCCACACCGAGTACGACGAGGAGCACGCGACCCTCACCTCCGGCGCCCTGTCGGTCCGGGTGGCCCGCACCGGCCCCTGGCACGTCGACTTCCTGGCGCACGGCAGGACCCTGACCAGCAGCGGCCCCAAGGGCATGGGCATCATGCGGGACGCGGACGGCGCCCACTACCTGCGCGAACAGCTGAACCTCACCGTCGGCACCTCCGTCTACGGCCTCGGCGAACGCTTCGGCCCGCTCGTCAAGAACGGCCAGGTCGTCGACATCTGGAACGCCGACGGCGGCACGGCCACCGAACAGGCCTACAAGAACGTGCCGTTCTATCTCACCGACGCGGGCTACGGCGTCTTCGTCGACCACCCGGGCAAGGTCTCCTTCGAGGTCGGCTCGGAGGCCGTGTCACGGGTCCAGTTCAGCGCCGAGGCCCAGCAGTTGACGTACTACGTCATCCACGGCCCGGACCCCAAGGACATCCTGCGCAAGTACACGGCCCTCACCGGCCGTCCGGCGCTGCCGCCCGCCTGGTCGTTCGGGCTGTGGCTGTCGACGTCCTTCACGACGTCGTACGACGAGGAGACGGTGACCTCGTTCATCGAGGGCATGCGGGAGCGTGAACTGCCGCTCTCCGTCTTCCACTTCGACTGTTTCTGGATGCGCGAGTTCAACTGGTGCGACTTCCGGTGGGACCCCCGGGTCTTCCCCGACCCGGCGGGCATGCTGTCCCGGCTGCACGCACGGGACCTGCGGGTCAGCGTCTGGATCAACCCGTACATCGCCCAGCGCTCCCCGCTGTTCGCGGAGGGCAAGGCGCTCGGACATCTGCTGAAGCGCCCCGACGGCAGCGTCTGGCAGTGGGATCTGTGGCAACCGGGCATGGCACTGGTCGACTTCACCTCCCCGGCCGCCCGCGACTGGTACGCGGGCAAGCTGGAGATCCTGCTCTCCCAGGGCGTGGACTGCTTCAAGACGGACTTCGGCGAGCGAGTGCCCACCGACGTGGCCTGGGCCGACGGCTCGGACCCGGAGCGGATGCACAACTACTACTCGTACCTCTACAACCGCACGGTCTTCGAGGTGCTGCGCAAGCACCGGGGCGAGGAGGAGGCGGTCGTCTTCGCCCGCTCGGCGACGGCCGGCAGCCAGCAGTTCCCGGTGCACTGGGGCGGTGACTGCGAGGCGACGTACGAGTCGATGGCCGAGTCGCTCAGGGGCGGGCTCTCCCTCGGGCTGTCCGGTTTCGGCTTCTGGAGCCATGACATCGGCGGCTTCGAGGGCACACCGAGCCCCGCGCTGTTCAAGCGGTGGCTGGCGTTCGGCCTGCTGTCCTCCCACAGCCGGCTGCACGGCAGCTCCTCCTACCGCGTCCCGTGGCTCTTCGACGAGGAATCGGTGGACGTGCTGCGGCACTTCACCCGGCTCAAGCTCAGCCTCATGCCCTACCTCTACGAGGCCGCCCGCACCGCCCACACCGAGGGCACGCCCGTCATGCGGGCCATGGTGCTGGAGTTCCCGGGCGACCCCGGGTGCGCGCATCTGGAGCGGCAGTACATGCTCGGCCCCGACCTCCTGGTGGCGCCGGTGTTCTCCGACGACGGGGAGGTCGCCTACTACGTGCCCGAGGGCACCTGGACCCACCTCGTCGGCGGCGAGACGGTGACCGGGCCGCGCTGGGTGCGCGAGAAGCACGGCTTCCAGAGTGTGCCGCTGCTGGTCAGGCCCGGTGCGGTGATCCCGGTGGGCGCGGTGGCGGAGCGCCCCGACTACGACCACGCCGACGGGGTGACCCTGCACGCCTACCGGCTGCGGCGGGGCGACCGGGTGGTGGTGCGGGTCGGCGAGGTCGCCTTCACCGTCGTACGCGAAGGGGACACGCTTCGGGCCTCGTGCAGCGATCCCTCGGCGCCCTGGGGGCTGGCCGCCGGGGAGCGGACCGTGCGGGCGCAGGCGGGCACCGGCTTCGTCTCGCTGGAGCTGGGCTGATGGTGAAGATCACGGACGTGGCCCGGCACGCCGGTGTCTCCCCCAGCACCGTGTCCTACGCGCTCAGCGGCAAGCGCCCCATCTCGGAGGAGACCCGGCGGCGCGTCGAGGCGTCCATCCGCGAGCTCGGCTACCGCCCGCACGCGGGCGCCCGCGCCCTGGCCAGCAGTAGGTCCAATGTGCTGGCCCTCGTCGTGCCCTTACGGGCCGGCATCCACGTCCCGGTGGTGATGCAGTTCGCCGTGTCGGTGGTGACCACCGCCCGGCGCCACGACCACGACGTGCTGCTGCTGACCCAGGAGGAGGGCGAGGACGGCCTCAGAAGGGTCGCCGACTCCGCGCTCGTGGACGCGTTCGTCGTCATGGACGTCCAGCTCGACGACCCGCGGCTGCCGTTGCTGCGCTCCCTGGACCGGCCCTCGGTGATGATCGGCTTCCCCGCCGACGCCGACGGCCTCACCTGCATCGACCTCGACTTCAGGGCGGCCGGCGAGGCGTGCGTGGAGCATCTGGCCCGACTGGGACATCGGGTGGTCGCCCTGGTCGGCTCACCGCCCGAGGTCTACGTCCGCCAGACCGCGTTCGCCCAGCGGGTGGTCCAGGGTTTCACCGCCGCCGCGGACCGGGGCCGCCTCGCCTCCTCCGTCCACCCCTGTGAGGCGACGCCCGCCGCCGCCCGCGAGGTGGCCGGGCAACTGCTGCGCGAGCAGCCCGCGTTGACCGGGGTCGTCGTCCACAACGAGGCGATCCTGGAGCCGCTCGTCGACGCCTTCGAGCAGCTCGGGCTGCGCGTCCCCGCCGACCTGTCGGTCACCGCCATCTGCCCCGACGAACTCGCCGAGAACCTCCGCGTCCCGATCACCTCGGTCGCCCTGCCGTCCGCCGAGGTGGGCGAGCGGGCCGTGGAACTGCTGATGCGCAAGCTCGATGCCAAGGCCGTGCCCGAGGCCACGCTGCTGCCGCCCCGGATGACGGAACGCGCGAGCACGGCACCGAGGAACACGCCCTGAGACGACCCCTGTTGACGCAAGGCCCTACACGAAGGAGCCGATCGATGAGAGGCAGCAAGAAGAGACGCAGATCCACGCTCGTGGTGGCGCTGGCCCTGATCGCGGGACTCGGCGCCACCGTCCCCGCGCACGCCGACGACCCCGCCTACCCCTTCCGCGACCCGACCCTCTCGGTCGACCAGCGGGTCGACGACCTCCTGGGCCGGCTGACCCTCGACGAGAAGATCTCCCTCCTCCACCAGTACCAGCCCGCGATCCCCCGCCTCGGCATCCAGCCCTTCCGCACCGGCACCGAGGCCCTGCACGGCGTCGCCTGGCTGGGTGAGACCACCGTCTTCCCGCAGGCGATCGGCCTGGCCTCCAGCTGGGACCCGGCCCTGATGGAGCGGGTCGGCTCCGCGGTCGGCGACGAGGCCCGCGGCTTCCAGCAGGAACGACCCGAGGGCTGGGGCCTCAATCTGTGGGCGCCCGTGGTGAACCTGCTCCGCGACCCGCGCTGGGGCCGCAACGAGGAGGGCTACAGCGAGGACCCCGCACTGACCGGTGCCCTGTCGACCGCGTACGGCGAGGGCCTGACCGGCGGCGACCCGGACCATCTCAAGACGGCCCCGACGCTGAAGCACTACCTCGCCAACAACAACGAGTACCACCGCACCACCACCTCCTCCGACCTGCGCCCGCGGGTGGCGAAGGAGTACGACGAGGCGGCGTTCAAGCCCGCGCTCCAGGCGGACGCGGCGACCGGCGTGATGTCCTCCTACAACCTCGTCAACGGCCGCCCCAACACGGTCAACCCGGACCTGGACGACGTCGTGCGCGGCTGGTCCTCGTACGACCTCCTGAACGTCACCGACGCCTTCGCGCCCGGCAACCTCCCCGGCGACCAGCAGTACTTCCCCAGTGTGGTCGAGGGCGACGCGGCGGCGATCAAGGCCGGCATCGACAGCTTCACGGACAACAACGCGGACTCGTCGGTGACGACCGGCGCCGTCAAGTCGGCCATGGACAAGGGCCTGCTGAAGGAAGCGGACGTGGACGAGGCGGCCGGGCACATCCTGTCCGTCCGGGTGCGCCTCGGTGAGTTCGACCCGGGCGGCGGCACGTACGGCGCGATCGACAAGTCCGTCATCAACAGCCCGGCGCACCAGAAGCTGGCCCGCGAGGCGGCGACGGAAGGTGCCGTCCTGCTGAAGAACCAGGCGCACACGCTGCCGCTGAAGAAGTCGGACAAGGACGTGGCCGTGGTCGGCCCCCTCGCCGACACCCTGTACACCGACTGGTACTCCGGCTCCCTCCCCTATGCCGTCACCCCCGCCGAGGGCATCGCCGCCGAACTCGGCACCGACGTCACCAGCAGCGAGGGCGTCGACCGCGTCGCGCTGAGGAACACGGCGACCGGCAAGTACGTCACCGCGGGCACGGACACGGACGGCGAGCCGCTGAAGGAGGCCGACGCCTCGGGCACGGCCACGCAGTTCGACGTCTTCGACTGGGGCGGCGGCGTCGTCACCCTGCGCTCGGCCGCCAACGGCAAGTACGTCGGCTACAACTGGTCGAGCTTCGTCAACGACCAGGTACAGCCCGGCGGTTGGTTCGCCCAGCAGCAGTTCCGGCTGGAGGAGCAGGGCGACGGCACGTACCTGCTGCGTTACGCGGGCTACGAGACCGAGGAGTCCTGGTGGGGCAACCCGGTCTACCTCGGCCCCACCGGCACGGACGGCGCCCTCGGCCTGGTGGCCAAGGAGCAGGCCGCCCACTACACGAAGGACGTCGTCCGCAGCGGCGTCGACGCGGCCGTGGCCGCCGTCAAGGGCAAGGACTCGGCGGTCGTGGTCGTCGGCTCCAACCCGTCGATCAACGGCCGTGAGGCCCACGACCGCACCGACATGAGCCTGGCCCCGGCGCAGGAAGCCCTGGTCAGGGCGGTCCGCAAGGCCAACCCGAACACGGTCGTGGTGGTCGAGAACAGCTACCCGACCACGCTCGGCGCCCTCCAGCAGGACGTCCCCGCACTCCTGTGGACCTCCCACGCGGGCCAGGAGACCGGCAACGCCCTGGCGGACCTCCTCTACGGCGACGCCAACCCCTCGGGCCGTCTCACCCAGACCTGGTACCGCTCCGAGTCCGACCTCCCCTCGATCCTCGACTACGACATCATCAAGTCCGACCGCACCTACCAGTACTTCAAGGGCCAGGCCCTCTACCCCTTCGGCCACGGCCTGTCCTACACCTCCTTCCGCTACGGCGACCTGCGCAGGACGGCGAACGGCTACGAGGTGAAGGTCACCAACACCGGCAGCCGCGCGGGCGACGAGGTCGTCCAGCTCTACACCCACCAGCGCGTCTCCCGTGACAAGCAGCCCCTGAAGCAGCTGAAGGCGTTCCAACGGGTCTCGCTGAAGCCGGGCCGGACGAAGACGGTCCACCTGAAGCTGTCGCCGAAGGACCTGGCCCACTGGGACGTCACCCGCTCCAAGTGGACCGTGGAGAAGGGCACTTACGACGTCCTGGTCGGCTCCTCCTCCGCCGACATCCGCTCCCGCGCCACCTGGCAGGTCGCCGGCGAGACCATCCCGGCCCGCGACCTCACCCGCACGACCCGCGCCGAGAACTTCGACGACTACGACGGCACCCGCCTCGTCGACGAGTCCAAGGAGCGCGGTACGGCGGTGGCGGCGGCGTCCGACCGGGCGTGGCTGAAGTTCACGGACACCCGACTCGGCTCGGGCGCGACCGAGTTCAGCGCCCGGGCGGCCGGCGCGGCGGGCACGGTCGAGATACGCCTCGGCTCCCCGACCGGCACACTCGTCGGCACGGCGGCCTTCGGCGGCACCTCGTCGCCGTACACCTACGAGACGGTGAGCGCCGACCTGTCACGCGCGACGAAGGGCCGTACGGACGTGTACCTGGTGCTGAAGGGAGCGGGCCTGCGCCTGTCGACGTTCAGTGTGAGATGAGCCTGGGCCGCCGCGTGGCGCAGACCCGCGCCACGCGGCGGACGCCCTTCAGCCGGCCAGCCCCCACGCCGCACCCATCCGGTAGGCGGCGCACAGGTTCACGTCGAGGATGTACGCCCCGGCACTCCCGCACTGCCCGCTCCCGCTCCCCGGATCGACGGGCTGCCCGTGTCCCATCCCGGTGACGCTGTACGTCTCGACGACGGCGCTGCCGCCCGCGTCCTGGTACGTCCGGTGCGGATACCCGGCGACGGTGTCACTGACGTCGGCCGTCTGGTCCGCACCCCGCACATCGGTCCACTGCTTGACGAGGTCGGTCATGTTGACGGGCTTGACGGTGTAGTCGGCCGTGCCCTGGAAGGCGACCAGCGTCGGCCAGGGCCCGGTGTACCCGGGCCGCGCGGCCCGCACGCGGTCACCCCACTGCGCGGCGGTCTGGGTGGCCCCGACGTACATGCACACGTACGGCGACCCGGCGGCCTGCGCACACCCGTACGGCAGCCCTGCGACGATCCCGCCCGCCGTGAACTTCTCCGGGTACGCGGCCATCATCACGGCGGCGAGCCCGCCCCCGGCGGACAGTCCCGTCACATACACCCGGCCCCCGGCGACATCGGCGACCTGCCGGTCCACCATCTGCGCGACCGACGCGGCCTCGCCCTGGCCGCGGGTGATGTCGCCGCTCTGGACCCAGTTGAAGCAGAGCGAGGAGTTGTTCGCGCTCTGCTGCTGCGGCAGCACGACGGAGAAGCCCCACCGGTCGGCGAGCTGTGTCCATCCGCTGCCGGTGCCGTACCCGGAGGCGTTCTGGGTGCAGCCGTGCAGCGCGACGACGACCGGCCGCCCGGCGGGCAGTCCGTCGGGAACGTACCGGAACATCCGCAGCGCCCCCGGGTTGCTCCCGAAGCCGGTGACCTCCTGGAGGGAGGCGGCGGACGCGGGCGCCGGGGTGAGGAGGACGGCGAGGAGGACCGTCAGGACGGCGAGGAGGCTCGCGGCTCTGGTGTGTGTCATGGGCAGGGACCGTAGAAGCATGAACGACCCCCGGACATGGGGCCGCACACCACAACACGAGCGCCGGGCGTGGGGCCATGAGGACTACCAGAGGCCGCCGTATCGGACGGTCCGGCCCGGCCCGAGCTCGGGAGCGACCCGTAGGGTCAACTCCCGCCCCACACCGTCCAGTCGCTCGTGCGTGGCACGGAACGCCTCCTGGTCCCGGTCCTGGAGCCAGACGTCCATGGCAGCGTCGATCTGCGCGGACCACTGGTTGAGATCGCCGACGAGTTCCTCGGACAGGTCGAGCGCCGCGGTGGGGTCGTCCGGCGCGAAGTCCCCGAAACCGTCGGCGCGCAGCGGGTACCACCGGTACTCGCCGTGGACGACGACGTCCCGCGGGTGCGCCGGGGAGCCGTGCGCCTCGGCGCCCCAGTACAGCCGCCCGCAGCCCCAGCACACGTACTTCTCGGTGCGATGCCGCTCGTCCCGGTACCGCACCTCCCACTCGGGCCCCAGCCACCTGGCCAGCTCCTGGGCCGCCTCCACCCCCTGCCGGACGTGCTTGCGCAGCGCGGGACGGGAGGTGAAGCCGTCGGCGGGCCGGGCCCGGTACCACGCGCGCAGCCGCTCGGCGAGGCCGCCGGGCAGCTCGTCCCACGGCAGCTCGGCACCGGCCTGGAGCAGCAGCGGCCGGGGGGCGTCTTCATCGGTCATGGCAGGGCTCTCGGAAACTCACTGGCTCAGGACGTCGGGGTATGACAAAGCCCCGCTGCTCAAGAGCAACGGGGCTGTGCCCACATGGGGTGCCCATCGGTCTGGGCGAGTGGAGATGGCGGGAATCGAACCCGCGTCCAACGGTGCTGAATCAGGGCTTCTCCGTGTGCAGTTCGCTGTGATTTTCTCGGCCCCGGCAATCACGCGAACAAGTCGCCGACGGGCCCAGTCACTGTTTGATTTCCCATCCGACCCCGTGACCGGGCCGAATGGTTTAGTCCCCTAGATTATGCCAGGGTCCGGGTCGGGAACACCCCCGGTCTGACACCCGTTAAGGGCCTTCACTCACTGCTTATTAGGCAGCGAGGGCGAAGGCGCGGGAATCGCTCTTGGAATTGGCGATTATTGGTTGCGACATATGGTTAACGAGATCATTGCCGCTTCCTCGACACGCTTCCCCTGCTTCGACATCCGCTGTCGAAACCGATCATCCCCATGTTGTGTTTTCAATGTGCGCGCCGACCGTGGCCGGTGCTGATGCCATCCTACGTGACCAACGTGGGCCGGTGCCAGCCTATTCCTACTGCCCCCGCTGCTTCCGCTTCGCCGCCGCGATCGCCCGGTCCGACTCCCGCCGGTCCTGCTTCTCACGCAGGGTCTGGCGCTTGTCGTACTCCTTCTTGCCGCGCGCGAGCGCGATCTCGGCCTTCGCCCGGCCGTCCTTGAAGTAGAGGGCGAGGGGCACGATCGTGTGCCCCGTCTCCTGGGCCTTCGACTCCAGCTTGTCGATCTCCTCGCGGTGCAGGAGCAGCTTGCGCTTGCGGCGCGCGGAGTGGTTGGTCCAGCTGCCCTGGTGGTACTCCGGGATGTGGGCGTTGTGCAGCCACGCCTCGCCCCCGTCGATCTGGACGAAGCCGTCGGTCAGCGAGGTCCGTCCCTCCCGCAGCGACTTGACCTCGGTGCCCATGAGGACCAGACCGGCCTCGAAGGTGTCGATGATCGCGTAGTCGTGCCGGGCCTTCTTGTTCTGGGCGACGATCTTCTTCTTGCCGCCCTTCTCGCCGTCCCTGGCCTTGGCGGCGGCCGTCCCGCCCTGCTTGGGCTGGGACTCCTTCGGTACGTACATTCCCTTGCTCATAGTGCCGTCCATTTTCGCACTACGGAGGGGGTGCGTGGAAAGCCGTTTACGTCGTGGGACGCGGGTCGCCTACGACTCGGGGGCGAGCCCGCTCAGCACGGTCTCCGCCCGCTCCAGCACCTGCTGGTCGGCGTCCAGGTCCGGGGTGATGCCCTTGCCGTCGACACCTCGCCCGGAGGGGGTGCGGTAGTGGCCCACGGTGAGCTCGGCGACCGCCCCGTCCGGCAGCCGGCTGGGCATCTGCACCGAGCCCTTGCCGAACGTCCGGGAGCCCACGACCACGGCCCGTCCGCGGTCCTGCAACGCGCCGGTGAGCAGCTCGGCCGCGCTCATCGTGCCGCCGTCGACGAGTGCGACCAGGGGTCTGGTGGTGTCGCCGCCGGATTCGGCGTGCAGGACCTGCTGCTCGCCCTCGACGTCGTAGGTGGCGACGAGGCCGCCGTCGAGGAAGGCGGAGGCGGCGGTGACGGCCTCGGTGACGAGACCGCCGGAGTTGCCGCGCAGGTCGAGGACGATCCCGGCGCCGACGGGGGCCTGCCGGACGGCGTCGCGTACGACGTCGCCCGAGCCCTTCGTGAAGGAGTCGATCTTGATGAGGGTGATGCCGCCGGGGAGTTTGCGCACGGTGACCGAGTCCGTGGACAGACGCGCCCGCCGCACGGTCTGCGTCCACGCGCGTGTGCCGCGCTCCAGGCCGAGGGTGACCGCCGTCCCGGCGGCCGCGTCCTTGGCGTCACCGCGCAGTAAGGAGACCACCTCGGTGACCGGCCGCCCGTCGACGTCGGCGCCGTCCACGCTGCGCAGCAGATCCCCGGCGCGGATCCCGGCCCCGGCCGCGGGCGACCCGGCGCGCACCTTGGTGACCTCGATCCGGCCGTCGCGCTCCCGCCGTGCCCACAGCCCGACGCCGGTGTACCGGCCGTCGAGGGCCTCCTCGAACTCCTCGTACTCCCCCTGGGAGTAGACGGCCCCCCACCGGTCCCCGCTGCGGCTGACGGCCCGCTCGGCGGCCTCCATGGGCGACTTGCCGTCGGCCATGGCCTCCTCGGCGGCCTTCGCCACGTCCTGGTGATGCCCGGCGGGAGCGGCCGAACGGGCCGCGTCGGGCGTGGATTTCCGGTCGGGTCCCGGCAGCGACCCCGTCGCCGCCCCCGCGACCAGCACACTCGCGAACACCAACGTCAGAGCCGCCCCGCGGCCTACGCGGCGGGGCTGACAGAACAGGTCGCGGCCTGACATGCGGGTGAGTCTAGGACAACGCGAAGGGCCGCACGGTCGGTTGACCGGACGGCCCTGTTGGCGTGCGTCACACCTTGAGGTACTTGCGCAGCGCGAAGAAAGCGGCCATCGCCGGCATCAGCAGGCTGGTGGCCAGGATCAGCGGAAGCTTCGTCAGTACGGCGTCCCAGCCGATGAAGTTGATCAGGTTCAGCTTCTCGGACAGGGCCAGGCCGTGGTCGATGATGAAGTACCGGGAGACCACCAGGAAGGCGCAGGCGACGCCGCCACCGATCAGACCGGCGACCGCGGCCTCCATGATGAACGGGGCCTGGATGTAGAAGCCCGAGGCACCGACCAGGCGCATGATGCCGGTCTCGCGCCGCCGGCTGAACGCGGAGACGCGCACGGTGTTGACGATCAGCATCAGCGCCACCACGAGCATCAGCGCCATGACCGCGCGCGCCGCCCAGTTCATGCCGTTCAGCAGCCCGAAGAGGTTGTCGAGGATGCCCTTCTGGTCCTGCACCGACTGCACGCCGTCCCGGCCGTCGAAGGCGGTCGCGACGACCTGGTACTTCTCCGGGTCCTTGAGCTTGATCCGGTACGACTCCTGCATCTGGTCCGGCGTGAGGGAGGCGGCCAGCGGGGAGTCGCCGAACTGCTCCTTGTAGTGCTTGTACGCCTGATCCTGGGTCTCGTAGGTGACCTTCTCGACGACCGACATCTTGTCCAGGTCGGCGAGGATCTGCTTCTTCTGGTCGTCGGTCACCGCGCCCTTGGCGCAGTTGGGGTCGGACTCGGCGTCGCTCTTGTTGCAGAGGAAGACCGAGACGTTGACCTTGTCGTACCAGTAGCCCTTCATGGTGCTGACCTGGTCGCTCATCAGGAGCGAGGCGCCGAACAGGGCGAGCGACAGGGCGACGGAGACGACGACGGCGAACGTCATCGTCAGATTGCGACGGAGACCGACACCGATCTCGGACAGTACGAACTGGGCGCGCATGGCGTCTGGTTGGGCCTTTCCGTGGACTGTGCGGTCAGTGCTGGTAGCCGTAGACGCCGCGCGCCTGGTCGCGGACGAGGCGGCCCTGCTCCAGCTCGATGACGCGCTTGCGCATCTGGTCCACGATGTTCTGGTCGTGCGTCGCCATCAGCACGGTGGTGCCCGTCCGGTTGATCCGGTCGAGCAGCTTCATGATGCCGACGGAGGTCTGCGGGTCGAGGTTGCCGGTGGGCTCGTCGGCGATCAGCAGCTTGGGCCGGTTGACGAAGGCCCGCGCGATGGCGACGCGCTGCTGCTCACCACCGGACAGCTCGCCCGGCATCCGGTCCTCCTTGCCGCCGAGCCCGACGAGGTCGAGCACCTGCGGCACGGACTTGCGGATCTCACCCTTCGACTTGCCGATGACCTCCTGCGCGAAGGCCACGTTCTCGGCGACCGTCTTGTTGGGCAGGAGCCGGAAGTCCTGGAACACCGTCCCCAGCTGGCGGCGCATCTGCGGCACCTTCCAGTTGGAGAGGCGCGCGAGGTCCTTGCCCAGGACGTGCACCTGGCCGTGGCTGGTCCGCTCCTCGCGGAGCACCAGCCGCAGGAAGGTGGACTTTCCGGAGCCGGAGGACCCGACGAGGAAGACGAACTCACCCTTCTCCACTTCCAGGGAGACATCCCTGAGTGCGGGGCGGGTCTGCTTGGGGTAGACCTTGGAGACGTTGTCGAATCGGATCACGGATGCACCACGGTTAGCCGGGGGTAGATGAGCGTGACCATACGCGAACCGGGTGTGTGAGCGCAGGCACAGGTTGCGGTTGCGTGCCGCTTGTGCCTTTTGTACCTGGCCTTCCGGGAGCGCCCGAGCCGATTCCGAGGGAACCTGGCACAGTGGAGGGGGAACGTTCTCCGCCCCGGGAGCGTTCTGTGGAGAGAACCGGTATGAGGAGGGCGAGCGCATGACGTACGACCGGCTGGTGTGCGCGAACTGCGCGGCGCCCGTCAACGAGGGCCGCTGCCCCGTGTGCCGCGCCAACCGCGAGCGGCTCTCGCAGGAGAACCAGAACCCGTTCGCGCAGCTCAACCCCATGACACTGATCGCCCTGCTCGCGGTACTGATCGCGGCGGTGGCACTGCTGGCGCACCAGACCGCGTAACGCCGGCACGGACGCCCGAGAGGCCCGGAGCGAGTCCTTCGCTCCGGGCCTCTCGTCGTACGACAGGCGCACGCTGCGCGTGCGCGTGACTACCGTCAGGCGACAGCGCCGCCGCGGCCGCCCATGAGGCGCGGCAGGATGCGGAAGCCGATGCCGCCGGCGATCATCGTGGCGGCGCCCACCAGCAGGAAGGCGGTCTGCCCGGCACCCGTCTCGGCCAGCTCGCCGCCACCGCCCTGGGCGGTGGTGTCGGAGCCGGTGTCGGCGAGGGCGGAGGAGCCCTCTTCCTGGGCGGAGGCGTCGGAGCCGCCGTCGGGGTCGGCGTTGTTGCCGCCACCGCCGTTGCCGTTGTCGCTGCCGCCGCCACCGTTGCCGCCGTCGTCGGTCGGGTCCTCGGAGGGCTCCTCCGTCGGGTCCTCGGTCGGGTCCTCGGTCGGCTCGGTGGGCTCGGTCGTGGGCTCCTCGGTGATGGGCGGCTCGTCGGTGGGAGCCGGGTCCGTCGGAGCGGGGTCGGTCGGGGCCGGGTCGGTGGGCGCCGGGTCGGTCGGGATGTCCGTGGGCGCGGGAGGCGTGGGATCGTCCTCACCGGTACCGGTGTCGACGTTGACGCCGATACCGGCGACGTTCACGTCTATCTCCAGCGCGGAAGCGGCGCCGGCGGCGGTCAGCGAGGCACCGGCCGCGATCACGGCACCGGCGGCTATGCGCGCGATCCGGATCCGCGTCTTCTTGGTCATGTGGTTGCTACCCCCAGTAGCTCATCGTCGATTGGGCGGCGCTCGGGGCCGTGATCAACGGGGGTGGCGGTACTCAACTCTCCCCCGGTTCACATGCGCCCCAGAGATACGCATGCCGCGCTTTACCCTTCCCATTTTTCAAAGCAACGTCAAGGGAGTAGTGCGCCGGATGCCCAACTAGCCGACCTTATGCCGGAATTAACCGCTGTGAGCGAGCTGTAGAACCCGGACAAAAGACAACCGCCCCCGAATCGGGGGCGGTTGAAGAATCGACCATCACGGGATTGCCCGGATGGTCAAGTCGACAAAGTTACTTCTCCTGCTGCTTGCGCCAGCGAATTCCCGCTTCCAGGAACCCGTCGATCTCACCGTCGAGCACCGCCTGCGGGTTCCCGACCTCGAACTCCGTCCGCAGGTCCTTGACCATCTGGTACGGGTGCAGGACGTACGACCGCATCTGGTTGCCCCAGGAGCTGCCGCCGTCCTTGAGGGCGTCCATCTTGGCCCGGTCCTCCTGGCGCTGCCGCTCCAGCAGCTTCGCCTGCAGAACGTTCATGGCCGTGGCCTTGTTCTGGATCTGCGAGCGCTCGTTCTGACAGGAGACGACGATCCCGGTGGGCAGGTGTGTGATGCGCACCGCGGAGTCGGTCGTGTTGACGCCCTGGCCGCCGGGGCCGGAGGACCGGTAGACGTCGATCCGCAGATCGGACTCGTCGATGTCGATGTGGTCGGTCTGCTCGACGACGGGCAGGACCTCCACACCCGCGAACGACGTCTGCCGGCGGCCCTGGTTGTCGAAGGGCGAGATCCGCACGAGCCGGTGGGTGCCCTGCTCGACGGAGAGCTGGCCGTAGGCGTACGGCACCTGCACCGCGAAGGTGGTCGACTTGATGCCGGCCTCTTCGGCGTACGACGTCTCGTAGATCTCGGTCTTGAAGCCGTGCCGCTCGGCCCAGCGCAGGTACATGCGCTGGAGCTGCTCGGCGAAGTCGGCGGCGTCGACGCCACCGGCCTCGGCACGGATGTTGACGAGCGCCTCACGGGCGTCGTACTCACCGCTGAGGAGCGTGCGGACTTCCATCTCGTCCAGCGCCTTCTTCACGGAGACCAGCTCGGACTCCGCCTCGGCGCGGGTGTCCGGGTCGTCCTCCTCCTCGGCCATCTCGAAGAGCACGGAGAGATCGTCGATCCGTCCGCGCAGGGCCTCGGCCTTCCGCACCTCCGCCTGGAGGTGGGAGAGCTTGCTGGTGATCTTCTGCGCCTCGTCCGGGTCGTCCCACAGGGACGGCGCGGCCGCCTGCTCCTCGAGCACGGCGATGTCTGCCCTCAGCTTGTCGAGGTCCAGAACGGCCTCGATCGACTCCATGGTCGAGGAGAGGGACTTGAGCTCTTCGGATACATCGACGACTGCCACGCCTCCAGCCTAACGGCTCCGCCAAGCGACGAGCGCCGGGCGCCGGCGGGCTTCTTTCGCCCCCGCCGCCCCTACCCGTCCCGTCCCGGGGGCCGCGCCCCCAGACCAAGGGCGGAGCACCCTGGGCGGGGTCGAAGGGGCGGCAGCCCCTGGGGATGGGAACGGGTAAGGGCGGCGGGGGCGAGGGAACCCGGCGCCCGCCCCCACCGGATCGTCACGGCGACGACGGCGCCGAGTTCTTCGTGTCCTGCGGCGTCGCCCCCGCGTCGTCCCCGGACACCGCCGCCCAGGTACCGACCCCGGCCGCGGCCACCAGCAGCACCGCCGCCACACTCACCACCACCCGGCGCCGCCGCGTGGTCGCCCGGTTCCGCGCCGAACCCGGCCTAGGCGCGCCGGAGGCCCGCGGCACCCGCGCCGTCCCCCGCGCACCCCCCGCCAGCTCATCGGGCGCCGGCACCCTCATCGACGTATGCGTGTCCCGGTTGGAGTCGGCCGGCTTCGCCCCCGGCACCAGCGGCACCGCTCCCCGTCGCACCGGCGACGAAGACGACGGCGCCGGCTCCTCCGCCGGAGCGGCCTCGTCGCCCTCGTCCTCCTCGGCGTCCGGCTCGTCCACGTCCAGCGGCGGCATCCCGGCCAGCATCGGCAGCAGCTCCCGCAGCCGCGCCCCGAGCTCGGAGGCCCGCAGCCGGGAGGCCGGCGCCTTGGCCAGGCACTGCACGATCAGCTGCCACAGCTCGTCGGGGATGCCGGGCAGCGGGGCGACGCTCTCCGTCACATGGCGGCGCAGCACCGCGCCCGGGTGCCCGCCGCCGAAGGGCGTGAAGCCGGCCAGCAGCTCGTACAGCACCGTCGCCAGCGCGTAGATGTCCACCGCCGCGCGCGGGGGCAGCCCCTCGACGATCTCCGGCGCCAGATAGTCCGGCGTGCCGATGATCTTCGTGGCCCGGGTCCGCCGCGGGGTGTCGATCAGCTTCGCGACCCCGAAGTCGGTGAGCAGCGCGCGATGCGAGCCGCCGGGGCCCAGCGGACCCTGCATGTCGAGGAGGACGTTCTCCGGCTTGACGTCCCGGTGCACGACGCCCGCCGCGTGCGCGGCCGCGAGCCCGTCGGCGATGTCCGCGACGATCGCCACCGCGGCCTCGGGCGCGAGCCGCCGGTCGCGGTCGAGGCGGGTGCGCAGGTCGGTGCCGCGGACGAGGTCCATGACCAGTGCGAGGTCGTTGCCGTCGACGACCAGGTCACGGACCGAGACGACGTTCGGGTGCTCCAGCCCGAGCAGCGCCGTGCGCTCCTGCACGAACCGTCCGACGAGCTCCTCGTCGGACGCCAGGTCCTCGCGCAGCAGCTTGATGGCGACGGGGCCCTCGGGCCCCTCGCCCAGCCACACCGTGCCGGCGCTGCCCCGCCCGAGGATCTGGTGGGCGGTGTACCGGCTGCCGATCTTCCGTGCCAAGGCTGCTCCTACCGACGCGACTTGGCGACAAAAATACGCGTCCGACGAGCCGACCTTCACCGCGGAGACCGAAATCACCCGCTGGGTGTCGACAAATCAACAGACTCGCCGCGGGCCGGAGCGGCCCAAAGCGTCACTGGCCGGACGAACCGCCACCCAGGTCACCGATCCACCCGGACACGGTCCCGATCCAGTCCCCGATCTGGTCCCAGTAGCTCTTGCCGGTGCCGATCCAGTCCTGCAACGGGCTCAGTTCCCAGATCAGCCAGCCCGCGACGAACAGGATGACGATCGTGAACAGACACCCCTTGAGGCAGCCGAGCCCGGGGATCTTCATCGGGCTGGAGCTGCGCTGCCGGGGCTCGCGCTGCGGCTGCTGGGGCTGTTGCGGCTGCTGGGGCGGCGGCGCGTACCGCTGAGGGGGCTGCTGGGGCTGCGGCTGCGGGGCGTACCGCTGCGGTTGTTGCTGCTGCTGCGGATAGCCGTACCCCTGCTGGGGCTGCGGGCGCTGCTGGGGGCGCGGCTGCTGCTGCGGGCGGGCGACCTGCCGCTGGGGGCGGCGGCGCAGCGGGTCCTGGTTCGGGTCGAGGTACTGGACCTGCGTCTGCTCGTTGCGGTCGCGGGCCGCGCGCAGCTGGTTCTGCCAGGGGTGCGGATCCTCGGGGCCGGGTCCGCCGGGCTGGCCGGGCTGCCCCTGCGGCACCGGCGGCATGACGGCCGTCGGGTCGGCCGCGCCGCGGTTGGGCAGCACGGCGGTGGGGTCGGCGGCGCCCACGTGCGGCAGCACGTTGGTGGCGGCGTTCGGGTCGTACGCCCCCGCGCCGTGCGGCAGCACCTGGGTGGGGTCCGCGGAACCCGGTACGGCGGCCGGGGCCGGGTCGGGCGCGAGGAGGGCCGCGACGTTCTCGGCGGCGGCGATCTGCGCGGAGTTCGCGTGCACCCCGATGCCCTCGGCGACGACGCGCAGGCCGCGCGCGAGGTTCTCGGCGCTGGGCCGGTCGTCGGGGTTCTTGCGCAGACAGCGCTCTATGACCGTCCACAGGGGGTCGGGGACCGTGGACGGGCGGCGCGGCTCCGAGCTCAGATGCTGGTGGAGGACCTCCAGGGCCGAGCCGCCGGAGAACGGCGGGCGGCCGGTGACCAGTTCGTACAGCAGGATGCCGGCGCCGTAGATGTCGACGGCGGAGGTCTGCGGGCGGCCCTCGGCGGACTCGGGGGCGACGTACGCGGGCGTGCCCACGAACTCGTGGGTGCGGGTCAGGCCCGGGGAGTCGGCGAGGCGCGCGATGCCGAAGTCGGTCAGCAGCGGGTGCATCTGACCGCCGTTCTGCCGGAGCAGGACGTTGGCGGGCTTCAGGTCGCGGTGGACGACGCCGTCGGCGTGGCTCGCGGCGAGCGCGTCGGCGATCTGCGCGGTGAGCAGGGCGGCCCCGACGGGGGTGAAGGGGCCGTTCTCGCGCAGGTAGCGGTGCAGGTCGGGGCCCTCGACGAGGTCCATGACCAGGGCCAGCAGATCGCCCTCGACGACCAGGTCGCGGACCCGGACGATGTTGGGGTGGGTGAGCCGGAGCAGGACGGAGCGCTCCCGCAGGAACCGCATCACGATGTCCGGATCGCTCGCGAGCTCCTCCTTGAGGACCTTGATCGCGACGGTCTCACCGGGCTGGCCCTGCACGGCCGCCTCGGCGCCCGCGGCCTCGCGCTGGCGGGCTCGCCAGACGGTCCCCGTCGCGCCGCGTCCGAGCGGCTCCTCGAGGAAGTACTTGCTGCCTACCGGCCGCACGTCATGCGCTCCCTGCTTGCTTGCCTGTGTTCCGGTCCACTGTAGTGCCGCATCCCCTGGCGGCGGCCTGTCGTCTTTCTGTGCGTCTTACGTACCGGTTCCCGTGGTTGTTCGAAGGAAAGACGCTCGACCCGGTCGGCCGGTTGCCAGAGCCGGACGTGACCGATCTCAAGTGATCAACGGCGCGGCATTGGTCAGGCACTTTTGGGGGCAGAGCTGACCAATCAAGATCACTTACCGCCGGGGGGCGGGCAGACTGTCAGTGGCAGGTGCGAGGATGCGTGCAGTACTGGCCGATGTGCTCGCGCGGGGTGGGGGACCGTCCGCGCCCGGGCAGAAGGGACCGCTGACGGCGATGCAGATCCGGCTGACCGTCGTAGACCCGCTGGCCCCGCCTCCCGAGGCCGCCCGGGGCCGCACCCCGAGGTGCGACGTGCTGGTCACAGCACCCGCGGGGACAGCCCTGGCGGCGATAACCTCCACGCTCGCCTCCGCGGTCTCCGGTGACGGCGCCCCCACCACCGGCCAGCCCGTGCTGTACGCCGGTGCCGAGCGGCTGGACGCTCAGCGCTGCACCCTCGGCGAGCCCCCGCTGACCGACGGCGCGGTGCTGTCGCTCGGCGCGCCCACCGACCCCGAGCCGCACCCCGAGGTGGCCGACGCCCCGGCCCGTCTCGACGTGGTCGCCGGCCCGGACGCGGGCGGGGTCCATCTGCTGCACGGCGGCCGGATCGAGATCGGCCGCTCCGCCGACGCCGACGTCCCGCTCGACGACCCGGACGTCTCCCGGCTGCACTGCGCGGTCACGGTCGGGGCCGACGGCCGCGTCTCCCTCGCCGACCTCGACTCCACGAACGGCACGGCCCTGGACGGCACCCGCGTGGGCACCCGTCCGGTCCGCTTCCCTCCCGGCGCCCTGCTGCGCATCGGCGAGTCGGCACTCCGTCTGGCCCCGCCCGGCGGCCCCGGCGCCCACCTGCCCACGGCCCCGGACGGCGAGGGGCACGTACGCGTACCGACGCCGCCGGACGAGGACTCCGACGGGGCCGACGCAGCCCCCTCCGCCCCGACCCGGCACACGACCGGCACGGCCGGATGGGCCGCACAGGGAGAGGATCAGGGACACGGCAGCGCCGAAGAGCCCGTCGTGCCCGGCCAGGGTGGTGCCCCTCGGATCGAGAGCCGCGGGAACCGGCCCTACGAGACCCGGACCCGGGGCGGCGGTTCCCGACGCCGGGTGTCCGACGTGGCGGGGGCGGCACGCGCCGCGGGCGCCCCAGGGGCGGACGCCGGTGCCTCGGGGGCGGCGGACCCGAAGGACTCCTGGCCGGGTACGGGGGACAGCGGGCGGACGCACGGGGGACGGCTGGGCGCGGGAGAGGCGTACGCGCACGGCGAGACCCCCCGCGGCGGACACCTCGGAGGCCCGAGCGGAGACCTCGGCGGCCCGAGCGGAGGCCACGCGCCCTCCGGCGACAGCCCGGCCTCTGACGGGACTTACACCGCCCCGGCACAGCACGGCCCCGTCGGCGGCCCCCTGTCCGACGCCCCCGTCTCCGGCGGGGCCGCCCGCCGCGATGCCGACGCCGCCGAGCACGCGCGCACCGCGGACGGGGCCGACGCCACCGACGCTCCGGGCACCGGCCGCCGCAAGGGCACCCCCCTCCGCGGCACCGACGTGCCACAGGGCCTGCGCAAGCGTGGCGGGCTCGGCGCCTGGGCGCGACGGCTCACCGGCGGCCGGGGCGAGCAGGACGCGGCCGCGTCCCGGAGCGAGGCGTACGACGACGAGTCGGCCGCCGCCCCGGTGGCCGAACCCGTCTCGGGGGCGCCCCAGGCGCCGGAGACCTGGCCGGACCCGGCGGCGCTGCTGCTGACGGCCCTGGGGCCGGGACCCCGGCTCTGGGAGCGCGGCCCCGGCCACCCGGAGGCGCTCACAGTGCGACTGGGCACGGCCGACCGGGCCGCTCCCGACGGCTCGGGACTGCTGCCCGCGGTGCCGGTGACCGCCGATCTGCGGGAGGCCGGGGCGCTGGGCCTGGCCGGTCCGCGCGCGCGGCTGGCCGGGCTGGCCCGCGCGGTGCTCGCCCAGCTCGCCGCGCTGCACTCCCCCGACACCCTGGAGATAGTCCTGCTCAGCGCGGACCGCTCGCGCTCCGTGGCGGAGCGCACCGCCGAGTGGGGTTGGCTCGGCTGGCTGCCGCATCTGCGCCCCGGCCACGGCCAGGACTGCCGACTGCTCCTCGCCTACGACCGCGAGCAGGCCACGGCCCGCACGGAGGAGCTGCTCAGGCGGCTGGAGGACCTGCCCGCGCAGCCTGCGGCGGCGGCGCCCCGGCGTCCCTCCTGGGCGCGGGACGACGAAGCCGAGGGCACCCCGGGCTTCGTGGGGCCGTACACCGTCCTCGTCGTCGACGGCGACCCCGGCGGCGCCGATGTGCGCGAGGCCGTGGCGCGGCTGGCGCTGGAGGGGCCACGGGCCGGTATTCATGTGGTGTGCCTCGCCGAGACGTCACCTGCCTCGCCGGCGTCGCCGGTGACGGAGACGTACGAGGCGGCGTGCACGGCGGCGCCGACGTTCCGCGCGTGCGGTGCGGTCGCGCTGCTCAGCGGCGATGTGGCGACCGCGCTGCGGCTGCTGCGGGTGGCGCGGGCCGGCGGCGACCACGCCTCCGCCATCTCCGGCGCCTCCGCCACCTCCGCCGGCGAGACCCCGGCCGGCCCCGTCGGCCACGGCACGGTCGCCGCCGTGGACGCCGTCTCCCCCGCCTGGGCGGAGCGGTTCGCGCGGGCGCTCGCCCCGTTGCGCACGGACGGCACCGGACAGGAGCGGCACGCGCGCGTGTCGGCGCCGCTGCCCCAGCAGGCGCGGCTGCTGGACGAGTTGGGGCTGGCCAGGGCCACCCCGGCGTCGCTGATGGCCCGTTGGGCGGACGCGGCGGACGACACCGAGGCGCTCGGCGGACGGGCCTGGGCCGTGCTCGGCGCAGGGCCGCGCGGGCCGGTCAGCGCCGATCTGGTGGCCGACGGCCCGCATCTGCTGATCGAGGGACCGGCGGGCAGCGGCCGTACGGAACTGCTGCGGGCGGTCGTCGCGTCGCTGGCCGCGGCCGAGCGGCCGGACCGGCTGAGCATCGTCCTGATGGACGGCCGGGACGGTGTGGGCGCGGTCGGCGGCGGCCACGGCGAGGGCCTCAGGGTCTGTACGGACGTACCGCATGTGACCACCCATCTCGCCGCCAACGACCCGGTCCGGATGCGGGAGTTCGCGCAGTCCCTGAGCGCCGAGCTGAAGCGCCGCGCGGAGCTGCTGGGCCGGTCCGACTTCGCCGAGTGGCACACGGGCCGCGAGCTGACGGGCCGTATGGTCGCCCAGCGGGGAGCGGCCGGGAACGGCGACCTGGACTCTCCGCCCAGCTCGACCATGCGTCTGCGCCCGGGCGGCGCGGCCCGGCAACGGACCGAGCCGGCGCCCCCGTTGCCCCGTCTCGTGGTCGTCGTCGACGATCTGGACGCGCTGGTCTCGCCCCCGCTCGGCTCCCCCGGCAGACCGTCGGCGGGCTCGGTGATCCGGGCGTTGGAGGCGGTGGCGCGGGAGGGCGAGCGGCTCGGCGTCCACCTGGTCGCCGCGGCGACCTCGGGCGGCCGTACGGCGGAGTCCGAACCGGCGCGGCGGGCGGCGCTGCGGGTCACGCTGGACGCGGTGGCGGCCGGTCCGGACGAACCGGCGCCGGGGCGCGGCCTGTTGACGTGGGCGGACGGCCGTACGACGGCGTTCCAGGGCGGGCGGGTCACCGGCCGTATCCCGCGGACGGCGACGCTGCGGCCGACGGTGGTGCCGTTGGACTGGGAGCGGATGGGCGATCCACCGGCCCGCCGCCCGGTGCGCGAGTTGGGGAACGGCCCGACGGATCTGGCGCTGCTGGCCAGCGCGTTGGAGCGGGCGGCCCGGGAGGTCGCGGCCACGGAGGTGCCCTCCCTCCTCTAGAACGCAGCGTTACGACGGCGCAACGATCTCCCGCTTGACACCGCACGCGGTCTTGCCGACCCCATGCCCCCGGCGTAGACCAGAGGCCACGGGACAGCGCTCGACGTTCGACGACGAACGAAGAACGGGGCAGTGATGCGCAGCACGAGCAGCACATACCGGACACGCAGGGCCATGGCGACGGCCGCGGCCCTCCTCGCGGGAGCCCTCGTGCTCACCGCGTGCGGCGGAGACGACGACAACGCGAGTGACAACGAGAGCGAGGGCACGGACAACAGCACCTCCGTGACGCTCCCCAAGCTCGACGGCCAGACCCTGGAGGTCGCCGCCGTCTGGACCGGAGCGGAGCAGGAGAACTTCACCCAGGTCCTGAAGGAGTTCACCAAGCGCACCGGCGCCAAGGTCAAGTTCGTACCGACGGGCAACAACACCTCCACCTTCCTCGGCGCCAAGATCGAGGGCGGACAGCCGCCGGACGTGGCGTTCCTGCCACAGGTCGGCGTGCTGAAACAGTTCGCGGAGAAGAAGTGGCTCAAGCCCCTGGGGGCGGAGGCCAAGGCCCAGTTGGACAAGAACTTCTCCCAGGGCTGGCGTGACCTCGGGGCGGTGGACGGGCAGCAGTACGGCGTCTATGCGAAGGCCGCCAACAAGTCGCTGATCTGGTACAACACCGCGGCCTTCGACGCGGCCGGGATCACGCAAACGCCGAAGACGTGGAAGGAGTTCCTCACCACCGCGCAGACGCTGTCCGACGCCGGCTCCCCCGCCGTGTCGATCGGCGGCGCCGACGGCTGGACGCTGACCGACTGGTTCGAGAACGTCTATCTGTCCCAGGCCGGGCCGGAGAAGTACGACCAGCTCGCCCAGCACAAGATCAAGTGGACGGACCCGTCCGTCAAGCAGGCCCTCACCACGCTCGCCCAGCTGTGGGGCAAGGACGAACTGATCGCGGGCGGCCGCAAGGGCGCGCTGGACACGGAGTTCCCGAAGTCGGTCACCCAGGCCTTCACCGGGGACACCCCGGCCGCGATGGTCTTCGAGGGCGACTTCGTGACCGCGAACATCAACGCCGACACCAAGGCGAAGGTGGGCACGGACGCCAAGGTCTTCCCGTTCCCGGCGGTCGGCGCCGACTCCCCCGTGGTCAGCGGCGGTGACGTGGCCGTGGCACTGAAGGACGGCAAGGGCGCCCAGGCGCTGCTGACGTTCCTCGCCTCCACCGACGCGGCTGAGATCTGGGCGGCGCAGGGCGGCATCCTCTCCCCCAACAAGGAGATGGACCAGAGCAAGTACAAGGACGACGTGACCCGGCAGATCGCCAAGGCGCTCATCGACGCCGGTGACGACTTCCGGTTCGACATGTCCGACCAGGCCCCGGCGGCCTTCGGCGGCACGCAGGGCACCGGCGAGTGGAAGGACCTCCAGGACTTCCTGAGCAACCCGGGCGATGTCGCGGGCGCCCAGCAGAAGCTGGAGGCCGACGCGGCCAAGGCCTACGGGTCGAGCTGACGCCGTGGCCTCGGTGGCGAACTCGACGGAGGGCGCCGGCGCACTGCCGACGCCCTCCGTCCCTCCGCGCAAGAGCGTGACGCGGACCAGACTGTGGGTGGCGGTGCTGTTCCTGCTGCCCGCGCTGGTCCTGCTCGGCGCGCTCGTGGTCTACCCGATCGGGTACTCGATCTGGCGCAGCCTCTACGACGCCGGCGGCTCGAACTTCGTCGGCCTGGACAACTACGGCGACATCTTCAGCAACGACGCCACGCTGACGGCCGTACGCAACACGGCGATCTGGGTGGCGGTGGCGCCGGCCGTCGTCACCGCGTTCGGTCTGATCTTCGCGGTGCTGACCGAACGGGTGCGCTGGGGCACGGCGTTCAAGCTGATCGTCTTCATGCCGATGGCGATCTCGATGCTCGCGGCCGGCATCATCTTCCGGCTGGTGTACGCGGCGGACCCGGACCAGGGCGTCGCGAACGCGGTGGTGACGAGTGTGCACGACGCGTTCGTGGACTCCTCGGTCTATCCGAAGGCCCGGCCGAACGCGGCGGTGAGCGATCTGAAGGCCTCGGGCGACGGCTCGTTCACCACGACCGGCACGGTCAAGGCCGGGACCCCCGCGCTCCTCCCGCTCGTCGGCATCGCGCCCAACAAGCTCCCCGGCACCCCGGAGGCCGCCAAGGAGGCCACCGGCGACGGCGTGGACGGCACGGTCTGGCTGGACTTCAAGCTGGGCGGCGGCGGTACGAAGGGCGAGATCGACGCCGGTGAGAAGGCGCTGAAGGGCGTCAAGATCGAGGCCGTGAAGAACGGCGAGGTCGTCGCCTCCACGAAGAGCGGCGCCGACGGCACCTTCCATCTCCCCGGCGAGGCGGACGGGGCCCAACTGAGGCTCCCCGGCTCGAACTTCGCGGCCCCCTACAACGGCATCGACTGGCTCGGCCCGACCCTGGTCACCCCGGCGATCATCGGGGCGTACGTATGGATGTGGGCGGGCTTCGCGATGGTGCTGATCGCGGCCGGGCTGGCCGGGGTCGACCGCAACCTCCTGGAGGCGGCCCGGGTCGACGGCGCCAACGAGTGGCAGGTGTTCCGGCGGATCACGGTGCCGATGCTGGCGCCGGTCCTGGTCGTCGTCCTCGTCACGCTGATGATCAACGTGATGAAGATCTTCGACCTGGTCTACATCATCGCCCCGCAGCCCACCATGGACGACGCCAACGTGCTGGCCCTCCAGCTCTACCAGGCGTCCTTCGGCGGCGGCAGCAGCTACGGCCTCGGCAGCGCGATCGGCGTCATCCTGCTGCTGCTCGTGCTGCCGGTGATGTGGATCAATCTGCGACGGCTGCGCAAGGAGCGTGAGCGGTGACCACTCTCGACACGACCGCCACTCCTGACACGACCGTGCGCGCCAAGCGTTCCCTCGCCGCCCGGGTGGCGAGCGGGACGGCCGGCGGGGCCCTGCGGATCTTCCTGATCTGCATCGCGCTGGTCTGGCTGGTGCCGACCTTCGGGCTGCTGGTCTCCTCGTTCCGCGATCCGACGGACATTGCCGCCTCGGGCTGGTGGAAGGTGTTCAGCGCACCGGGCCAACTGACCGCGCACAGCTACGAGACGCTGCTGAAGAACGAGACGATCACCGACTCCCTGTTCAACACCATCTGGATCACGGTTCCTGCGACCCTGCTGGTGGTGCTCTTCGGCGCGATGGCGGGTTACGCGTTCGCGTGGCTGGACTTCAAGGGCCGCGACACCTGGTTCATGGTCGTGGTGGGGCTGTTGGTGGTGCCGGTGCAGGTGGCGCTGATCCCGCTGACCGTGCTGTTCCGGGAGCTCGGGATCTTCGGCGACATCATCGCCGCGGTCCTGTTCCACGTCGGCTTCGGACTGCCGTTCGCGATCTTCCTGTTGCGCAACTTCTTCGCGGAGATCCCCCGGGAGCTCCTGGAGGCGGCGCGCCTGGACGGGGCGGGCGAGGCCCGGCTGTTCGCGACGGTCGTCCTCCCGCTCGCCGCCCCCGCACTCGCCTCGCTGGGCATCTTCCAGTTCCTGTGGGTGTGGAACGACATGCTGGTGGCGCTGGTGTTCACCAACGCCGACTCACAGCCGCTGACGGTCGCCCTGCAGCAGCAGGTAAGGCAGTTCGGCAGCAACATCGAGATCCTCGCGACCGGCGCCTTCATCTCGATGGTCATCCCGCTGATCGTGTTCTTCGCGTTCCAGCGGCAGTTCGTGTCCGGCGTGATGGCGGGCGCGGTCAAGTAGCGCGTACGACATGGAGGTTGACGTATCAGAGGGGGCGGGCCGGGAGTGGTCCGCCTCCTCACGCGCGCCCGGAGTCCCCCGTATGCCGCAAGCGTCGTAACCAAGTCACTCCACCGGCCGTTCCCGGGCCGAACGCCCGCGCCGACCCCACCCCCATGGATGTGCCTTGCCCAGGTTCAGTGTCATCGTCCCCGTGTACGAGGTCCAGGCGTATCTGCACGCGTGCCTGGAGTCGGTGCTCTCCCAGTCGTACCCGGATCTGGAGCTGATCGCCGTCGACGACCGCTCGCCGGACGTCTGCGGGGAGATCGTCGACGAGTTCGCGGCCCGCGACCCCCGGGTGCGGCCGGTGCACCTCGCCGAGAACCGGGGGCTCGGCCCGGCCCGCAACGCCGGTCTGGCGGCGGCCACCGGCGACTACGTGCTGTTCCTGGACGGCGACGACACCCTCACCCCGGACGCGCTCCGGGCGATCGCCGACCGGCTGAAGGAGACGGGCGAGCCGGACGTGCTGGTCCACGGGCACGCGCGCACCGACTGGCGGGGCGTGGCCGCCGACGACGTGCCGGGCCTCCAGCTCACCGAGCAGGGGCCCGCGCCGTTCCGCCTGGAGGACCGCCCCGGGCTGCTGCGGCTGACCACGGCGGTCTGGAACAAGACGTACCGGCGGGAGTTCGTGGAACGCGCGGGCCTGCGCTTCCCGTCCGGGCACCACACGGACATCCCCTGGACGTACCCGCTCCTGATGAGGGCGGAGACCCTCGCGACCCTGGACGGGGTGTGCGTGCACCACCGGCAGCGGCGGCGCCGGGGCGACGGCCCAGGCCGCCACTTCGACGTCTTCGACCAGTACGACCGGCTCTTCGCGTACGTCGACCAGCACCCCGAACTCGTACGTTGGCGGCCGGTGCTGTTCCGCCGCATGGTCGACCACCTGTCGGCGCTCTTCGCCGAGTGCCGGGGCACCCGCGCCGCGTTCCTGAGCAAGGCCCGTGACCACTACCGCCGTTACCGCTCCCCGGGCCACCCGGTCCCGCTGCGCGCACGCCTGCGTCACACCCTGGTCCGGCTGAACCTGCACCGCACCTACCGCGCGTCGATGGCGGCCAGGCGAATCGGGCGCCGGACCGCGGCCCTCGCCACCCGCCTGGCCAGGTCCCTCCACACGGCGACCCTGCGGCTCCACTACCGGGTCCAGCTCCGTCTTCCCCTGCGTGCGGACCGCGCGGTCTTCGCGGCCCACCGGGGCCGCGGCCACGGCGGCAACCCGGGCGCCCTCGAATCGGCGTTCCGTGATCTCGCCCCGCACATCCGCACGGCGTGGATCGCCGACCCCGAGCACCATCACACGATCCCGGCCGCCACGCGCCGCGTCCGTCCCGGCACCGCCGCCTACTGGACGGCGCTGGCCCGCTCCAAGTACCTCGTCGACGACGTCGGGTTCGACCGCCGTCTGGTCAAGCGCCCCGGCCAGGTCCTCGTCCAGACCCAACAGGGCACGCCCCTCGCGCACATGGGCCTGGACCTTCTCGAACACCCCGCCGCAGCCCGCGACATGGACTTCGATGCCCTCCTCAAGGACGTCGACACCTGGGACTACGTCCTGTCCGCCAACCGCCACGCCACCCTGACCTGGGAGCGCGTGTTCCCCGGCGGCTACACCACACTGCCGTACGGAAATCCCCGCAACGACGTGTTCCAGCGGGCCACTTCGGAGGACGTACGACGGCTGCGCGAGCAACTCGGCGTACCGGAGGGCGCGGTCGCGATCCTGTACGCGCCGGCCCACCGCGACTACCGCCGCACCCAGCGCCCCGCCCTCGACCTGGATCGCGTCCTGCGCCGCCTGGGCCCCCGCTTCGTCGTACTGGCCCGCGCGCACCACCGTCACGAGGGCCCGCGTGCCGCCGACCCGTCCCGGGTCATCGACGTCACGGGCCACCCGAGCGTGGAGTCCCTCTGCCTGGCCTCGGACGCCCTGGTCACCGACCACTCGTCCCTGATGTTCGACTACGCGGGCCTCGACCGGCCGATCGTGGTCCACGCCGCCGACGACGACTACGCGGCCTACGAGGCGGCCCGCGGCACCTACTTCGACCTGCGCTCCTTCCCGCCGGGCGCGGTCGCGCGCAGCGAGGACGAGCTGATCGACATCTTCGCCACCGGCCACTGGCGCGGCTCCCGCTCCACCCAGCTGCGCTCGGCGTTCCGCGAGCGTTTCTGCCCGTACGACGACGGCCGCGCCGCCGAGCGGGTCGTACGCCATGTCGTGCTGGGCGAGACCGAGTCGCCGCCGGTGCTGCCGCTCGCCGACCGGTACCCCGTGCCCTCCGCGGCGGCGGCCCTGGCACACTCCCCGCTGGCGACGGTGCCACGGCCCGCGTCGCCCTCGGCCGCCCTCACCGACAGCATCTGATCGCCCCTCGTCTCCCGGAGTCACCATGCCGTCCAGTCCGTCCCGGCCCACCCCGACCCGGCCGTCCACCTGGCGCCCGGCCGGTCGTCCCGGCCGCTGAGGGAACACGAAGCCGAGAAACGCGAAGGGCCGGTGCGGGAAGCACCGGCCCTTCGTATGCGTGACGTTCGTGACGACTACTCGATGACGAGCTCGACCGGGACGTTGCCGCGGGTGGCGTTGGAGTACGGGCAGACCTGGTGGGCGGTCTCGACGAGCTTGCGCCCGGTCGCCTCGTCCACGCTGTCCGGCAGCTCGACGCGGAGCGTCACCTTGAGGGCGAAGCCCTCGCCCTGCTTGCCTATGCCGACCTCGGCGGTCACCGCGGCGTCGCTGACGTCGACCTTGGCCTGCCGGCCGACGAGACCGAGGGCGCTGCCGAAACAGGCGGCGTAACCGGCGGCGAACAGCTGCTCGGGGTTGGTGCCCTGACCGTCGCCGCCCATCTCCACCGGGAAGCTCAGCGGGAGGTCGATCTTGCCGTCGTTGGAGACGGCGCGACCCTCGCGGCCGTGGGTGGCGGTGGCGACAGCGGTGTAGAGCGCGTCCATGGAAAACCAGTCCTCTCGGAGGTCGTGACTCGGGGGTCGTGAACCCGATGACCACAAGTAGAGCACACAATTCAGTTGTGCACAATCTAATTGCTCGACCGAGCTATCCTGGAGTCATGACCTCGCCCACGACCGACTGGCTCCGCCTCGACCAGCAGATCTGCTTCTCGCTGCACTCGGCGTCCCGCGCCTTCAACGGCGTCTACCGCGTGATCCTCAAGGACCTGGGGCTCACCTACCCCCAGTACCTGGTGATGCTGGTCCTGTGGGAACAGGGCGATCTGCCGGTCAAGAAGCTCGGCGAACATCTGCGCCTCGACTCCGGCACGCTCTCGCCGCTGCTCAAGCGGCTGGAGGCGGCAGGTCTGGTGCACCGTGAGCGCAGCACCCGCGACGAGCGGTCCGTGGAGGTGCGGCTCACCGAGCAGGGCAGGACCCTGCGCGAGCACGCCCTCCAGGTGCCCCGCCGCATCGCCGGCGCGACCGGCTTCGACGTGGACGAGATCCGCGAGCTGCGGGCCCGCCTCGACGAACTGACGACGGCACTGGACGCGGCGGCGTCGAACGCGGCGGCACAGGAGTAGCCACCCGCACGGATGGGCACGAGAACGGCGATCCGGCGCCTTACGATCCGCCGTGATGAGACCTCGCCCCGCCCTCCTGCTGTCCGCCGCCTGGCTCACCACCCGCACCCTGATGCTGTGGCTGCTCGCCCACGACACGCTGCCCCTGCTGGGCGGCGGCGGTGTCGCCCGTGAGGTGTGGCGGCTGTACGCCCACTGGTACGGCGTCCTGACCACCGGCGCCTTCCCCGCGCACGACCCGCTGTGGCAGTACCCGCCCGGCGCGGGCCCGGTCCTGCTGTCCCCGGCCCTGCTGCCCGGCCTGACGTACTTCCGGGCGTTCGTGGCCCTGACCCTCCTCACCGACGCGGCGATCACGTACGCACTGGCCCGCGCGGGCGCTCGCCCCGGCCGCAGTCCGCACGGCGCCGCCCTCTGGACCGGCGGCCTCCCGCTCCTCCTGCACGTCCCGCTCGCACGCTACGACGTGCAGGTCACGGCCCTGGCCGTCCTCGCGCTGTTGACGCTGCCGCGCTCCACGCGTGCGTGCGGCGCGTTCGCGGCGCTGGGCGCGCTGGTGAAGGTGTGGCCGGTGCTGGTGCTGCTGGGCGTGGAGCGGGGCCGCGCGACCCGGTCGGCATGGCGGTGGGCGGCGCTGACGGGGACGGCGGCCCTCGCCCTCCTGCTGGCCCGCTTCGACAACGCCCTCGCGTTCCTGCGCCAGCAGGGCGGCCGGGGCGTGCAGATCGAGTCGCTCGGCGGCACGGCGCTCGCCCTCGCCACCCACGCCGGCTGGCCGGGCACGGTCCGCTACCAGTACGGCGCCCTGGAGTACACCGGTCCGTACGTCTCCCTGCTCGCCCACGCCTCCCTCGCCGCCACCGCGGTCGCCGGCGGCCTCCTGCTGTGGTGGCGGGTGCGGGCCAGACGCTGGACGCCAGCGACGCCGTACGACGCGGCGCTCACGGCCGTGCTGCTGTTCACGGTGACCAGCCGGGTGATCAGCCCGCAGTACCTGGTCTGGCTGCTGGGCCTGGCGGCCGTGTGCCTGACCTCGCGGCACACCGCGCAGCGCCCGGTGGCCGCGCTGATCGTGGCGGCGACGGCGGTCAGCGCGGTGGTGTACCCGGTCCTGTACGCCGAGGTGGAGGCCGCGACCTGGACGGGCTGCGCGCTGATGCTGCTGCGCAACGCGCTGCTGGTGACGGCGGCCGCCCTGTCCTTCACGCGCCTGTGGCGCACGACGGGCGCCCGCCCGGAACCCCTGCGCGCGCCCACCCGTTCGCGGGGTGGGTCCACTGCCGTCTCCGGCGCCGCCCCCGGCCTGGTTGACTGACACCGCTGCCCGACCACGCGCCGAGCACGCCCACCACCACGACCACGATGACCACCACGCTCACTGACGAGGGGACGGCCGTACATGACCTGGCTGATCACCGGCGGCGCCGGATACATCGGAGCGCACGTCGTACGGGCGATGACCCAGGCGGGCGAGGGCACGGTGGTGTACGACGACCTGTCGACGGGCATCGCCGAGCGGGTCCCGGACGGGGTGCCGCTGGTGGTCGGCTCCACGCTGGACGGCGAGCGGGTGGCGCGCGCGCTGGCCGACCACGGGATCACCGGGGTCGTGCATCTGGCGGCGAAGAAGCAGGTGGGCGAGTCGGTCGAGCTGCCGCTGCACTACTACCGGGAGAACGTGGAGGGGCTGCGCGTCCTGCTGGAGCAGGTGACCGGGGCCGGGGTGCCGTCGTTCGTCTTCTCCTCGTCGGCGGCCGTGTACGGCATGCCGGACGTGGAGCTGGTGACGGAGGAGACCCCGTGCGTGCCCATGTCGCCGTACGGCGAGACGAAGCTGGCGGGCGAGTGGCTGGTCCGGGCGACGGGCCGGGCGACGGGCCTGGCCACCGCGTCCCTGCGCTACTTCAACGTGGCGGGCGCGGCGACCCCCGCCCTCGCCGACACCGGCGTCTTCAACCTGATCCCCATGATCTTCGAGAAGCTCACCGAGAACGCGCCCCCGCGCATCTTCGGCGACGACTACCCGACCCCCGACGGCACCTGCGTCCGTGACTACATCCACGTGGTCGACCTGGCGGAGGCCCATGTGGCGGCGGCCCGCGCCCTGCGCTCCGCGCCCGGCCGTGATCTCACCCTCAACATCGGCCGCGGCGAAGGCGTCTCCGTCCGCGAGATGATCGACCGCGTCAACGCCGTCACCGGCTACGACCGCCCCCCGACCGTCACCCCCCGCCGCCCCGGCGACCCGGCCCGCGTCGTCGCCTCCGCCGACCGCATCACCGCCGAACTCGGCTGGAAGGCCCGACACGACGTGGAGGACATGATCACCTCGGCCTGGGAGGGCTGGGTACGACTGCACCCGGAGGCGGCCCGCGGCTGAGCCCGGGCAGGGTCTACGGCACCCGGGCCATCCACGTGGCCGTCCGGGTGCCTGCACCACCTGCACGACCTACACCGTCTACAACGCCTTGATCGCCGCCGCCGTCGCCCGCGCGAGCGCGTCGAGGTACCCCTTGGGCAGCTTCGGGCTGCGGATCACGACCGAGCGCCAGTACAGCGGCCCGGAGATCAGGTCCAGGGCCAACTCGTCGTCGCGGCCCACCCGGACCTCACCGCGCTGCTCCGCCGCCACGATGATCTTGCTGGCGACGCCCTCCTGACCGTCCCGCAGCGCCTTCTGCACGGCCTCGGCGATCTCGGGATTGCGGGCCGCCTCGGCCTGGAGGTCCGGCAGGATCTGCGAGGCCACCGGGTGCCGCAGCGCCCTTGACGTCATCTCGTACAGCAGCCGCAGATCGCTCTCCAGCGCGCCCGTGTCCGGCGCCGGAAGCCCCTGCACGGCGAGCGCCGACACCACGTCGAGCACCAGGTGCAGCTTGGAACGCCAGCGGCGGTACACCGCCGTCTTGCCGACGCCCGCGCGGCGCGCGATCCCCTCGATGGACATCCGCGCGTAGCCGACGGCCGCGAGCTCCTCGAAGACGGCCGCCCGGATGGCCTCCGTCACGTCCTCGCGCAGCACGGCCGCCCCGGCGGGTGCCCGGCGGCGCGGACGCGTCTGCGGCTCCTCGGCGTTGGTCGTCATACGGACCAGCATAGGGCGTTACGACGAAACGGTTGCGTTCCGACGTGCACTCGGCCTACGCTCACGTTGCGACGATACGGTCCCGTCCCGACGTAAGAGAACGCAAAGAGAAGCGTAAGGAAACGCCGGGCGCCGCCCCCTCCGTACCCCCCAAGTGAAAGCAGCGGATGTGAGCCAGGTTCTCCACACACCGCCCTCGGCACCGGCACCCCCGGTCGAGGCCGACCTCGCGGCCCTAGCCGCCCGCCACGGCCTCTCGGTCAGCGGTGCCCGTCCGACGCTGCCCGAGTACATCCGCCAGCTGTGGGCCCGGCGGCACTTCATCACCGCGTTCTCGACCGCCAAGCTCACCGCCCAGTACAGCCAGGCGAAGCTCGGCCAGATCTGGCAGGTGATGAACCCGCTGCTCAACGCGGCGGTGTACTTCCTCATCTTCGGTGTGCTGCTCGGCACCAAGAAGGGTGTTCCGGACTACGTCCCCTTCCTGGTGACGGGCGTGTTCATCTGGACGTTCACCCAGAGCTCGATCCTGGCGGGCACCCGCGCGATCTCCGGCAACCTCGGCCTGGTGCGCGCCCTGCACTTCCCGCGGGCCGCGCTGCCCATCTCGTTCTGCCTCCAGCAGCTCCAGCAGCTGCTGTTCTCCATGTGCGCCCTCGTCGTGATCCTGCTCTGCTTCGGTGTGCCGGTGGCGGCGTCCTGGGTGCTGGCGATCCCGGCACTGGTCCTGCAGTTCGTCTTCAACGCCGGCGTCTCGATGGTCATGGCCCGGCTCGGCGCCAAGACCCCGGACATCGCGCAGCTGATGCCGTTCGTGCTGCGTACGTGGATGTACGTCTCGGGCGTCATGTGGAGCATCGAGCACCTGGCGAGCAAGCACAGCGACTGGCCGTCGTGGGTGGTCCCCGTCCTCCAGGCCAACCCGGCCGCCGTCTACATCGACCTGATGCGCTTCGCGCTGATCGACAGCTTCCACGCGAGCCAGCTGCCGACCCATGTGTGGCTGATCGCGACGGGCTGGGCCCTGCTCGCCGGAGTCGGCGGCTTCATCTACTTCTGGAAGGCTGAGGAGACGTACGGCCGTGGCTGAGAACGCGAACATCAACGACCAGGTAACCGCCCCCACCGTGATCGCGGACAGCGTGGACATCGTCTACCGCGTCAACGGCACCGGCGCCGGCAAGGGCTCCGCGACCGCCGCCCTCAACCGCATCCTGCGCCGCGAGAAGACCGAGAAGGCGTCCGGCGTGCGCAAGGTGCACGCCGTGAAGAAGGTGTCGTTCGTCGCCTACAAGGGCGAGGCCATCGGCCTCATCGGCACCAACGGCTCCGGCAAGTCGACCCTGCTCAAGGCGGTCGCGGGCCTGCTCCCCGTGGAGAGCGGCGCCATCTACACCGACGGCCAGCCCTCCCTGCTCGGCGTCAACGCGGCCCTGATGGGCGACCTCACCGGCGAGCGCAACGTCTACCTCGGCGGCCTCGCGATGGGCATGTCCCGCGAGCAGGTCAAGGAGCGCTACCAGGAGATCGTCGACTTCTCCGGCATCAACGAGAAGGGCGACTTCATCACCCTGCCCATGCGCACCTACTCCTCCGGCATGGGCGCCCGGCTCCGCTTCTCCATCGCCGCCGCCAAGGACCACGACGTCCTCCTCATCGACGAGGCCCTCGCGACCGGCGACCGCTCCTTCCAGAAGCGCTCCGAGCAGCGCATCCGCGAGCTGCGCAAGCACGCCGGCACGGTGTTCCTGGTCAGCCACAACAACAAGTCGATCCGCGACACCTGCGACCGCGTCCTGTGGCTGGAGCGCGGCGAGCTGCGCATGGACGGTCCGACGGAGGACGTCCTGAAGGAGTACGAGGCCTTCACCGGTGACAAGACGGACAGGGCGGCGAAGCCCAAGGCCAAGCCGAAGCCGAAGGTCGCCGTCTAGGACCGGCTGAGCACTTCGTGCGGCACCGCCCACGTGCGGCGGACCAGGAACCGGAAAGCCGACGCGAGCACGAGGGACACGGCCTTCACGGCGTTCGACCCGAGCGGTCCGTGAAGGCCGAGGCCGTGATAGCCGACGTAGAACAGGCCGCTCTCCATCACCACGCCGATCCCGCGGAAGGCGAAGAACAGGGCGGGCCGCTCACCGATCCCCACCTCGCGGTCGTGGTGGGCGAGGAGGCGCAGGCCCAGGTAGTTCGTGAACACGGCGATGACGCTCGCGAGCACCGTCGCCACCAGGGCCCGCCGGCCGAGCCCGTGCAGCAGCACATTGAAGACGGCGAAATTCACCACGGCACCGCTGCCGCCGACAACCCACGCGTTCACGGCACAACTCTTAGCGGGAAACGGTAATTCGTGGCCCTCCCCTTTGCCTAAAGCAAGCCAAGAAAAGGGCGCCCCGAGCCGATTCCCGGCCCGGGGCGCCCTGTTGCTCGTACCGCACTACGAGCTCGTACGGCCTACGAATGCGTCCGCAGCAGCGTGCGCATCGTCCGCATGGCCACCGACAGGTTGGCGAGGTCGAACGTCTCCGAGCCCTGGATCTCCTCCAGGGTCGTGCGCGCCCGGCCGAGGATCGCCGCGTTCTTCTCCTCCCAGGCCTTGAAGCGCTGCTCGGGGGTGGAGGTGCCGTTGCCGACCGCGAGGACGTCCGCGGTCAGTGCCGCGTGGGCCGCGTAGAGGTCCTCACGGATGGAGGCGCGGGCCATGGACTGCCAGCGGTCCGCGCGGGGCAGCTCGATGATGCGGTCCATGAGCTGGGTGATGTGCAGCACGTCGGCGAGGTCGTAGTAGACCTCGGCGACGTCCAGCGGCTTCTTGCCCATGCGGTCGGCCACCGAGACGATGTCGAGCGTGGGGAAGGCGGAGGAGAACCCGGCCACGCGCGTGGCGAGTTCGTCCGGCACGCCGGCGCCCGACAGCTCGTCGTAGATCTGCTGGTACCACTCCAGGTCCGCGCCCCGGAGCAGCTTCGGCAGCTGCGACCACACCTGCTCGACGCGCTCGCCGAAGAACTCGACGGTCTCGGCGAGCTGGAGCGGCTGCGGCCGGTTGTTGAGCAGCCAGCGCGTGCCACGCTCGACGAGCCGGCGCGAGTGCAGCCGGATACGGGTCTGCACGGCGGCCTCGACCCGGTTGTCGAGGGCCTCCACCCCGTCCCACACGGCGGCCGAACGGAAGATCGCGCGGGCCGCGGTCTGCGCCCGGACGATCTCCTCCAGGGAGGCCCCGGTCTCCTCGCGCAGGCGGTGCAGATAGGTCGTACCGCCCGTGTTGACCGTGTCGTTGACCAGGACCGTCGTGATGATCTCGCGGGCCAGCGGGTGGCTGTGCATCTGGTCGGCGAACTTCTCACGCAGCGCGGTCGGGAAGTACGCGTCGAGCAGGGTGCGCAGATACGGGTCGTCGGGCAGCGAGGTGTGCAGCAGCTCGTCGGAGACCGTGATCTTCGTGTACGCCAGCAGCACGGCCGTCTCCGGGCCCGTCAGGCCCTGGCCGTTGGTGAGGCGCTCGCGGATCTGGCGGTCGGTGGGCAGGAACTCCAGGGCCCGGTCCAGCAGTCCGGCACGCACCAGGTGGCGCATGTACCGCTGCTGGGCGTGGAGCATGTCCTTGGACTGGGCGAGGGCGTTGGCGATGGCCGTGTTCTGCGCGTAGTTGTTGCGCAGGACCAGGCGGCCGACCTCGTCGGTCATCTCGGCGAGCTGCTTGTTGCGCTGCTTGACGGTCATGTCGCCTTCGGTGACCAGGCCGTTGAGCAGGATCTTGATGTTCACCTCGTGGTCGGAGGTGTCCACGCCCGCGCTGTTGTCGATGGCATCGGTGTTGATCTTGCCGCCGTGCAGTGCGAACTCGATCCGGCCGAGCTGGGTCAGGCCCAGGTTGCCGCCCTCGCCGACGACCTTGACGCGCAGGTCGGCGCCGTCGACGCGGATCGGGTCGTTGGCCTTGTCGCCGACGTCCGCGTGCGTCTCCGCGCTCGACTTCACATACGTGCCGATGCCGCCGTTCCACAGCAGGTCGACCGGCGCCTTGAGGATGGCCTTCATCAGGTCGGCCGGCGTCATCTTGGAGACCTTGCCCTCGATGCCGAGGGCCTCGCGGATGGTCGCGTTGAGCGGGATGGCCTTGGCGGTACGCGGGAACACGCCGCCACCGGCCGAGATCAGCTCGGTGTTGTAGTCGGCCCAGCTGGAGCGCGGCAGCTCGAAGACGCGGCGCCGCTCGGCGTAGGAGGTCGCCGAGTCCGGCTTCGGGTCGATGAAGATGTGCCGGTGGTCGAAGGCGGCGACCAGGCGGATGTGCTCGCTGAGCAGCATGCCGTTGCCGAACACGTCACCGGACATGTCGCCGATGCCGACGACCGTGAAGTCCTCGGTCTGCGTGTTCACGCCCAGCTCCCGGAAGTGCCGCTTGACGGACTCCCAGGCACCGCGCGCGGTGATGCCCATGCCCTTGTGGTCGTAACCGGCCGAGCCGCCGGAGGCGAAGGCGTCGCCGAGCCAGAAGTTGTACGACTCGGCGACCCCGTTGGCGATGTCCGAGAAGGTCGCGGTGCCCTTGTCGGCGGCGACGACGAGATAGGTGTCGTCCTCGTCGTGCCGGACGACGTCGGCGGGCGGGACGACCTCGCCGGCCACCATGTTGTCGGTGATGTCGAGCAGCGCCGAGATGAACGTCTTGTAGCTGGCGATGCCCTCGGCCAGCCACGCGTCCCGGTCCACGCCCGGGTCGGGCAGCTGCTTGGCGACGAAGCCGCCCTTGGCGCCCACCGGCACGATGACGGTGTTCTTCACCATCTGCGCCTTCACCAGGCCGAGGATCTCGGTCCGGAAGTCCTCACGCCGGTCGGACCAGCGCAGACCACCGCGCGCGACCTTGCCGAACCTGAGGTGCACGCCCTCGACGCGCGGCGAGTAGACCCAGATCTCGAACGCCGGGCGGGGCGCGGGCAGGTCCGGGATGGCCTGCGGGTCGAACTTCATGGAGACGTAGTCGTGCGGCTTGCCGCCGGCGGCCTCCTGGAAGAAGTTGGTGCGCAGGGTCGCCTTGATGACGGTCAGGAAGGAACGCAGGATGCGGTCCTCGTCGAGGCTCGCCACCTGGTCGAGCGCCGCGTCGACCTCTTCGAGGAGGGCGTCGACGATCTCGTGGCCCGCGCGCTGCCGGTCCGGCGACATCCGCGCCTCGAACAGGGAGACCAGCAGGCGCGTGGTGTGGACGTTGTTGCGGAGGGTGTCCTCCATGTAGTCCTGCGAGAACGTGGAGCCCGCCTGGCGCAGGTACTTGGCGTACGCCCGCAGCACCATCGCCTGCCGCCAGCCCAGGCCCGCGCTGAGCACGAGGGCGTTGAAGCCGTCGTTCTCCGCCTTGCCGGTCCAGGTCGCGGCGAAGGCCTCCTGGAAGCGCTCGCGGCCGTCGTCGCCGAGGTAGTCCCCGGCGCCGTTCTGCGACTTGGGCATGCGCAGACCGAAGTCGTAGATCCAGGCCGTCGTACGGTCCGAGCAGCGCAGTTCGTACGGCCGCTCGTCGGTCACCTCGACGCCGAGGCGGCTGAGCACCGGCAGCACCGCGGACAGGGAGACGGCCTCGCCCTTGCGGTAGATCTTGAAGCGGCGCTCCTCGGGGGCCGAGCCGACCGGCTCGTACAGGCTCAGGGCGAAGTTGTTCTCCTCGGTGAGCTGCTCCAGGTGGCACAGGTCGGCGACGGCCGCGCGCGGGGTGTGGTCGGCCTTGTAGCCCTCGGCGAAGGCGCTGCCGTAGCGGCGCAGCAGTTCGGCGGCGCGCTCCTCGCCCAGCTCTCCGGTGAGGGCCTCGGCGAATCCGTCGGCCCAGGAGCGGGCGGCCTCGACGAGGCGGGCCTCGATGCGCTCCTTGTCGCTGTCGCTGAGCTCGGGCAGCTCGGTGCCCTGCGGGACCCGGACCACGAAGTGCAGCCGGGACAGGATCGACTCGGTGTTCCAGGCGGTGAAGTCGACGCTGATGCCGCCGAGCTCCTCCTTCAGGATGTCGATGATCCGCAGCCGGACGCCGGTGGTGTACCGGTCGCGGGGCAGGTAGACGAGGGCCGAGTAGTAGCGGCCGTACTCGTCCTGGCGCAGGTAGAGCCGCAGCCGGCGCCGCTCCTGGAGGTAGAGGACGCTGGTGACGATGGACTGGAGCTCGTCGGCCGGGGTCTGGAAGAGCTCGTCGCGCGGGTAGGTCTCCAGGATCTGGAGCAGGTCGCGCCCGTCGTGGCTGTTGGGCGAGAACCCGGCGCGCTGGAGCACCTCGTCCACCTTGCGGCGGATGACGGGCACGCGGCGGACGGACTCGGTGTAGGCCGCGGAGGAGAACAGCCCGAGGAAGCGCCGCTCCCCGACGACGTTGCCCTCGGCGTCGAACTTCTTCACGCCGATGTAGTCGAGGTACGACGGCCGGTGCACGGTCGCGCGGCTGTTGGCCTTGGTCAGCACCAGCAGCTTGTGCTCGCGCGCCTTGGCCCGGGCGTCGGCGGGCAGCCGCTCGAAGGAGGGGCTGACGGGGTGGCTCTCGTCCTCGGCGTGGTGCGGGTCGGAACGCAGGATGCCGAGGCCGGTGCCCGGCACGGCGGCGAGGGAGTCGTCCTCGCGGAGCTGGTACTCGCGGTACCCGAGGAAGGTGAAGTGGTCGGCGGCCAGCCAGCGCAGCAGCTCACGGGCCTCCTCGATCTCCTGCTCGCGCAGATCGGAGGCGACGGGCTCGGCGGGCAGCTCCTCGGCCATCCGCAGCGCCGCGTCCCGCATCTTCTCCCAGTCCTCGACCGTCTCGCGGACGTCCGACAGCACTCGCAGCAGATCGGCGGTGATCTGCTTGAGGTCCGCGCGGTCGGTCTCGCGGTCGATCTCGACGTGGATCCAGGACTCGGTGTGCGCGTCGTGCGGAAGCTCGCTGCGGTCGCCGGCGGGGCGCTGCGGGAGCACCTCGATCAGCTGCCCCGTGAGATCCCTGCGGACGACGACCTGCGGGTGGATGACGACGTGGATCCCGCGTCCCTGCCGGGTCAGCTCGTTGGTGACCGAGTCGACCAGGAAGGGCATGTCGTCGGTGACGACCTCGACGATCGAATGACTGCACGCCCAGCCGTTCTCCTCCACGGTGGGCGTGAGGACCCGCACGTTGGCCGTGCCCTGTGGCCGGTTCTCGGCCAGCCGGTAGTGGGAGAAGGCGGCTCCGAAGACGTCGACCGGGTCGCGGTCGGTGAGGTCCTCCGGGGCGGTGTGCAGGTAGTAGCGCTGGAGGAACGCGAGCACGGACTCCCGGTCAGGGGTGCCCTCGTCCGTCGTCCCGGTCGGTAGGTGCCCCCCGACCGGGCTGTTCTCAGCTACCCGGGCGGCCCTCTCGAGCAGCTCGGCCTTGGCTTCGTCCAGCTTGGTCTGCATTGTCCTCTGGCTCCTGTCGCGCGCCGTTGCGTGACGTTGAAGGAAGTTCGGTGTCTTCCCCTGCGGCTCTACGCCACGGCCCGGGGTGTCCGGTCCGTTCCGACGCTATGCCGCGAGGCGAGATGGGCGGAGTGATATCAGCCAATGTCGACGCCCTCGAAAGGTGTGACGCTGCTCTCTGGGAGGCCCTGTCATGGGGTGTGCGCGGCGCCCTGGAGGGTTCCGCACCTCCGTCCCGCCCGCGCGGACCAGCGACTGACGCCCGGACACGGATGTCGTCCGTGTTCTCCGGGCGCAGGGCAGGGGCGACAGTGCCCCCGCGAGATATCGCGCTGATCACGCCACCAAGGCTATCGCTCCCTACAGGGGCCCCGTCATGAGCCGTATGTGTACAAAACCAGGGGTCGAACTTTGACGTTCTGCACAGTCCCCGCCCTCGCGCCGAACGGTCACGCCGCTATGCGCTCCGCCTCCGCGACGGCCTCGGCCAGTGAGTCGACGACCGGAACGCCGACCTCCTCCAGGCTCGCCCGGCTGTGCGATCCCCCGGTGTACAGCACCGCCCGCGCCCCCACGTGCAGCGCGGCCACCGCGTCGTCGGCGGCGTCCCCGATCACCACCGTACGAGCCGGATCGACCCCGGCGAGCGCCGCCACGTGCCGCTCCATGTGCTCCGCCTTGCTTCCCCCGGACGGCCCGGTACGCCCGTCGACCCGGACGAAGTGCGCCTCGATCCCGAACCCGCGCACCAGGGGCACCAGATCCTCGTGGCCGTACATGCTGAGGATCGACTGGCTGCGCCCCGCCGACCGCCACCCGATGAGCAGCTCCGTCGCCCCGACCGTCAGCCCGCACCCCACCCGGTGCTCGGTGTAGTACCGGTGGAAGGTCTCGTCCATGACCAGCCACTCGGCCTCGGTGGGCAGCCGCCCCATCAACCGCTCGTAGAACTTCGGCACCGGCACGCAGTACAGCGCCCGGTACTGCTCCATCGTGATCGGCGCGAGCCCCAGCTCGGCGAACGCCGCGTTCGTCGCCCCGATGATCGCGTCGTTGTCGTGGAACAGCGTCCCGTTCCAGTCCCAGACGATGTGTGCGCCCGTGTGCGTCCCCATGCCGTGCATCCCCATGCCAAAAACCTACCCGCCCCCACTGACAATCAAGAGACCCGCAGGTCAGGGGCCAAATAGGCCCTGGCCGACGCCCAACCGGCGCGGCCGGACCGCCTCAGCCGTCCAGCCCCACCAGGTTCGCGATCTCCTGCGTGGCGTACCAGAGCAGTTCGTGGTCCTCGGTCCCGTCCACGACGAACTGCGCGTCGTCGTCCCCGCCGTCCGCCGCCTCCAGCGCCCGCGCCCCCGCGGCCACGTCGTCCTCGGCGTCGCCCGCGTCGACATGCACCGCGGCCGCCTTGGCCAGAGCCACACCCGGGGCGACGCGCACCTCGCCGAGCGCCGCCGGATCGAGCCCGCGGTCCGGGTCGGCCACCGCCGCGCCGTCCGGCACGTCGACGGCGACCACGACCCGGCGCCGTACCGCCTCGGGGTCGGCCGCCAGCAGCCGCAGCGAGGCGAGCGCGGCCCGGTTCAGCGCCGCGTACTCCAGTTCCTCGATGTCGTCGGAGAGGTACCACTCGCGCAACGCGGGCGTCACGGCGTAGGCGACGAGCGGACCGGGACCCAACTCGCCCGTCTTGTACGCCTCGGCGAGACCGGAGAGGGTCAGGGGGACGTAGACGCGCATGATGGTTGCCGCTTTCGTGGTCGGAGGGAGGGATCCGGGGAGGCCGACGACATGCCCTCGGAGGCCTTCAGGATACGTGCGGAAGCAGCCCTGGCGTCCCCTTTCGAGTCCCCACCCCGACACCCGGAGGCGTCCACCCGCGTCCGGAAACTCACCCGGCCCGCCCCCGCGATCCCGGGCTTCCAACCCCCCGAATCACCCGGATAAGCGAACCTTCCCGCCCCTCGCCATCAGCCCGGCCCTTCCTTGCCGCGGCCGCTCTCGTCCCCGTACAAGATCCCCAACCGCCGAAGTTACCGCCCGGTATACGTCGCACCGCTCCGGGCTCCATGAACGGGGATCTCGATGAACAAGGTCATGACCAGGTCGCAGCTCCGCCCCGGCACCCGCCCGCCGAGCCGCCGCGACACCCGCCGCCCCGGCGGCGCCCCGCCCCGCACCCCGGCCGGCGGCGCCACCCGCACCGCCCCCGGCGACGGCCGTCCGCCGGGCTCCCCGAACGGCGCCGGCCCCACCACCCGCACCAGGCCCGCGGACAACCGCCCGGCGACCCCCACGGCCACGCCCACGCGCACCGCCCCCGACGCCCCCGGAGCGAGCCACGCCGCCCCCACCCGGACCCCGCACACCCCTGTCCCCCAGCTCCATCCCACCGACCACATCGCCGAGCTCCTCGTCCTGGTCCTCAGCGGCCAGCGCCCCGTCCACTCGATGCTCCGGCACACCGTCGGGCAGGCCTACGACGAACTGGCCACGCTCGCCGAACGCGGCCCCCTCCGCGCCCGCGGCACTCGCCCCGTGGTCCGCGACATCGGCTACTACGTCCCGCGCCCCGGCGCCTTCGAGGCCTTCGCCCGCATCGGCGCCGGCGACCAGCTGCGTGCCATGGCCTTCCGCGTGGAACAGGGCCGGGACCGCCGCTGGCGCTGCACCGCGGTGGAACTGGGCGGCCTCCGCGAGCGCCGCACGGCCGACAACTGAGACCCGTCACGTCAGGGCCTCCCGAGACGCCACTGTGGCACCACATGGCATCACTCGGCGCCAAACCTCACCGGGCAGCGCCACGTGACACCATCGCAAGCCAACCCAGCGCCACCCGATTTCCGCAGGTCAAGGCATCGATCCACACACCCCGCTCTCCCCTGACACCGTCTCGACACCTTCATGGTTGCGCGTAGCGCCAAAGTGGTGCCATGATGACGCCATGGACCTCACCCCGTACGTCGACACCCTCCGCCGCGAACTGGCGGTGGCCGCCGAGGCCGGTGGCGACGAAGCTCGCGAGCTGGCCGAGCGACTCACCGCCCCTCTGGAGTCGGCGACCCGGCTGACCATGCTCAACGTGCTCTCCGCCGCGATGGACGAGATCACCCGCGAACTCGCCCCCGGCTCGGTCGACGTACGGCTGCGCGGCCTCGACCCCGATTTCGTGGTGACTCCGCCGCCCACCTACGCCGACTCCCCCGCCGTAGAACCGCTCCCGACCCCCGCCGACGGCGACGAGGGCGGCACAGCCCGCGTCAACCTGCGGCTGCCGGCCCACCTCAAGGCCCGCGCCGAGGAGGCCGCGAACCGCGAGGGCCTGTCGGTCAACGCGTGGCTGGTGCGCGCCGTGTCGGCCGCGGTGGACGGCGGGGCACAGCCCCGTACGGCACAGAAGACCCGCACCGGACAGAACTTCACGGGCTGGGTGCGCTAGCCCAGCCCGCCCACCACTTCACCCACACCACGTCCCACCTGCGGGGACGCCCCCACGAGCCACGAGGACGGTACAGCCATGCCTACTTTCGACACTCCCGAGCCGATCTCGGTCGTCGCCCACGTCGGCGCCGGGTACGTCCAGTTCAGCGCCACCGACCGGGCCGACACCGTCGTCGACGTGCAGCCGGGCGACCCGAAGCGGGACAAGGACGTGAAGGCGGCCGCGCAGACCGAGGTCACGTTCGTCAACGGCGTCCTCGGCATCAGGACGAAGGAGCGCCGCGTGATCGGACCGAGCGGCGTCGTCTCCGTGACGGTCGAACTGCCCACCGGCTCCGGCGTCGACGCGACCGGCTCCTGGACGCAGGTGCTCGGCGAGGGTGTCCTCGGCGAGGTCCGCGTGAAGACCTCGACCGGTGACGTCCGGCTCGACACGACCGGGTCCCTGCGCCTGGAGGTGTCGCACGGCTCGATCACCGTGGGCCACGCCGAGGGCCGCGCCGAGATCAGCAGCAGCAGCGGCAACATCCGCGTCGGCACCGTAGCGGGACCCGCCGTCCTGAAGAACACGAACGGCACCACGACCGTCGGCGTCGTCACCGGCGAGCTGCGGATGAGCGGCACCAACGGCGGCATCGACATCACACGCGCCGAGGCGTCGGTCGTCGGCACCTCGACCAACGGCCACCTGCGCGTCGCCGAGGTCGCCCGCGGGGAGGTCCGGCTGGACACCTCCAACGGCTCCATCGAGGTCGGCGTCCGCGAGGGCACCGCCGCCTGGCTCGACGTCAGCTCTCACCGCGGGCAGGTCCGCAACACGCTGACCGCGTCCGAGGCCCCGGAGCAGACGGAGGACACCGTCAAGATCCGCGCGCGGACCAACTGGGGCAACATCGACGTCCTCCGCGCCAAGCCCTGAGCCACGCGCCTCGTCCCCACCGTCCCCCACCTCCTCACCCACTTCAGCCTTCGAGCGGAGGGCTCCATGCCTTCATCTGTCATGTCCACGTCTACACAGCAGGACGGTGATCCGTCCCCGGTCGCCGTCTGCGCCACCGGCCTGCGCAAGTCCTACGGCGACAAGACCGTCCTCGACGGGATCGACCTGCGCATCCCGGCAGGCTCGGTCTTCGCCCTGCTCGGCCCGAACGGCGCCGGCAAGACCACCGCCGTGAAGATCCTCTCCACCCTCATCACCCCCGACGCGGGCACAGCCCACATC